>JAFSLP010000082.1 GCA_017448345.1 Paludibacteraceae bacterium | reverse complement strand
TTGTATTTGTGTTGGTTATGAGTTAACAAAAACAAGCATGGTCTAGGATACACAGGAGATACATCCTTTCCACCCTGCGGATTAAGAGGGCTTGGATTCGAATCCGGGTGCAAAGATACAAAAAATATTTGGAATATGCAAATTTTCGGGAGATAGAAGGTGGAAAGGGAGGGAGAGGGAGGGGAATACAAATTTTCTTTTTTATTTGCATATGTCAAAAAAAAGTTGTATCTTTGCAGCCGCTTTGGATGCATTGCAAACAAAAAACAGAAAGAGAAAAATCATGAATACTCCAACAGACTCAAGCCGGATTTTTACACGGCAGCAAGTGGAAGAATTATTAAATGCCGCAAAAAACAAAACTTTGTTACAAGTTGACAAAGCTCAGTTATTCGCGCACCACGAGGGACGGGAAAAGGTAAAAGGTATTGCCGGTGATATTATAGAAGAATCTGTTCTCGGGTGTAAAAAGGATAGCAAACAAGCGCCTGACATACTGGTAGATGGCATCCCTACAGAGATTAAAACAACGGGAATGATCAAACCGAAAAGAAAACAATCTTCATATATTTACGAATGCAAAGAACCGGTTAGTATAACCGCTGTTTCAATCTCCACCATTGTAAAAGAAAAATTTGAGGAATCAAACTTCTGGCATAAGTTAAATCATATGCTTTGGGTTTACTATTTGTATAACTCTACCGAGACTGTCAAACTCGAAGGTTATAAAAACTTTCCGATACTCGGTTTTCAGTTTTACGAATTTACTAACGAAGACCAACTGCTTCTAAAACAAGACTGGCTATTAGTACAGGAATTCTTGGTTATAATACACCGGAACTATTCCACTCAACAGGAACGAGAAACACAATATCCTCGTCTCTCGCATGAGTTACGCGGTCGATTAATGTTGATAGACACTGCTCCTAAATTTCCCAATAGTCCGCGATTTCGCTTAAAACGAGCCTATGCAACTGTAATAGCAGATAAATATTTCTCGAAGAAGTTTTACGAGAAATTAGAGGAGCGTATCAGCAAGTATGATGATATAGACAGAAAATGCCAATTGTTGACAGAGCGATACAAAGGACAAACATTCAGACAAATAGCAGAAAGTTTGAATATAGAATTTAATCCGAACATAAAAAACTTTGCCGAGTCAATAGTGGTTGGAATGTATGGAGGCAAGGCTTCAAAACTGAACGACATCGAAGATTTCGCAAAAATCGGAATAATAGCAAAGAGTGTACCTTTGAAAGCAAACGGAGCCATGAAGGAAGACATGAAACTTTTCATGCCGAATCTTATTGAATGGACCAAAGAGAGCGGGTTTGAAAATTCAGTTATATACGATTATTTCGCAGGGCACCATTTCTTGTTTATCATATATAGACACATAGGGAAAGAAGTCGTTTTTGAGGGCTTTAAGCGTATTTTCTTTGATGAGAAATTCATAATGAAAAATGTGAAAAAGACATGGAACGAGGTCCGCGACCTAATTACTAACAAAAAACTCCGCATAGAGAAGAAAGTCAACAAAAAAGGCGATTTTATTATCAACAAGTCAGGGACGTATCGGGAATCTCCAAACTTTCCAAAGAAAGCGACTCATAATGTCTTTATAAGAGGCGGTGCAAGCACGTCAGCAGAGAAACACAAGACTTTAGTGATAAACGGACTAAAAATGATTCCACAATGTATTTGGCTAAGTCGTAATATCGTAAAAGAACTGATTGAAAAATGAACAAAGATATCAAAGTAGTAGAGTTGTTTGCCGGAGTTGGTGGTTTCCGCATAGGATTAGAAGGTGCTTCCGATTGTTACAAAACGATCTGGAATAACCAATGGGAACCCTCCACACAACACCAAGACGCATCCATTGTCTATCGCGCCCGATTTGGCAAGGAAGGGCATAGTAACCAAGATATCAATCTTGTTAAGACAAAGGACATTCCTGACCATGATTTATTGGTCGGCGGATTCCCTTGTCAAGATTATTCGGTTGCCTCCACATTAAGCAAATCAGGCGGTATAGAAGGGAAAAAAGGTGTCCTATGGTGGCAGATATACCGTATCCTTAACGAGAAAGGAGAGAAACGACCCAATTACCTATTTTTGGAGAATGTGGACCGTATTATTAATTCTCCGGCTACTCAGCGCGGACGTGATTTCGCGATTATTCTGGCTTCTCTGTCCGACCTCGGATATGTTGTTGAATGGCGAATCATAAATGCTGCAGAATATGGTATGCCTCAACGACGCCGCAGAACATATATTCTCGCATATCGAAAAGGTAGTACTATAGCCCGAAAAGTTCAAAATGAGAGGGACTGGCTGTTGTTTGATGGTGTAATGGCAAAAGCATTTCCTTTCGAGCAAGTCTATCGCTCCGAAAGTATTTTTGATATAGAGGGTTCCATCAAGGAAGTATCGGACAATTTTAATACCGACAAAAAACTCACTCCATTTGGGAATGCAGGAATAATGATAGACCGGCATGTATATTCTGTGGCAGCAGACTCACGATATGAAGGACCGTGCCAACTGTTAGGAGACATTATTGTGGATGAAGAGTTTGTGCCTGAAGAGTTTTATATTTCTGATGAAGAACTGCCTAAATGGCAATACGAGAAAGGGGCAAAGAAAATTCACCGCGTCAGCAAAGAAGGTTTCGAATATGATTTCTCAGAGGGTGGAATGGCTTTTCCAGACCCTTTAGACCGCCCTTCCCGAACGATGATAACCGGAGAAGGCGGAACTGCACCATCGCGTTTCAAACATGTCATTCAGACACGTAGCGGACGATACCGTCGTCTTATCCCTGTCGAATTGGAACGGTTGAACATGTTTCCTGACAACCAAACCCTTCATGCGGAAGTGTCTGATGGGCGTCGTGCATTCTTGATGGGCAATGCACTGGTGTGCGGAATCGTTCGTGAGGTTGGAAAATCGCTTTACCGCTTTATCTATGACGAAGAACCGGTTTCTACTCATCCTATTGAGGAACGCCGTGACCATCAGCCGAAATTAGAGTTGTCGTTGTTTGAACATTCCGAAGATAAGATTGTATATACCGCCCCGAAAAAAACAGTCGGTCTGGATCCGATGAAACATGTGTTGATAGGTTTGGTAAAAGAAGATAACAAGGAATACTTCTTGGATGGATGTCCGACCAAGATTTACTATACAGGAAAGACAAAGAATTTCCCCTCAACAATAGCTTTGAACAAATTGTTCTATTTTATGCCGTATATCAAAGGAAAAGGCGTGAAAGACTTGTACTTGATTAAAATTGCACGTATCGGTAGCAAGGCGGAAATTCATCCAAAGAGCAACGACAAAGCACCGCGTTTAGTATTTGATTTGGAACTTATCCACCAATTCAAGGAGTACAAAAATATCCAGCCTAATATCTTTCATACGTACCGAGACACCACTTTGTTAGCGGTAGAGGATAAATAATGCATTTCTACACAACGCCGTAGCCTTCCTTTCCCTTCTCTTTTCTCCTTTTACCCATAAATTATACAAAATGCACCTCTCTCTTGCATAATTCAAAAAAAAGTTGTACCTTTGCGGCGTATTTTGGGTAAGTAGGCAAATACAATAACAATACAATAACAAAATAATAACAAAATAATAACAAAATAACAACAATATAATAACAAAATATCGACAAATAACAATGACAAATATCCTGTTGACAATAGGTGTGGTGGGAGCGGCATTCGCGCTGCTGTGCGTGGGGGTTATCCTGCGCAAAGACCATACTTTCCGGTCGCAACATATCGCAGAGAATGAACGCATGAAACAGGACAAAATCCATTGCGCCACCTCGCAAGACCGTGAGGAAAGACGGAAAACCGACCGAAGAATCAGGGTGGAGTAGTAAAAAGCAAAGAGGTGCTTGCAAGCACTCCGAAATATGTAAAATAAATAAATTAACCAAATGTAAAATAAATAAATTAACAAATACTATTATGAACAAGATTTCTATTATCGTCGAGTCTGTTTTGGCAGCCGCAGTGGTTGCCCTGTTTATTCTCTTTTTTACCGCAGTGCCCCGTGCCAAGAAGCCTGCCGTACAGGAAGCAACCGCACAAGGCGAACTGCTGCCGATTGCCATCATCAACACCGATTCCATCCTCAAGAACTACACGCTTGCCGTAGAAGCGTCCGACAAACTGATGTCGCGTTACGAGGAATCGACCGTCAAACTGGACACTAGAGCAAAAGCTCTCCAGAAAGAGGCAGAGACCTTCCAGCAGGATGTGCTCAATTTCCAGAAGAAAGTGGAAGCCGGTGCCTTCCTCAGCCGAGAGCGCGCCGAGAGCGAGCAAGCCAAGCTTCAGAAGAAAGAGCAGCAACTGATGGCGAAACAACAAGACCTTGAGAACCTCCGTCAGAAACTGAGCGCGGACTTCATGAACGAACAAGCGGCTTTGACCCAGCAGTTGCAGGACTCCGTACAGCAATATCTGCGCGAATGGAATGCTGACGGACGTTATCACCTCGTTCTCAACGATGCCGTGCTAATGAACAAAGTGGCAGGCTACGACATCACCGACGAAGTGATTGAGGCTCTGAACGCACGGTATCAGAAATAAAGACCGCTTCGCTCAAAGCAGAAAGACCAATCTGCTCAAAGTAGAAAGATATGAAGACAATCCGACGGATAGCACTATGCCTGTTAGCGCTAAGTGTCGTGCCCCTCACGGTGCGTGCGCAACGTATTCCCGAAGCCATCGAATACAGCGAGGTGTATGATTTCATAGAGGAACTGACGACTGACGGCATCATCCGTTCCAATGCCGCCATCAAACCCTATACACGTGACCATATTGCCCGGCTGCTGACAGAAGCGCAGAGCAAGGACTCGCTGCTGAGCCCGAGGCAACGCGACGAAGTGCAGTTTTATCTGCAGGACTATGCTTTGGAATGCGACACTCTGCCGACCTATTATTCGTACGGGCACAGGCATGTGACGCAATGGATAACCCCGGTGTCCAACCTGTCGCTGGCGGACCCGAGTCTGCATATACTGACGAAAGACAAGATATTCAAGTTCCGGCTTCGTCCGATACTGGGCATGGACCTCTCATACAACAAGAAAGGTCTGCTGATGCACCGGTGGTACGGCGCAGAGATTCAGATGGATATAGCCCGCCACCTGTCCATCTGGGGCTCCATCCGCGATAACAGCTGGAGCGGGTTAGGCATCAACAACTCCAAGATCCATTACGGCTGGAGGCTGGCGGACAACTCGGATCCGTCGAACCCTGTCTATGCCCCGAACCCTGCGCTGAACAACATCCCCGGCGTGCAGTACAAGGAGTCCAACTACGGCGGTGATTTCTCCGACTCACGCGGCGGTATCTCCCTCTACACATGGTGGGGTTCCATCGGCGTGCAGCGCGAACGTATCCAATGGGGCGACGCGCAACACTGCTCAAACATCCTCTCTGCACACAACCCCGCAGTGCCGATGGTGACACTCCAGCTGACACCCTGCAAATGGTTTCAGTTCGACTATTTCCATGCATGGCTGCCAAGCAATGTGACAGACTCAAGTTACTATTACACAGAGCGATACAAAGAGGGCGAGACCAAGCTGAACTACCGTCCTGCCAACAAATTCATGGCAGCGAACATGTTCACCTTTATGCCCATCAAATATATCCAGTTCTCGTTCGGAAACTCCATCGTCTATGCCGAACGTAACGTGCAGGCGGCATATTTCATCCCCATCGCGTTCTTCAAATCGCTGGACCACCTGCTGACGAAAGGCTTGGGTTCCGAGAACCAGAACTCACAAGTGTTCGCCTCCATCTCCGTCCGTCCGACCGACCATCTGCGTCTGTACGGTTCGTTCTATCTGGACGAGTTCAAGCTTGCGCGTCTCAAGAAATCGAACCCCGAACATAACCCGGTGTCGTATCTTGTAGGGTTCAACTGGAGCGGCTGGCCCGTGAGAGGACTGAGTCTTAGAGGAGAGTTTATGCGCTCATACATAGCCACTTACACCCATTCCATCAAAGTGCTGGATTTCACGTCCAACAGTTTTAACATGGGTCATTATATGGGTGACAACGCGCAGTCGATATTCGTACAGCTGGCTTACCGTCCGGTACGCGGACTGAGGCTGACCCTCGACTACACCTGCGACACCAAATACCGGAATTACGACTACGTGCGCTATTACATCGCCGGAAGCGTCAAACCGAACAAGCAGAACCCGATTATTGCGCAGAAACCGTTCAGCGAGAAGACTTGGCGGAATGATGTGGTCAATTTCCGGGCTGTATATGAGGTGTTCAACAACTGCTACGCGCACGTGGACTTTACCTATAATAACGCGCGTGCCTATGCGCCAGCATCGGAACGTACGGATGGCGAAGACCGCGGCTGGAACGCGGACGGCACATCAATGAACCTGACCGGTGCGGCTCTGGAGAGTTATTATCTCAACAAATTCACACCGGTGTTCTATCAGGGAGGGAATTTCACCTTCTCCTGCGGTCTGAGTTTCGGTTTCTAATACATTTTGCGCATCCGCCTATAGTCCCGACGGGCTGTGAAGACCGCCTTGCAGGCTTGCGGACGCCCTTGCAGCAGGTAGAAAAGAGCTGCCGCATAATCCAAGAAGAAACGAATAAACAGCACTCCCCAAGGGTGTTGTTTGTTTTTATAAATCATCAGGAGGTTGTTGCGATGATTGAGGTATGTCTTTCGCGGACTCTCATAGTTGAGCGACCCACCACCAAGGTGATAGACGACGCTCTGCGGCAGGCACACCAGCCGCCAGCCTTTATTGCGCATCCGCCAGCAGAGGTCAATCTCCTCCATATGAGCAAAAAACGCGGCATCGAGCCCTCCGCAGTCCTTATACACCGCCGTACGTACGCACATGCACGCGCCGGAAGTCCACGCCACCTCCGCCGGTGTGTCGTACTGACCCTTGTCCTGCTCGACATGCCATAACACGCGCCCACGGCAATATGGATAACCCAGTGCATTGATGAATCCGCCCGCTGCGCCAGCGTGCTCAAAGCGGTCACGATACAGCCAGCTGCGTATCTTGGGCTGCACCGCCGCCACGTCCGGATGCGTATCCATAAAAGCGAGCAACGGCTCCAGCCATCCCTCCGTCACCTCCACATCGCTGTTGAGCAGAACCGTATAGGTGCTCTCTGTCCCGGCAAGCGCACGGTTATAGCCCTCCGCAAAGCCGTAGTTGCGGTCCAGCACAAGGGTGCGGACACTCGGAAAAGCCGTGCGCAGGACCTCCAGACTGTTGTCCGTACTGCCATTGTCGGCTACTACAATCTCACAATCGGGCAGGGTAGTATGCTCCACCACCGACGGCAAGTAGCGCCGTAACATCTCAGCACCGTTCCAGTTCAATATAATGATGCTACATTTCATATCATTCATTCAATCAATCCATCATTCAGCTCGCTCTGCGAGCGGCTCAATCCATCATTTCATCAATCCATCATTTGTGCCATTTCCAACGGTTATGCGTCCATAGCCACAGAGCGGGTTGCTGCCGTATGTTCTGCTCCAGCGCGCGGGCATATGCAGCCGTTATCTCTCCTTCTGCTGTGTTCTCAGGATGTGCAGCCAGCACTTGGAAATCACAGCGGTACGAGCCACGCTCCATGCGTGTAATATGTACATAAAAGACCGGATAACCGAACTTTCTGCCTAACACCTCCCCGCCGTCCAGAAAACCTGTCTCTTGGTGCAAGAAATCCACCCATGTGCGAGTCACCTCCGGTCGCGGTTTCTGGTCACTGAGAAGTCCGATAATAACAGGTCTGTTCTCATTTCTATAGCGTATCATCTCTCTCAAGATACGCTGTTTCTCCACGCACTCTCCGCCTCTCTTGCCCCGGATAGCAAGCATCAGCCTGTTCATGCTTTTGTTCTTCAGCCTGCGATAGACATTCAGCTCCGTCACTCCGGGACTCACCCACTGCTGGAGACTTGCCAGCCATTCCCAGTTGCCGAAATGAGCAAGCATGAAAATCCCTCCTCCGGCTGCATCAATCATTCTGTTCACCTCGTCCATCGGCGCAAACACCACCCGGCGGCGCATCTCCTCGTCCGGACAGTGGTAGCCGTAAATGGTCTCCACTATGGTATAGCAGAAGTGATGATAGAAATCCCGCGCTATCTGCCTCCGCTCCTGCTCACTTTTCTCGGGAAAAGAGTTGCGCAGGTTCTTATCCACCATCTTCCGCCGATAGCGTATTCCATACACCATCAGCGGATAAATCAACCAGTCGGCACACCAGTAGTGTACACGAAGCGGCAGACGGCTTAACAGAGCGACAAGAAAGCGTAACATACCCAACAGAAAACAGCTATCATCGGTGCAGCCAGCAGCATGCTGTCAAAACGGTCCAGCACTCCACCGTGCCCCGGCAGAAAACGCCCGGAATCTTTCACTCCTATAGTGCGTTTCATCAGACTCTCGAGCAAGTCTCCCAAGGTACCAAACGTGCATGCTAATATTGCGAAGGTAATGACTATTGCTGTCTTTGTGTTATTCGCAATGTCTTCCGTACCCCCACACCATAGTGCGTCAAACCAACCGTAGTATTGTAGCAGGAGGGCAGCAAGGATAGCAAAAACAAAGCCACCGAACAGCCCCTCCCAACTCTTTTTAGGACTGACGCGAGGGAACATCTTATGGTTTCCTCCCTCACGTTTGGCAGTGAGCGAACCGACACAATAGGCTCCGCTGTCGTTGACCCAGATAAGAACAAAAAGGGCGAGCAGCAACCATTTGTCAAGCGCGAGAAGAGCAATCATCGAGCAGAAAGGCAATGCAATCATTATCTGCGAGACGAAGAGATTCCCCCAGTTGGCTACCGGATTAGCAGCTTTCGCCCACAGCTCTTCCAAGATACAAGCAAAGATAACGAGCGCGTATGAGCCTCCGAACAACGCATAAATGCCCCACGACTGTCCAAGCCCCTCCGGAGCCACAAGCGCCCACAATGCCGCAATCCACATCAGGGCTGCGCCAACAACCGCTCCGCCGCGTGCGTAACGGGAGGAACCCATCAAACGATGGTATTCGCTCACCCCCCAAACCATGACAATAAGAAAGACTATTCCAAAAGCAACCGGGTGCCAGAGAACAGACCCGATGACAATGCCGACATATACGGCTCCGCTTAGTGTGCGTTTCAAAAATTCGCTCATACAGATACCAATTTGCGTACAAAATTACTACATTTTTTGCATATTTGCAAAATTTTAATAAAATATTTGCGTTTAATTTGTATAAAAAGAAAATTTTCGCTAATTTTGCAGTGTTTTTTGAGCAATTATGGAAAATAACACGATTGAAATGGCTCTTCTGGAACCTGAAGAGCGCGAGTTAGTAGAGTTTATCTACCGCACCATCCCCTCTGAGGACCGAGGGACATTGACACCGGACGACATCTTGTTCGTGCTTGACAGTATGGATGATTTCCTGCAAGAACAAGGGCTGGTGAAAGAAGACCCCGAGACAGGCGAGATGGAGTATCTGGACGGCGAAGTAGATGAGACGGAGCAGTTGGATTACGTGCTGGCTGCCGTCAGAGAGGATGACCGTGCTATCACATCCGTACAAGTGCAGCTGATACAAGATGCCGAACTGCAATACGGTATAGAGCACGGTTATTACACAGAGGAATGAACAGAAGTGCCAGACAATGAGCAAGACAGCCACTATCGGATTCTTTGACGGCGTGCATGCCGGACACCGCTATCTGTTCGAGCAGATGCAAGCCATAGCCTCAGAGCGCGGATTGCAGCCGCTCATTGTCACATTCGATGTCCATCCGCGTGCCGTGCTGCATAGCGATTACGTACCGCAACTGCTCACTACCCTCGAAGAGCGCAAAGCACTGCTGAGTGCGTATGGTGAGGTGGTTGTGCTACCCTTTGCCGAGATATATACTCTCACAGCAAAAGAGTTTATGCTCTATCTCAAAGAGCGGCATGAGGTATCCATCCTGCTGATGGGGTATGACCATCAGTTCGGCTCTGACAGACTCCGCAAACCGCAGGAATATCGCCACACAGGCGAGCTATGCGGCATAGAAGTGAGGACGATGAGAGAATACAGCGACGGAGAATGGCATGTGTCCTCCACTGAGATCCGTCATGCACTTGAGAGCGGTAATATAGCAATAGCAAACGAGCTGTTAGGCCGTCCGTATCAGTTGGGAGGACATGTAGTTCACGGGAACGGTATAGGGCGCACATTAGGTTTTCCGACAGCCAATATCATGCCGGACAACAGGTACAAAGTGCTGCCTCGGACAGGCGTCTATGCCGTCTATGTGCGCGCAAAGGATTTTGAATGGACACCGGCGATGCTGAACATAGGTACCAACCCGACGGTAGGCAATGAGGCACTGAGTATAGAGATACATATACCTTCTTTCAACGGCGACCTGTACGGACAACAGATGGACATCCGTTTCGAGCGGTTTATCCGTGAAGAGAAACGATTTGGGAGTCTGTTGGAATTGCGGGAACAGATAGCCCGTGATATCAGTTCGCTGCCCCAATAGAGCGGGAACTACTCTTCGTGCTGGTAGCAACCGGCATCCGGACGTGTGAGCGCACGCGATAGTCCGTTCCTGTCCAGAGGATAGGGAAGAGCAGAGAGGCTGTCACCTATACCGATAGCAGGACTGAGGGAATCCAGCCGGAAATCATAATAGACGTATTCCTTGTATTTATAGAAATCATTGCGGAAGACGGCAGCAGTGTCGTCTTTCTGGTGGTATATATTCGCCTCCGCATGCGGAATAGCAAGCGTGTCGGTCTTCAGATAGTTACCCTTGAAAATGCCGGAATAGTAACGGTCAAACGGAGTGGCGACTACCAATTGGTTGGAGCGGTAGCCGGTGATGATGCTGTTATAAAAGGAAGTGACAGTCTGTGGCGCAGTCTTTCCCAGATTATCGATATAGACAGCCGCTGCATCTTCCTTGGAGACCGACTGGATGCGGATGCTGGTGTAGCCGAAATAAGACGCCACTGTCGAATGTACGAAATCATGCTTTCCTCCCGAACAATAGACGCAGTATGATGCGCAGTTGCTGATTTCCGTATTGGTGACAAGCGCATCGGCGTTCAGCAGTACCATGCCATAGAGGGTGTGGTTATGGATACGGCAGCCGTCCATAGTGAGTCTTGGTAGTTCGCCGGTGCATGTGCTGGCGCAATACAGCCCCACATTTCCTGAGAGGATGTCCAAATAGTGCAGGTCATAGGTCCGTGCTTTGTCTCCGGCAAGCAGATAGACGCCATTCCAACTGCCTCCGGCATAGAGGTATGGCACGCTGTCAAAGAGATTGTCGAGTCTCTCGCTGCGGATGACTATCGGTTGTTCACGTGTTCCATGCGCCTCCACATCGCCTTGCGCGAAGAGACAGGCATTATTGCGCATATATATCGTAGCACCGGCTTGGATGGTCAGTTTTCCGTTGACTATAAAAGAGTCACGAATGAGATAGGGCAGGGTGCTGTCAAAGGTATAGTCATCGACAAACATCCGTCCTTTGGCTCCTATCCGCCGCACGTTTTGTCCATATGCCTCCAACAGGACTTCCTGTGTAGTGCCGGACGCCAGTTGAAAACAGAGCCTGTCACTCACCAGCAGCGGGTTGGTATCGTTTGTAGGGTCTATCTCCACGCGTACAAAAACAAACAGACTGTCACCACCGTTAATCTGTATATGGTTGAGACGGTCAGTCTGGGGTTCGCCATCCACATTAATGCGGAAAGCATTCTTATTCGCGAGGATTACACGGTCCACCATGATGGCATTAGCATTGCGGTTATAGACCATGAGTCGTGCCGTGGCACTACCCTGTGCAGTGAAAACCGTGTCAAAACTCAAGGTGTCGCATGAAAAAGTCAGGCGGAGAGTCGGGTCATCGCTCACACGGCTCTCGCGACAGCCTGCTAACGCGCAGGCACAAACTATGATAAGGAGAAACTTACGCACTTATTCGAAATTGAAGGTAAGACAAACGCAATGACTGGTCATGCGCAAGATAGAATTGGTATAGAAATAATCCTGCGCCGAGAGTTGGTCATGCCGTTTGTCGATAGGGCAGAGCTGGTTAGCAAAACCGATACGGTATGTGATCTCAGGACAGAACTTGAACCACCGGAAATACAGGTCCACGCCGAAGCCCACTTCACAGAAATAATCCATCAGATTGAGCATTACAGGCTTCTCGCTGTCCCGGCTGACATTAATACTTGCGCCTCCTCCGGCGAGGACGTAGGGACGGTAGTTCCCCTCACGCGCTGCCGACCACTTGAGATACAGGGGCAGATAGACAGGCATAGCCAGCACATCAATCTTGCTGCCGAAACCGGGTGAACCGGCGACTGTATGGGTCTTGTCCTCCGTCTTGTAACTAATCGTCCGGCTGGTGAACTGCATCCCCGGACAGAAACGCAGGTTGAGATAGCGGCAGAGCCGCAGGTCGGTCACAAAGCCGACATGGAAGCCGGGCAGAATACTGCTGACACGCGCATGATAGACATTCCATTCCCCTGTGACGGGATTCTGGATAGAGTCTTGGCTGTCCGTAATACCGAAAGTGGCGAAATTCATACCCAATTGGAAACCGAAATGGAAGAGTTTGTCATCCACATACGGTCTGTTCTGTGCCTGCTGGGCATGAATGATTGAAAATTGAAAACTGAAAATTGAAAGGACTGTTACAAGCCCTAACAATCTTCTAACTATATTCCTTTCTCTTTTCATTTTCACTTTTCTGAATATTAATATTCGCTATTGCTGTTTCCGCTATCATCCATATCGTCTCCGCCTCCCATCATATCTTCGCCTTGTCTGCCTTTCCGTCTGCCTTGCTGGTTGCCGAAGTTATAGGTAAGGGTCAGACTGATTGTGCGGGAATGCCATCTGTTCTCACTGAACTGCCAGAAGCCATCACCCCATGTGGAGTTTCTGCGTGCACGACTATCCAGCAGGTCGCGTACATTGAGGGCGAGTGCCAGTTGTTTGTTCAGGAACGTATGGCGAAGACCGATATCAATGGAGTAACTATGGCTCGTCGTACCCTGCGCCACCACGCGCGGACTGCGGTAATTGGCAGATATCTGTCCCGAGAAATTCTTGGTAAAGAGGAACTGGGCATTGATGCGCACTGATCCGGCAAAAATATTCTGCCCAGCCAGATTGACATGAATCATTGTATCTTGATGCATGATATCTTCGTCCACCGAGGCGATGTTATTCCAATAGAAATTGGCACTGGTGGTCAGTTGTAACAGTTCGCCGAAGAGACGGTTCTTAGCTACTACCTCCACACCCAAATCCTGACGTTTTGCCACATTAAGATAGGTGTTTTTCATGGTCTTGCCGTCTGCGTCCATGTATTTAATGTTCTGCACGGCTCCTTCGCGGTATTTCCAGAATACGCCTGCGGACAGCGTATGGCGTTCCCATGTCTTGAGATAGTTGAGTTCCAGATTATTAGAGTAAGCGGGCAGCAAATCCACGTTACCATAACTGATGTTGGTGCTATCGCTGAAATCCATGCGCGGGTTAATCTGGTGCCCCCACGGACGGTTTACACGGCGCGTGTAGTTGAGCTGCAACTCATGCCCGTTGCCGAAATCATAACTGATATAAGCACTCGGGAAGAGTTGGAAATAAGCTGTATCTTTCTTGTTCGGGAATTCCGCATACGAATCCTTTTCGGCACCGGTGCCGTCTTTATAGGTGGACTCCAGATGACGCATGTAATACTCACCGCGCAGACCTACCTGCAGCGACAGTCTGTCGAAGAAACGGTTGCCGTAAGTAATATACAGCGCATGATTCTGGGTCAGGGAGTTGGTGACAGAGAAATAAGGGAAGAGCTCCGAGAGGACAGCTCCGTTCTTGTCCAGATTATGTGCATCCGCATCACTGTTGGACCATGCACGCGTATAGTCATATCCGGCTTCCAGACGACTCTGCTGGGTCGGTTTCCACTCATAGTCGGCTTTGACCTCAATACTCTGGTTCTTGTTCCAGTTGTTCTGGTCCTGATAACTGTATGCGGTGTCGCCTGTCTGCAGGTTCAAGTCTGCCTGCGTGTAGTTGGTCAACTGGTTCCAACTGAAGTTATTATAGGTGCCGCTGACGTACAGTTTGTGGTTGTCCAGTTCGAAGGTATAGTCGAGTGTCGCATTGCCGCCCGGATGATAACCATAACCGTTCTGGTCACGTGTGTAATCACGCATCACCAGTCCGGCAGCGTCTGTCAGCAGGTATGAACGGTGGTTGCTGTTTCTGTTGTTGAACACCTTGGGGTCGCTCACCATGCCAAAACCACTAACACCAAGGGTGGAGTGCTCTGCCAGACGGAAATTGAGACCTCCACGGGCGAAGAGTCCGCCGCCTCGATGTGTCTGAGTTCCTTCCTGTGTCAAGTGACTTTGGATGAGCGAACTATCCAGCTCCTGTGCGCCTGTGCCGTTCAGATTGTAGCGGTCAGTCTTGCTGCCGCCGTTGCTGATATGATAACGGTAACCGACATTGAAATATCCGTCCACAGGACCGGCGTTGAAATTGATGTTAAAGCCTACGTTTCCGCCGGGAGGTACATTCCACGGTGCCGCCAAGGCATAGTTGAGACCTGCCTGAATAGAGCCGTAGAAACCGGCAGAGCGGTCTTTTTTCATCACCAGATTGATGATTCCAGAGGTCCCTTCCGGCGAGAATTTAGCTGAAGGATTCGTGATAATCTCAATCTTCTCTATGGTACCGGCAGGCATCTGCTGTAGCACTTGGCCTCTATTCTCGCTGGTCAGTCCTGCGGGTTTGCCGTTAATCCAGATCTCCACGTCTTCCGAGTTTCGGAGCGAGATGGTGCCTTCCTGATCCACATCCACCGAGGGAATGTTTTCCAGCACATCCGTCACGCTGGCGCCTGCCGAAGCAATATTCTGGTCCACGGTAAACACTTTTTTGTCCAGCTCAAAGCGCATGGAAGAGCCTTGTCCCACCACTTCCACCTCGCTCAGAGCCTGTGTGTCTTCTTTGAGTTGAATACGCCCGATGTTCAGGGGTTTGCCTGCCATCGTCACTTCACGTTTCTGCTCGGCATAGCCCATAAACGAGACGGTGACAATATATTTGCCATCCTGCAAGTCTATGGAGAAAGCTCCTGTAGCGTCGGTTATCGTTCCGCCGACGACAGAGCTGTCACCTGTAGCTTTCATCACGCTGACATTGGCAAAGTCAATAGCCTGCTTTGTGCCGAAGTCCACCACGCGTCCCGTCAGAGGAGCGGCAGCGAAAAGCCGACAAGCGACAACCAATAGTCCTGTTACTGTAAATAATCTTTTCATTTTGTACCTTGTATTCTGTCATTGTACGCCAGCAACAGCCATTCAACAGCCTGTGCATAACCTTCCGTTCCATGTCCGATGATGCTATGGGCACAGACATCTGTGAGTAAACTGATGCGGCGGAACGGTTCGCGCTTAGTGATGTCGCTGATATGTACTTCTACCACCGGTATTCCGCTTTCCGCCACGGCATCGCGTAATGCCACGCTGGTATGGCTGTAACCGCCTGCATTGAGGATGATTCCCGCTATCGGCTCCTGTTCATCTGTGGGTGCAAGGGCAGGCTGCACCTCTTGAATCCAGTCTATCAAGTCTCCCTCATGGTTCGATTGGCGATATACGAAATGCACATCAAGCCAGCGTTGCTGGATATCCAACAAAATCTGTGCCATTGTGCGCGTACCATATATATTGCGCGCACGATACCCCAAACGATTGAGGTTCGGACCATTGAGAATGAGAATCTGCATACTAATCCTTCAGACGCCGTTACGTGCTCCGTTATAATTAACGTGCTCCGTTAACGGCTAACAAGAACTCGTCGTTATCTTCGGTTCGCTCCATATAGGTCTTAAGCCGCTCCATGGCTTCCTGACCGCTCATATCACTCAACTGTTTGCGAATCTGCCACATACGGCTGATGACATCCGGCGGTAACAGCAGGTCGTCACGACGTGTGCTGGAGGCGGGTATATCTACGGCAGGGAAGATGCGGCGGTTAGCCAGTTTGCGGTCGAGCTGCAACTCCATATTTCCGGTTCCCTTGAATTCCTCAAAGATGAGGTCGTCCATCTTACTTCCTGTTTCGGTCAGGGCGGTTGCGATGATGGTGAGTGAGCCGCCGTTCTCAATATTCCGTGCAGCACCGAAGAACCGTTTGGGCTTGTGCAGCGCTTGCGCCTCCACACCACCGGACAGCACTTTGCCGCTGGAAGGAGCCACGGTATTATATGCACGCGCCAGACGTGTGATAGAATCCAAGAGAATAACTACATCATGACCGCTTTCCACCAGCCGTTTGGCTTTCTCATGGACAATGTTTGCTACCTTGACATGGTTCTCGGCAGGCTCGTCGAAGGTAGATGCAATCACCTCTGCATTCACACTTCGCGCCATGTCTGTCACCTCTTCCGGACGCTCGTCTATCAGCAGAACAATCATATAAACCTCCGGATTATTCTTGAGGATGGCGTTTGCCAGTTCCTTGAGGAGAACCGTCTTACCGGTTTTAGGTTGTGCAACAATCAGTCCTCGCTGACCTTTCCCGATGGGGGCAAAGAGGTCTATCATACGTACGCTGAGGGAGTCATTATGTCCAGTGCAAAGTTTGAATTTCTGGTCAGGGAAGAGCGGTGTGAGGTTCTCGAATGCGATACGCTGTTTGGCAAGCTCGGGAGCCAGACCGTTGATACGTATCACTTTGTCCATCGGGAAGAACTTGTCCGGCTGCGGGTTGACACGAATAGAGCACTCGATGGTGTCTCCGGGTTTGAGTCCGTACTGCCGCATCTGTTCTTTGCTTACATAGATGTCGTCAGGGCTCGGCAGATAGTTATAATCCGCAGACCGCAGGAATCCGTATCCGTCCGGCGCACACTCCAACGTACCCATGGCAATGACATTTTCTCCCAAATTAGGCATCACAAAGTCTGCAGACTCTTCGACAACCTCTTCTGCTCCTTCTACGAGAGTTTCCTGAGTCTCATTTACAGGTGCCGGTGTCTCTTGTGGCTGTTCGGGGATGTCCGTCACAGTCTCCGGCATCTCATTGAGCGGGAGTTCCGGTTGCTCTGTCTTTTTCTTACGTCCGCGTTTCTTTGGTTCCGGTGCCGGTGCTTCCGCCACAGTTGGCTGCACAGACACCGTCTCTTCCGGTGCTTCGCCAAGGATACCGCCGGCTTGCTGCACTGTACGGTTGGGCTTGTGGTTGTTGGCTTCAATCTGCTCCTGCATCTGTGCCAGTTGCTCTTTCTCAGTCCCCACTGTAGCCATCACATGTTCGCTTTTGAGGTTGGCGGTATTGACTTTTGTCGCTGCGCGCTTCACTCCACGTGTGCGCTCCCGTTTTGCCGGCAGACCGGCAGCGGCACGGGCTTCTTCTTTCGCCTGTACTACTGCTGCGCGGTTATCCGCCTGAGCGTCAAGGATAGCATAACTAATCTCGCGTATAGACTGGTTACGACGAGGAGTAAGCCCCATGCCTACGGCAATCTCACGCACTTGATCGAGCGTCATACGCTCGAGTTTTTGTAATTCGTATTGCATAAAAGAAATAAAATATTTTCTCGGAAAAGAGAAGAAAGAGAGCCTTTCTTCCCATTCTTTGAGCCACTTCCCGGACTCGAACCGGGGACCTACGCATTACGAATGCGTTGCTCTACCAACTGAGCCAAAGTGGCAGCTCATTTACCATGTACCATTTGGTTGAAAGCGGGTGCAAAGGTACTGCTTTTTTTTGACATATGCAAATTTTTGTGCGTTTTTTTTGCAGATATGGTATAATTTTTGTACCTTTGCAGTCGGAAAACGGTATAAATCATTTTCAAATGACGAAAAAAACAACATTCATAGCCCTGCTTCTCGGTTTAGCGGCGGGCGTGTGCGCGCAGGTACATGTACGCACATTCAGCGAGCAGATAAGAACCTTACGCGTCGCGCGCACGTACCTTATATTAAATGAAGCTACTATTGACGGTTCTGACCCGGACAACACACTGCATATATCCTTTGACGAAATGAGTCACGATGTGCATTTCTACACCTATTCCGTGAAACATATGTGCGCTGACTGGAGCCGTGAGAGCGATATCCTATCCGGCGAATACCTGACAGGCTTCACGACGCAGGACATCACCGACTATGAGCATTCGCTCAATACATCCCGTGAATATACACACTATTGGTTTGATTTCCCGAATCAGGAGATGGCGATTACCCGCAGCGGCAATTACCGTCTGACGATATACGAGGACGGCAATCCCGACAACCGTGTGGCAGAGGTGGACCTGATGGTAACCGAACCGCTGGTGCCGATAGATGCCCGTGTACGGAGTAATACGGATATCGAGCTCAGCGGCAGATACCAGCAGGTGGATGTGGATGTGAACCTTCAGAATACGGATATCAGCTATCAGCCCTCCGAATTCCGTGTGGTGGTGATGCAGAACAACAGGATGGATAATGCCGTAGTGTTGACCCAACCTACGTTTGTAGAGCCGCAAAGGTTGCGGTATATCAACACCAAGGCGCTTATATTCGAAGGCGGCAACGAGTACCGTCATTTCGATGCCTTCTCCACCTATTATGCCGGCACCGGTATTGACCGCATCCATTATGAGTTGGGCGATTACCACGCCCTGCTTTTCACGGACGAACCCACACGCGGGCAATATATCCATCAGTATGACAGCAACGGGCGTTTTGTGGTCAATGCCGAGCGCACCAGCGACAGTGACACCGAGGCGGAGTATATGTGGGTACATTGGACGCTGCCTATGGAAAAGCCATGGTTCGACGGCGCGCTGTATATAGGCGGTGACATCTTCGGCAACGAGATGGGGCTTCGCAACCGCATGCAGTATGATGCAGAAGCCAAATGCTATTGGCTGACCGCCTTAGTGAAACAGGGCGGGTATGATTATCAGTACTGGTTCGTGCCGAAGGAGACGAAAGACGAAAGTAGAAAGCCGAAAGCCCAAAATGCAACTACCACCCAACGAGTGGATGGTAGTTATTGGCAGACGGAGAACGAGTACACCGTGTATGTCTATTGGCGTCCTTTCGGAGCGCGTTATGACCGGTTGGTAGGTGTACGGACAGTCCGTTAGTCGTCGATGCGAAGAAAACGGTCTTTCTTGTTGAAGACCAGTGTCATCTGATCGTTCAGTTCCACCTCTTTCTTGCTTCCTTCAAACTCATACTCGGTGATACGGGCATGAGGGAAGGTTTTCTTGACGTACTCCATGATCATCTTGGGCAGGAGTTCTCCTTTGACACCGTTTTTGTTCTTGGCTTCACGGAGCTGTCCTTTGTCGTCATAGACCAGTTTGGTCTCATCATCGACGATGAACATGTAGTCGGTTCTGCCGATACCTTTCTGGAAGGTAACGAGTTGGACTTGGTTCTCGGTGTAGTTCTTCAGTACCAGTTTCTGCACCGTCTTGGGCACCTTCGCAAAAGCTACCGGATGTTTGGTGGCACCCAAAGAGACCATACTCATTGCACTGATGAGCAGTGCTAAAATTGTGATTCGTTTCATTGTTTCGTACTTATTAAGGGCATTTCTATGAATTGCTGATTCAGAGAGAGTCAGAAGGTTATCCATTCAGACGCTCTTTAATAGCCTTTGACTCTGCCTCATAGCCCGGTTTGTCGAGGAGAGCGAACATGTTTTTCTTGTACGCCTCTACGCCCGGTTGGTTGAACGGGTTGACATCCAGCACATAGCCGGAGATACCACATCCGCGCTCGAAGAAATAGATGAACTGACCGATGTTATACTCATCGATTTTCTCGAAGGAGATATGTATATTGGGCACTCCGCCGTCCACGTGAGCGAGTTGCGTACCGAGTTCTGCCATTTTGTTCACTTCATCCACACGCTTGCCGGCAAGGAAGTTAAGCCCGTCGAGGTTTTCCTCGTCTGTAGGCACAAGGACTGTCTTGTTGGCTTTCTCAATAGAGATGACGGTCTCGAAGATAGTGCGTTCGCCGTCCTGAATCCACTGGCCCATCGAGTGAAGGTCTGTGGTGAAATCCACCGAAGCAGGGAAGATGCCTTTGTGGTCCTTGCCTTCCGACTCTCCGTAGAGCTGTTTCCACCACTCGGAGAAATAATGCAGTTTCGGGTTGAAGTTCACGAGAATCTCTATCTTCTTGCCGGACTGATAGAGTGCGTTACGCATAGCGGCGTATTGGCAAGCAGGGTTCTCAGCGAACGGCACTTTCACGTCCGTTGCTTTCTCCATATCCTGTGCACCACGGACGATGGCTTTGATGTCACCTCCGGCTACAGCCACAGGCAGCAGACCTACGGGTGTGAGGACAGAGAAACGTCCGCCGACATTGTCGGGGATGACGAAAGTCTTGTAGCCCTCTTTGGTAGCAAGGCTGCGGAGGGCACCCTTGGCACGGTCTGTAACGGCAACGATACGGTGTTTCGCTTCCTCTTTTCCGACCTGCTTCTCCAACAGGGTCTTCAGCAGACGGAAGGCGAGAGCGGTCTCGGTTGTGGTGCCCGATTTGGAGATATTGATGATACCGAACTGCTTGTCCGCGAGGAACTCCATGAGCTCTGCAAGGTAGTCCTCGCCGATGTTGTTTCCAGCATAGACCACATACGGGTTTTTGCGGTCTTTGGCTACGAAGGCGTCAAAAGATGAAGCCAGAGCTTCATTCACAGCCCTTGCGCCCAGATATGAACCGCCTATTCCGGCTACAATGACCACCTCGCAACGGCGGCGTAACTCATCCGCACAAGCCTGCACCTCGGCAAGGAACTCATCCGTGATGGAGGAGGGCAGATGCACCCATCCGATGTAATCGTTTCCGGCTCCATTGCCGTTCTCCAACAGCCGGTTGGCTGCTTCGGTTTGTGACTCCAATGTCTTCAACGCTGCGGCATCCACAAAGCCGGCTGCGTTCTTTAAACAGATTTTCATATTAGAAATTAAAATTAAAAGTTTTGTCTTTTGTTTTAAGGGCACTTCTAAAAATTCCACGTTTTTAGTAAAACCCTGTAAAGTTAATAAATATGGCACTTTTATATTGCTTTAGGCTTTCTCTTGGTATCTTGCTGACTTTCACTCAGTCACAATGCCCGCATTGCTCCTTCATTCAAGCCAGCAATCTACACAAGACAAACCTCTAAATCAACATAAAGCAATTTTTAGAAGTGCCCTAAAATTATTGTAGTTTTGCGGTTAATGACTTGATGATGGGTTTTGCTTTCTGGCGGTTGTATAAAATCTCATACATGGCATCCACGATGGGCAGAGCAACCTGCATACGTTCGTTTGCCAGATGAATGGCTTTGGTGCCATAATAACCTTCCGCCACCATCTCCATCTCCATCTGTGCGGCTTTGACGGAATAGCCGAGCCCCAGCATCTGCCCGAACTGGCGGTTGCGGCTGAACTGGGAGTAACCCGTTACGAGCACATCGCCCAGATAACCGGAGGCGGTGATGTCACGCGGGACATTGCTCATCGCCGTGGCAAAACGCTGAATCTCCTGTATTGCATTGGACAGGAGCACTGCTTGGAAGTTATCGCCGTAATGGAGCGCCTGACACATACCCGCCGCGATGGCGTAGATGTTTTTCATAACCGAGCTGTACTCCAGACCGATGACATCGGCGGAAGTGGTGGTCTGCACGTACTGCGTGCGGAAGAGTTTGGACCATATCTCCGCGTTCTGCCTGTTCTCACAACCGATGGTGAGGTAAGAGAGACGCTCCAGCGCTATCTCCTCAGCATGGCAGGGACCGGCGATGACGCCCAACTGGTCCATAGAGATGCCGAAACGCTTGTGGAGATAGTCGGTGACGATGACATTCTCATCGGGAATCATTCCTTTGACGGCAGAGATAACGACTTTATGGGTCATGTCCCTGCGGATTTTAGTGAGCGACTGCTTGACATAGGGCGATGGAATCGCGAGAATCAGCACATCCGACTGCGCGACGGTCTGGTTGATATCCGAAGAGAAATGGATGCGTCCCACATCAAAACTCGCCGCCCCAAGATAGGTAGGGTTCTTGCCGGAGGCGATGAACTCGTCAATCACCTCCTGCCGGCGGATGAACCAGTTTATCTCGTTCTGGTTCTCCATCACGATTTTCGCCAGTGCCGTCGCCCAACTTCCTGAACCCAATATAGCTATTTTGCGATACATAGAATCATTTACCATTTACCATTTGGTCATTTACCATTTGGTCATTTACCATTTGGTCATTTACCATTTGGTCATTTACCATTTGGTCATTTACCATTTGGTCATTTACCATTTGGTCATTTACCATTTGGTCATTTACCATTTACCATTTGGTCATTTACCATTTACCATTTGGTCA
>JAFSLP010000081.1 GCA_017448345.1 Paludibacteraceae bacterium | reverse complement strand
CGACACACAAACTCAGTCACACGACTCACTAATCTTCTTCGGGAGAATGTACGATGCTAATAATTTATAAGCACTATCCATATAAGGATGCACTACAAAAATCGTACCAACACACGTTTTTGCAGGTGAGCCATAAAATTGACAAAATCGTGCAAAATTCAAAAAAAAATTGACAAAATCGTGCAAAAGGGCATTTCTGTCAATTTTTCCACATAATTTTTCCACATTTCGGGAAAGAAGTGCAGTAGAATCCGCTAGTTTGGTCCTTTTTCCCTATGAACCCGCTTCCTCGCGTGAGGAGAGGAGTTGTTGGAGGTCGGCGAGGGTGAGGGAATGGGTGGTGTTCTGGTCGTGCAGCAGAGCATCTGCAAGGTCACGTTTGGTCTTGTGCAGACGGAGAATCTTCTCCTCAATGGTGTCGGCGGAAATGAGATGATAGACCGTCACGTTGCGTTTCTGACCGATGCGGTAGGCACGGTCGGTTGCCTGCTGTTCGATAGCCGGATTCCACCACGGGTCAAGGTGAATGACATAGTTGGCACCGGTCAGGTTCAGCCCTAAGCCGCCGGCTTTGAGGGAGATGAAGAACACTTGCGCCTCGCCGTGCTGGAACGCCTCGACCATCTTCTTTCGCCGGGCAAGCGGTGTGGAGCCGTCCAGATATAAGAACGCTTCGCTGTCAGACTGCGTTGCTGTAAGACCGCGTTGCTGTAAGACTGCTTCGCTGTAGGATTGCGCCATCTTGAGGAACGAGGTGAACTGCGAGAAGACCAGCACACGGTTGCCGCCGGTCACTATCTGTGTGAGCAGTTCCGCGAAATCCGCCAGCTTGCTCCCTCCCTCGCCGCCACTCAGGGCTCCGTCATCCACCAGTTCGAGCGAACAAGCCGCCTGCCTGAGCCGTGTGATGGACGCAAGCACGTTCACGTCCACCTTCTCGGCGCTCTCCACCTGCCGTTGCGCTTCGATACGCATCGCTTCATATGCCACTCGCTCCTCCTTGCTCAGCTCGACGCGCCGGGTGATCTCTGTCTTCTCCGGCAGTTCGTCAATCACCTCGGATTTGGTACGCCGTAGCAGGAAAGGCTGCAATAACTGCCGCAGCAGCACCTGCCGCTGTTTGTCATGGGCGGACTCGATAGGTCCGATGAAATCGTGGGAAAACGCCTCATAGCTGCCCAGCAGACCCGGGTTGATGAACTGGAAGAGGTTCCATAGCTCGGACAGGTAGTTCTGCAGCGGCGTACCGGTAAGAGCGATACGCATCTCCGCCTTCAGACCCATCGCCGCCTGCGACATCTTCGTCGCACGGTTCTTGATGGTGTGCGCTTCGTCCAGACAGACGATGTTCCATGCCTTGGCGGTCAGGGCTTTCTCCTCGCGAACCAGCACGCCGTAGGTCGTCAGCAGCACATCATACGCCGCCATCGCCTCAATCAGTTCCTGTCTGTTCTCCGCGTCATTGCATATATGTACGCTGAGGGTGGGCGCAAACCGCTGCAGCTCGCTCTGCCAGTTATACAGTACGGATGCCGGTGCCACCACCAGCGACGGACCCTGAGCAGCACGCGCCAGCATCACGGCTGTCGTCTGAACGGTCTTGCCCAGACCCATATCATCCGCCAGACATGCTCCGGCACCCCATTCGCCCAGACGCATCATCCACCGGTAGCCCTCCTCCTGATAGTCGCGCAGCGTGGCTTGCAGACCCTGCGGCAGCGGGAAGGTCTTGTGTGCCGCTTGGTCGATGCGGGCAAGCAGCTCACGTACCCCTTGGTCCTCGCGCAGGATGGAGTCGGGGCGGGCTGTCAGTTCGCCTAACAGCCCTATTCCGAAACGCGGGATAGTGACGGTGTTGCGGTTGAGGTGCGCCAACTGCCGGAGACGTGCCAGCTGACGGGCAAGGCGCTCGTTGAGGGCGATGAACTCGGTCTCGTTAAGCCTGACGAACCGTTTGCCGACCATGTTGCCCTGCATCAGCCGCAGCAGTTCCGCCGCTGAGAGGACGGTCTCTTCGTCCACCTGCAACTCACCCTCCACCTCGAACCAGTTCTGTTTCGTCCGCAGCCCTAATGTGTAACGGTCCGCCTTTGCAGGCTGTTTGAGGGTCAGTCCGGCTCCCTCCCGCCATTCGATGGCGTAGAGAGGCTCCGTGTCCGTATTCCTCTGTGCGCCGATGAACTCCATCAGCCGCAGCACATCTTCTATCCCGATAGTCTGCGGTTCGGGCGAGAGCACAGTATGCAACTCGTTTGCCGCAAACTCGCCGAGTGCCTGAAGCCGCTCTTTCTCCAGCGCCATATCACGCTCCACTTGGTACCGCGTGCCCTCTTGGCTGTCATAGACTACGGCTCTTCCCTCGCCCGGGAAGAACCGCAACTGACCGCCTTGTAAAGGCTGCACAAAACATTCCAAAGTGAAATCACCGTGCGAAGGGGACAGCCGCAGCACAAGGGTTGCGTCGCCCTGCCGCTTCTCCAGAGTAGAACCGCCCTCGATGAAATCGGAATGAATCTCTATCCGGCTGCCAGCTGTAGCGATGAACTGCTGCAGTTTGTCTTTCGCCTCTTCCGGCATACTGCCCAACCGGAGAAGGGCATTGAACACCCGCCGCTCGTAGTCGGACAGCTCGATGACAAGATAACCCGTCTCGCTCTCCTCGACCACATACGTCGGTTCCATCGTAAGAAACCGCCCTTTGAGGTTGGATGTAAAGATGATATTATGCCCCTTGTGCCCGATATTCAGATAGGCACGCCCCTTGCGCACCGACACCGGCACGTACTCGTCTTCGCTCTTCCGGAGCAGCACCTTGTCGGTGTCCGCCAGATAGGGCAGGTAGTCCGCTATCGTGCCCCAGTAGGGGCGGTAGTAGTATTTGGTGTGCCCGACAGTCTTGCGCAGCCGCTCGAAGATACGCTTGTCGTTCTCGTCCATGAAATCATAGCCCACCGTGAAATAGGTCTGTGCAGAGATATTGAGAGGCTTGCTCCACCCGCCGCCTTTGGCAGGGGTCTGCTTGCGGGGCAGGATGTGCACCATGCCGTCATACCGCTCGATTACATAGACCAGCCGTCCTTTTTTCTTCGATGAAACGGGCGGTTTCTGCTGCTCCGCTCCGATAGCCATCAGTTCTTCCAGCGTCTTCTCCCACCCGACGGACGGATTGGGTATTCCTTTGCTTGCAGCCTCTTTGCGTGCCTGCCGCAGGTAGAACAGCACCGCTACCTCATGCTTGCACATATCTCCCCGGTCGTACGGACAGGTACACGAACTTCTCCGGATACTTCCGTCTTCGGCTATCTCCATCTTCACGCGGTACCGCTCGGTTCCGTGTACTATGGCACGCACTTCTCCGTCCTCGTCCGTACATTCGGTCACTTTGCCGGAACGGAAATACGCCCGCCCGCGCTGTACTATCACGGGGTCAGCCGCCTGCTCGAAATTATCCAGCCTCAATGCCATCTTATACCCTCTTTTGGTTCCCTTGTTCCACTACCCGCAGGTCTTGGGCGTTCATCTGGAGGGTGGTGCGGCCGTGGTAGGTGTTTTCCTCCAGATAGAAACAGACATCCGCCCGTTTGCCGTTCTGCAGGTCCATGGCTTTGTCGCCTTGCCCGAAGGCGATGCCGTCCATCGCCACGATGCGGTCGGTGAGGTCCAGATGCAGGTGCTTGCCCTCGCTCACGGCGCGTGTGTTGCGGTTGTTGATCAGTCCCCGGCAGAGGAACAGCGGACGCTCGTTGCCCGGACCGAAAGGCTCCAAGCACTGCAGTATCTTGTGCATCTTCCAGTTCATGTCGCTCAGTTCCACCTCGGCTTCTATGGTCAGGGTAGGCACCTGCTGTTCGGGTGTGATATGTGCCGCCACGTAGTCTTCGAACCGCCGTTTGAACTCCGGCAGGTCCGCCTTGTGCATACTCAGCCCTGCTGCGAACTTGTGTCCGCCGAAGTTGGTCAGCAGGTCGCGGCAGGAGTCGATAGCGGTGTAGATGTCGAAATCGCTGACAGAGCGGGCACTGCCGCTGATGATGTCGCCTTCTCCGGCGGTGAGGACGATGGTGGGGCGGTAGAACGTCTCCGTGAGCCTGCTGGCGGCGATACCCACCACGCCTTTGTGCCATTCGGGCGAGAAGACCACGGTGGTGTGCCGCTGACCGTTCTCAGGGTCCTCTGCCAGCTGCTCCAGCGCCTCGTCCGTCGTCTGGGAGTCGAAATCGCGGCGGTTCTGGTTATAGGAGTCGATGTCGCGGGCGAACTGCAGAGCCTCCTCTTCGTCATCGGTGATGAGCAGACGCACGGCTTCCGCTCCGCTCTTGATACGTCCTGCCGCATTGATACGCGGACCGAACTTGAAGACGAGGTCGGTCATGCTCACGCTCTTGCCCTCGATACCCGCCACATGCATGATGGCTTTCACGCCCACGGAAGGCATGGCGTTGAGTGCCCTCAGACCGTAGAAAGCCAGAATCCGGTTCTCGCCGGTCACGGGGACGATGTCGCTGGCTATGCTCATCGCTAACAGCGGCAGCAGCCGGTATGCCTGTTGCATGTCCATGCCGCGACGGAGAATATAGGCTTGCACCAGTTTGAATCCCACGCCGCATCCGCTCAGTTCTTTGAAGGGGTAGAGACAGTCCTGCCGTTTCATGTTAAGCACCGCTACGGCTTCAGGAATGATGTCGCCGGGTGTGTGGTGGTCGCAGACGATGAAGTCGATGCCGAGGCTGTTGGCATAAGCTATCTTGTCCACGGCTTTGATGCCGCAGTCGAGCGCGATGACCAGCGTGCAGCCGTCCGCCTTGGCGGTATCGACGCCTTTTGTGGAGATGCCGTAGCCCTCCGTATAACGGTCCGGGATATAGTAACAGAGGTTGTCCGTCTGGGTCTTCAGAAACGAATACATCAGTGCCACAGCGGTGGTGCCGTCCACGTCATAGTCGCCATATACCATGATGCGCTCATGGCTGTCAATGGCGCGCACCAGACGGTCCACTGCACTCCCCATGTCCCGCATCAGGAAAGGGTCATGCAGGCTGTCCAGCGAGGGACGGATATACGCCCGTGCTTCGGCACCGGTGCGCAGACCGCGGCTGGCTAACAGACGGCCTGCCAGCGGACTGATATCCAGCTCCGCTGTCAGACGCTCCGCTGCTGACTGCTCCTCGCTCGTCAGGGTTTTTATGTGCCAGTTAGTCTGCATCTGTTTAAACTTCTAACTTTTTTAACTTTCTACTGGACGGCTTCTTTCAACTATCAACTCTCAATCGAATACTCGTCTCCGTCCTTCCATTGGGGCAGCACCTCGCGGAAATGCCATAGTTTCTCCATCGGCAGATTGACGATGCGTGTGCCTTCTTCATAGTCGGCAAAACCCGCCAAGTCATTAAGCCATGTGTCGTATGCCGCCGAGTGCCCGCAATAGGCTATCTGCAGGCCGTCTATGCCCACCAGATTGACGCCCACCGTGTAGCAGTGGTTCTCCGCTCCGCGTGCCTGCAGCAGGGTGTCCCAGTATTTTATCCGGGCGGTAGGCCAGCAGCCCACCACCACCAAGATGTCGTACATGTTACCCTTGTCCTGCCTCAGCCAGACAGGGAAACGCAGGTCATAGCAGATAGCCAGACGTATCTTCACGCCTCTGTATTCCCAAACCTCGCGCTGGTTGCCGGAGCTGAAGAAGGCATCTTCGCCGCCGTGTTTGTAGAGGTGCCGTTTGTCGATAAAACGCGGTTGTGTATGGGGCGCAAAGAGAAACCCGCGGTTCCTCAGCTCTGTTGTGTGTTGTACATCGTCCCTTTGTTCTTTGACTATCATGGACCCCATGACAGCCATGTCATACTCGTCCGCCATCCGCTGCAATGCCTGACATGTCCCGCCGCCCCATGGCTCCGCCAAGTCCGGACGGTCGGTGCAGAAACCTGTGCTGAACATCTCCGGCACAACGGCTATGTCGGCTTTGCCGGCAATGGCTGCCAGACGTTCATTAAGCAGACCCACATTGGCTTGCGGGTCTGCCCATACTACGGGGTATTGCAATAAAGCTATTCTCATTGGAAACCGGCTGTCAGCATTCAGCCTTCAGCTGTTATTTCTTCCCCTTTTTGTCGCTTCCGGCTATCTGTTCGCGCATGGCGGTGTCGGCTTGCATGTTCTGCATGCGGTAATAATCCATGATGCCGAGGTTTCCGTTCCGGAAAGCCTCTGCCATTGCCTGCGGAACCAGTGCCTCCGCCTCAATCACTTTGGCGCGTGCCTCTTGGGCTTTGGCTTTCATCTCCTGCTCGCTGGCTATAGCCATGGCGCGGCGTTCCTCTGCCTTCGCCTGTGCGATATTCTTGTCCGCATTGGCTTGGTCCATCTGCAGCTGTGCACCGATGTTCTTGCCCACATCGATGTCGGCTATGTCGATGGAGAGAATCTCGAATGCCGTGCCGTCGTCCAGTCCCTTGGAGAGCACCAGTTTGCTGATGGAATCGGGGTTTTCCAGCACCAGCTTGTGGCTCTCGGCGCTACCGATGGAGCTGACGATACCTTCACCCACACGGGCGAGGATGGTATCCTCTCCGGCACCTCCGACCAGCTGTTTGATATTCGCGCGGACGGTCACACGGGCTTTGGCGATGAGCTGGATACCGTCTTTGGCTACAGCCGTCACAGGCGGAGTGTCAATCACCTTGGGGTTCACCGACATCTGCACCGCCTCGAACACATCGCGTCCGGCAAGGTCGATTGCCGTCGCCATCTGGAACGGTAACTCGATACCGGCTTTGCTGGCGCTCACCAATGCATGCACCACACGCTCTATATGTCCGCCGGCGAGGTAATGCGCCTCCAGACCGTCGCGTTTCACATCCGTCAGACCTGCTTTGTGCGCCTCAATCATGCAGTTCACAATCTTGGTCGGCGGCACCTTGCGGATACGCATCAGAAACAACTGCACCAGACTGATATGCACACCGCTCACTGCTGCGTTAATCCACAGCATGAAGGGCACATAATAAAAGAAAATGCATAGTGCAATGAAAATCAGCACTAAGAAGACAATCGTAATAGGATCCATAATTTTTCTGTATTAAATGATTGGTATGTAGCGTCCGAGAGTGGGTGATTAGTGGGTGATTAGTGGGTCGTTAGTGGGTTCTTCAACTTCCTTCAGACCTTCACGCTCCATCAGTTTGTTCTTTGCGAGACTTACCTTACCGTCCACTTTCGTGTCCAATGCCATCTTGTCTATCGTATGGCTCCGCAGAAAACCCCAGATAGCAAGCCCGGACAGAAGCAGGCAGCTGCCTAAAGTGATATAACCTGCACACCTGCCTATACAGAGATAAGCGATTACCACAGCGGCTATCAGGCATCCGAAACCGCTTACGCCCGCGATGCCGAAACCCGGCAAAAGGAACATCTCCGCTAATAATAACGCGACGCCCGCGAGCACTAATAATACAACTAAAAAAATGTTCATGCAAGTCCTTTCGATAAAAAAACAAATTATTTTTTTCTCAAATCGGCTGCAAAGATACTAAATATCTTTGATATATGCAAGCGTTAGAAAAAAAATTTGCACATTTCAATTAAATATACTACTTTTGCGGCGATTTTTTGAAGTCACTCCTTATTATAATAACGCTTATGAGCAAAAATCTGGTGATAGTAGAGTCTCCGGCGAAAGCCAAAACGATTGAGAAGTTTCTCGGCAGCGAGTATCATGTGCTGAGCAGTCAGGGGCATGTGCGCGACATAGAACCGATAGGGAAGAACTCTCTCGGTATCGATTTCGAGCACGGTTATGAACCGCATTATGCCATCGATGCGAACAAGGAACATCTGATTGACCAGCTCCGCAAGGAATCGAAGAAGGCGGACACCGTGTGGCTCGCATCCGATGAAGACCGTGAGGGGGAAGCCATCGCTTGGCATCTCAAAGAGGTGCTGGACCTGAAGGACAAAGACACCAAACGTATCGTCTTCCATGAGATAACCAAACCGGCTATCCAAGAGGCTATCCTCCATCCGCGTGACATTGATTATAACCTTGTCAACGCCCAGCAGGCGCGAAGAGTGCTCGATAGAATCGTGGGTTTTGAGCTCTCGCCGGTGCTCTGGCGCAAAGTCACAACCGGTCTATCGGCAGGACGTGTGCAGTCCGTGGCGGTACGGCTCATCGTGGAGAAAGAAAGGGAGATAGAGACCTTCCGTGCATCCTCCGCCTATCGTATTTGTGCCGATTTCATCGGAGTAAATCCCGGAGATGCATCGGTGCTGAAGTGCGAACTGAACCATCGTTTTTCGCACAAGAAAGATGCCATTGAGTTCTTGGAGTCGCTCAACACGGCGATGTTCATCGTCCGTGACGTGCAGCGCAAGCCGGTGACGCATATGCCCGCTCCGCCGTTCACCACATCCACACTCCAGCAGGAGGCGGCGCGCAAACTCAAGTTCCCTGTCTCCAAGACGATGCGGCTTGCACAGTCGCTCTATGAGAGCGGAAAAATAACCTATATGCGTACCGACTCCGTCAACCTCTCCACGCTGGCGCTTGCCACCTCCAAAGAGGTTATCACCGACCGGTACGGCAAGGAATATGTGCATACCCGCCAGTATCATACCAAATCGAAGGGCGCGCAGGAGGCTCACGAAGCTATCCGCCCCACCTATATGAGTACCCTCACAGCCGGTGCCACCAAGGACGAACAGCGGCTTTACGAACTCATCTGGAAACGGACTATCGCCTCGCAGATGGCAGATGCCCAGAGCGAGAAAACCACCATCGAAGTCTCTGTACACGGCAGCAAATACGCCTTCGTAGCTACCGGTGAAATCGTTACTTTTGACGGTTTTACGCGGGTTTATGTGCAGTCCAATGACGAGGAGACGGAGGAGCGCCGCGTACTGCCCGCCATGTCGCAGCGCGAACGCCTGCGGCTTGTCTCGGCGGAAGGGGTGCAGACATATACCAAACCGCCTTTCCGCTATAACGAAGCCACACTCGTCAAGCGCATGGAAGAGTTAGGTATCGGTCGTCCGTCCACCTATGCCACTATCATTGAGACCATACAGAAAGTGAACTATGTGGAGCGCGGTTCGGTGACCGGTGTCAAGCGGGAATCCACGGTTTTATCGCTCAAAAACGGTGTCGTTACCGAGCGGCAGAAGACGGAGATGTACGGTGCAGAGTCGCAGCGGCTCCTGCCAACCGACCTCGGACGTATCACCAATGATTTCCTTGTGGAGAACTTCCCCTCCATCCTCAGCTATGATTTCACTGCGCATGAGGAGGAGCAGTTTGACCGCATCGCCATGGGACGTGCCGACTGGAGAGAGACAGTGGATAGTTTCTACAAGACCTTCGAACCCTTACTTTCCTCGATTCCATCGGGACATATCGCCGGCAGACTGGTGGGGACGGACCCTGCCACAGGGCAACCCATCTACGCCAAAATAAGCAAGATAGGTCCGTGTGTGCAGTTGGGCGACGTGAAAGACGGCAAACCCCGTTTCGCCAGCCTCAAGAAAGGGCAGTCGGTCTTCTCTATCACCCTCAGTGAGGCACTGGAGTTGTTTAAGACCTCGCTGCCTATCACACTCGGTGAAATCGACGGCAAAGAGGTCGTCATCGGTGAGGGCAAGTACGGTCCTTACGTGCGTTACGACAAGACCTATATCTCCATTCCGCGCGGCAAGGACCCGTTCTCTGTCACACTGGACGATGCTGCGGCACTCATCCGCCAGAAAAAAGAGGCGGATATACCCATCCACCAGTGGGGGGACATACAAGTGCTCAACGGACGCTATGGCGCCTATATCCACACCACGGAGGGCAATTATCAGATAGCCAAGTCGCTCAAGCCGGAAGCGCTGACGGAGGAGGAAGTACGGGAAATAATCGCTAAAAACGAGCCTTTAACCTCAGGAAAACGCTTTTTCCGCCGAAAAAGATAAAAAAAAGCACATTTTTCTTGCACATGTCAGAAAAATGTTGTACCTTTGCACCCGCTTTTGTAAAAAGGAGCGAGAATTCACGAAGATAGGAGATTATTTTCGGACTCCGAGATTTTTCGGTTTCCCGAAAATCGAGAAGTAGCGCAGTTGGTAGCGCACTACGTTCGGGACGTAGGGGTCGGGCGTTCGAGTCGCCTCTTCTCGACCAAATCAGGCACGCATCATCTGATGGGTGCCTGATTTGCAAAATAACAGTATTCCCTTGTTCACTATGACCGGCAAGCACACATATCTGTCTGAGGGGCGTATCATCCTGACTCTCGGCGCCCTCTTATTCTGCCTATGCACTTTTGCCGCCTCTCCTACACGCACACTGCCGGTGGTCTATGTCACTACCGACGGCGGCAGGGCGGTGAAGGATACGGAGACGCAAGTGCCCTGCGGCGTGTATATCGACTCCGTGCAGGCGCAGTATCCCTCCTTGGGCACTGCGCAGGCTCCCCTGCGGGCTACCATCAAAGGACGGGGCAACTGGACATGGAACGGTTTTGACAAGAAACCCTATAAAATCAAGTTTGACACCAAGCAGAAAGTCCTTGGCATGCCCAATAACCGTCACTGGTGCCTGCTGGCGTATGCGGATGACTACCTCGGTTTCCTCAAAGGACCGGCAGGTTTCGCGCTCAGCAGGGCTGTCGGGCTTCGTTGGACACCGAGACAGGTGCCTGTCGAGCTGGTGCTTAACGGCAAGTATATGGGGCTGTATTTTCTGACGGAACATGTGCGCATCGCCTCCCACCGCGTGCATATACGCGAGCAGGCATCCGGAGAGACGCACTCCGACTCCATCTCCGGAGGATGGCTGGTGGAGATAGACAACTATCCGTCGGCAGGCAACATTGAGTTTGACGAGCATAACGGCCAGCATATGATGGTCTCTCTGTGCGAACCCGACTCGCTCTCTTCCCGCCAGCGCGCGTATATAGAACAGCAGTTATATGCGCTCAACGACGCGCTTTACAATCCCTCTTATCCTCTTGAATCGCTCTTGGACATCACCGAGGCGGCGAAGTTCTACTTGGTACAGGAAATCATGGAAGACTGCGAGTCATACCACGGCAGCTGTTTCCTGTATAAAGACCGCGACTCGCTCGGTGTGGCAGACCCGTGGAAGTTCGGACCGGTGTGGGATTTCGGCAATGCCTATGACCGTCATCAGGAGACTTGGATATACGACAATCCGCCTTTTGCGCAGTACTGGATCCGTCAACTTGCCACATCGCCGCTTTTCCGGCAGGCGCTTGAGGAACAGTGGTATATCTTCTATCACGACTACAAAGAGCCGGTCCGCGCCGAGCTGACGGCTTGGGCGGAGTCTGTCGCCGAGGCGGCGAGGAACGATGCACGCGTCTGGAACGGCACGCAGGGCTATCAGGACAACAGCGACATGACAGCCAAGCGTGACAAGTTCTTCAGAAGATACGACTGGCGCATCCAATGGCTCTATTCGCAATGGGGAGAGGGAACAAAACCGGTGACCTACGACCTTGAGGAAGTGGAGAGCCAAAAGCCAGAATCCGAAAGCACCAAACTTCTCCGTGACGGACAACTCTATCTGATGTACAAAGGACAGATGTACGATGTACGAGGGCAGAGGGTCAGATAAAAAAATCGTCCTTTCGGGCGATTTTTTTAATTAATAAGTAATAATTAATAATTAATATCTCGTTAGGCGGGTGCATTTTGCTCCCCCATTCCTCTTCCACACCTCGTCCATCCCCCTTCCATCCCGCCGGGAACACATCTCATTCGCATTACGTACGTCACCGTACCCTCGCTTTACCCTGCTCGATTATAAGAAAAAACTTTTCTTTTTTTTTGTCCAAAATTATCAAAAATTATTCAAAAATTATTTTCTT
>JAFSLP010000080.1 GCA_017448345.1 Paludibacteraceae bacterium | reverse complement strand
CGGACACCACCAAACAAGTGCCGGTAGTCGGCGTGGTCGGCGAGATATACGTCAAGTACAACTCGTTCTCGAACCACGGCGTCGTCCGCTGGCTCATGGAGCACGGCGTGGAAGTTGTGCCACCGGCGATCACGGGCTTCTTCTCAACCTCTATCCCTAACGCCTTCATCAACCGCGAGCAGCACATCCGCAAGGACGGTCTGAGTCCCTGGCAGGCAAAACTCGTCAACCGCCTTTTGCTCCACTATGCGCATGTCTATGACCGCCTCTGCAGCGACTTCCCGTTCTACCGTCCGTTCACAGACATCATGGACATCTGGCGCAAAAGCCGCCGTGTGATCAACTCCGCCGCAGACTTCGGAGAGGGCTGGTTCCTGCCCGGCGAGATATGCGATTTAGCGGATCACGGCATCCACAAAGTGGTCTCGCTGCAACCCTTCGGCTGCATAGCCAATCACATCATCAGCAAAGGTATAGAGCGCCGATATAAGGACCTCTACCCGCATCTATCGTTGCTTTTCCTCGACTTCGATGCCGGTACATCCGACGCCAATATCACCAACCGCTTGCACTTTTTGCTGCAATAATTTGCACATGTCCGAAGAATGTAGTACCTTTGCCTCGTAATTTTGAATTATGCAAATTTAATTGGGTGCAAGTATATTATTTTTCTTCCACAAGCCTCTTGCCGAGGTCGTAAGCTTTCTGTAAATCTATGGGGAAATGCTCGTCGTGGTAGCGGTGTTTGTCCGCTTCGTCAAAGACCGTGACGGCATAACGTGAGTAGTCGTTGAATTGGTAGGTATAGCAAGCGCAGAGCATCTCCGAATGACCGAAGTTCTCGCGCATCTGCTTGGCGCTCTCGCCCAGCAAAACAGGGTACTTCCAATCCTCCAAAGCGTCCTCGGGGATATTCATAGTGAAGATCATCGCCGTGCGTTTCTCGGTAATCGGGCGGCGACGGTTGCCCTGCTCGTCGTAGTCGTACGTGAAATGCGGGAAGATAAGCCGTTCCATGAACGAACGGGTCATGCCGGAGGGGTAACTGAAATAGACAGGCGAACCGATGACCAGCACATCCGCTTCGTGGGCTTTCTCCAGCACCGGACGCAGGTCATCCTTGATAGCGCACACGCCGTCCGTCTTAGCGTTCTTCAGCTGGCACGCGAAACAGGACTTGCAGCCTTTGTAATCCAAGTCATAGAGGTTGATTAACTCCGTTTCTGCGCCGGCTTCCTGTGCGCCGCGCATGGCGGATTCTAACATTTGCGCCGTGTTCTTGTTCTTCCGCGGCGAACCATTGATAAAAAGAGCATTCATTATAATTTACGATTTCTTAGCCCCCAAGGGGGCACGATTATTTGACGATTTACGATGTACGATTTATTTAGTCATTTACTATTTTTTTACGCAGGTTGAAGATACACTGGTGTTGGGGCGTTTGGTAGCAGGCATTGCAACTGACGCAACGCGCCGGAGTGGTGTCGCCGGAGAGCCAGCGCTGGAGCAGTTGCGGTTCGCGGATCAGCGGACGCGAGAGAGACAAGTACTCAATCTTCGTGGTGTTGAGTATGCCGTTCATCGTGTCCATACTGCGCAGACCGCCAACCAGAATCACCGGCACGCTGACCGTCTCGGCAAGGACACGCGCGGCAGGGAGGAAAGAGGCTTCGTTGACCCCTGCGCGGATGCCGGCAACCGATGTGCCGTTGGCACTCACCTCAATCGCATCTATCCCCGCGTCAGCCAGCAGCCGTGCAGTGGTCAGGAAGTCCTCTAATCCCACGCCGCCCGGGTAACGGTCGGAGCAGTTCATTTTGATGATGACGGAGAACGTGCCGGAGGTCTTCGAGCGCATGTCGCGCAGAATATCCAGCAGTATCTGTGCGCGTCTCTCTACGCTGCCGCCGAAACGGTCTGTGCGGTGGTTCAGCAGCGGCGAGACGAACTTACTGAGGTAGAAGAAATGAGCGGCATGTATCTGCACGCCGTCGTAGCCTGCTTGCTCGGCACGGTGCGCCGCGTCGCCGAAAGCCGCAATGATACGCTCCACCTCCTCCGTCGGGATAGCGTCAACCGGGTAATCAATCATCGCTGTCTGGAGGAAGATACGGCAGTCGTGGCGGTGCACAGCATCGGTCAGAAGGCGGTGTCCGGCTATAAAACGGTCATCGTAGAACTTGGCTCCTTCGCCCACCTCCGCATCGCGTTCATAGACCGAAGTGATACCCGTGATAATCGTTCCCACGCCGCCTGCAGCCAGTTGGTCGTAGTAGTTTACCAGTTCGTTGTTCACCAGCCCGCTCTCGTCCGTCATCGCCAGCCATGTAGCAGAGCGGAACACGCGGTTCTTCAGGCGCAAAGCACCTAATCGGGTTTCATCAAATACCGTTTTCATAGATTCTGTTGATTGCATTTATAAATTGGTCATAACCCATAAGCGGGTTGAATAACAGTCGTTTGTCGTTGTGCTCTAACAGGCACACAGGCAGTTGCCGGATTCCCAGCAAAGCCATCTCCTGCATGTCGTTGAGCAATGCTTCGTTTACCTCGTGGCTCTTGTAAGCCTTGCGGAACGCTTCTTCGTCAATGCTGCAAAGCCGCACTACGCGCAGCAACTCATCCCAATGGGTCGTCGGGCGCGCTTCCACGATGGTTGCCCTCCGCAGCGCGTACAGAAACGGCTCCGCCTTCTCCGGCGCAATCTGCTCCACGGCTTTGTAGGCGCGGCAAAGGGGTTCGCTGGTGGTGTGCTGCTCGTCAAAGAGCCGGAAACCGTCCATGTGTATCGGCAGACCGCCGATGTGCTCCTCGCTCTTGTATATCTGCGCCAGACGGCGGTTGTAATTGCGGATGCTCTCCGCTTCCGTCTTGCCGTAGTCCGCCGGAATCATGAAATCATGCACGTCGCGCACCAGCACCGCCATCTTATAGCGAAACTGCACGTGGTCGCCGAGATGTGCTTTGAGCCGTTCGTACAAGGGTTCGCACTCGTAGCTAAGCCCCATCATCGGATCCGTAAAAGTAGTAATGGTCAGCATCGTTTATTGGTTTATGTAGATACCTGCCACGCCCCAAGCAGGAATGTCGATGAAGCGTACATACACACGCTCGGGCGCAATATGAAGAATGTTCACGTACAGGCGCGTGATAAGCAGGTTCAGCGTCGGATAGCCAGCATGTTGTTCGTTCCCGTATACCGCCACCTCAATATAAGCAACGGGCTGTGTGTTGTCGCCACGCAGCCACAGATGGCAGTTTTGTTCCAGACAGACCAATAGGGATTGCTCGCTTTTGCCGGGCACGGCTTCGATGGCTTTACCCAGACCTGCTTTCAGCTGTTCTTCCTGTGCGCCCGTCATAGCGCAACTTACTCTGGATGTGATAAATGGCATATTACAAATTAGAAATTAAAAATTAAAAACTCTCGTCTTGGAGCAGAGCACTTATCTTCTCCGCCAGCTCCTGTTGTTTCTGCTGGTAAGTATGCCCGGTGCGTTCGATGAAGAGCAGACGGTTCTTCTCCGGTGCCGGGAAATGGCTGTTGATGTTCGTCAGGAACCCGACCGGGTCGCCGTCCGTAAAGTTGTCATACGTACCGATGAGCAGCGCACCGGTATGCGTGATCTGCGCCACTTGGCTGAAATCGCCGTCGTGGGCGGTATGCACATTGTTCAGCAGACCGCTATGCACCCAGTCGTACGCCGTGGCAACCGTACATTGCACCCATCCCATGAGCGGAAAAGGCAGAATCTGTCCACCATGCCCCTGCTCGTACCAAAGGCGTATCATTTCGCGCTCACGCTCCGTGACCGAAGCCGTCATATAATCGAGGTTCGCCGGCGAGAGCAACAGGAACTTCGCCACACGCGGGTCATGGTGACGCGAGAGATAGTAAATGACCTTGTTGGCTCCTAACGAGTGCCCGCCGAGGATGATACGCTTGTACCCGGCTTGCTCGGCATACGTGAGATACGCGTCGATGTCCTCGTCCGTGTAAGCGAACCGCTCATTCCACGAACCGATAAGCACTTCTTCACCCGTGTGGACATCGGTCGTCCGGATTGTCCCGAACGCATCGTTGGTCTGCGCATAGAGAAAATCTATCCCTGCCGCATTCAGCGTGTCGCCGATGTTGTAGTAGAACGGGTTCGAATAGAAATTCCCGTGTATGCCCGTAATGGAAATCAGCAGCGTATCTGCCTGCGGTCTGTTCGTCCGTGTTCGGGTTTTCTCTGTCGCCGAAAACAGCACTCCGTCCAGCAACACTCCCCGTTTTGTTTGTACCTTTATTTCCTGCATAAAGATTCCTTCCTCTGAAATTTGCTGCAAAATTACAACAAAAATGCGTCACGACCAAATCGTAACGCACTGATAATTTTCGCAGTATAGCCTGTTAATTTTCGCAGTATGCAGAAAATCTATGCCTCTTTCTTCTGAAGAATCTGCTGTAAGGTAGGGCGGAAATCATTTCCCCACGCGCGCATCTGCTCGATGATAGGAACGAGCGTGCGTCCGAGGTCAGTGAGGCTGTATTCGGAGTGCTTGCAAACGGGGTCAATCACTTGTTTCTCCACCACACCGTATTCCATCAGTTCGCTCAACTGCTGCGCCAGCACACGCTCACTG
>JAFSLP010000079.1 GCA_017448345.1 Paludibacteraceae bacterium | reverse complement strand
CGCATAACATCCGACTGCCTTTCCGCTCCTCGGCTCTCACAGTCAGCACCATGAACCACACCCGTCGTTTAGTCCTCGCCGCTGTTTCGGCGAGTTCTCTCTCGCCCTTTCGGTCCTCTGCCCGTGCTCTTTGAGCGCGAGGGACAATTTATAGGCTCCTTTGGGCGAAAAATAGCCCTCTCTCTTGCATATTTCAAAAAAAAGTTGTACCTTTGCACCCGCAAAACAAAACTACTGACACAACTATGGAATATAAGATTCAAACTGTCGGCGTACTGACCTCGGGCGGAGACGCACCGGGAATGAATGCCGCAGTACGCGCAGTCACACGGGCTGCCATTGCCAATAACATCCGCGTGAAAGCCATCTTTCGCGGTTACAAAGGTCTGATGGACGGCGAGGTACAGGAGTTCGGCACACAGGACGTAAGCGGCATCATCCAGCGTGGAGGAACGATTCTCAAGTCCGCACGCAGCGAGGAATTTAAGACTACGGAAGGACGCCGGCGCGCCTATGAAATCCTTCAGCGGGAGGAGATAGATGCGCTGATTGTCATCGGAGGGGATGGCACCTTCACCGGTGCACGGCTGCTGGCACAGGAGTATAACATTCCCGTGATTGGAGTGCCGGGAACTATTGACAATGACCTCTGGGGTACCGACTCTACCATCGGATACGACACGGCACTGAACACCATCGTGGAGTGTGTGGACAAGCTCCGTGACACGGGAACCAGCCATGAGCGGCTCTTCTTGGTGGAAGTGATGGGGCGCGATGCGGGCTTCCTGACGCTCAACGCAGCCATCGCTGCCGGAGCTGAAGCGGCTATCATCCCCGAGCGTGCCACACTGGAAGAACAGTTGGAAGCTGCTATCGGTCAGGGACGCCGCAAACACAAGAACAGCGGTATCGTCCTCGTGCAGGAGCACGCTTTCCCGGGAGGAGCACAGGCGGTGGCGAAAATTATCGAGCAGAGCCATCCCGAATACGGCACGAGGGTCACTATACTCGGACATCTCCAGCGCGGTGGTTCACCTTCCGCTTTCGACCGTATCCTCGCCTCACGACTTGGTTGCGCAGCCGTACAGGCGCTCATGGATGAGCAACGGTCCGTCATGGTCGGACTGCAGAACGGAGAAGTGGTCTATGTACCGCTTTCCAAAGCCATCAAAGAGAAGAAAGACATCAAAGACGACAAATGGCAGGCACTGCAAGTCCTGAGTCTTTGAGAATGGAGAATGAACCTTATGACCGGCGACGAGCGATACTTGAAACTCCTCAGTGAGAAATTTCCGAACGCACAGGCGGTGGTGACCGAACTCATCAACCTGCGCGCGATTCTCTCTCTGCCCAAAGGCACCGAGCATTTTGTCTCCGACTTGCACGGAGAGTCTTCGGCATTCATCCATATGATTAAGAACGCCTCGGGCGTCGTACGCAGAAAAGTGGATGAAGTATATGGGAAAGAGATGTCGGAAGAGGAAAAAAGAGCTTTGTGTGCGCTTATCTATTATCCCGACGAACGGATTGAACTGATTAAGAAGTTTTACGAGAACTCTTCCCTGCCCTCCCCTCATAAGAAGGAGAAAGACGCAGGGTATATGGATCTCTTTACGCTGAATGCCCAGCTGTCGAACCTGCCTACATTAGAGGACTGGTACCGGCAGCGCTTGCACCAAGTGGTGGACATCGCACGCGCGGTCACTATCAAATACAGCCGTTCCAAAGTGCGGAGACTCCTGCCGGACGATTACGCTTACGTCATCTCCGAACTGCTCCACGAGTCGAGCCTTGAACAGAAAGACCGGCAGACCTATTACAACGCCATCATAGAAGCTATCATTGAGACCGGCTGTGCGGAACAACTGCTCATCACCATCTCCTATCTCATCCATTCGCTCACCATTGACAAGTTGCATATTGTGGGGGATATCTTCGACCGTGGTCCGGGGGCGCCCAAAATCATGGATGTGCTATCTACCGTGCGCGACTATGACATCCAATGGGGCAACCACGACATCGAATGGATGGGTGCCATGGCAGGAAATCTTGCCCTGCTGGCTACCGTCTTGCGTGTCTCTATCCGCTATGCAAATATCGAGACGCTGGAGGAAGGATACGGCATCAATCTCCTGCCGCTGGCTAATTTCGCCATGACCATCTACGGTGATGACCCCTGTACTATCTGGCAGACCAAGGATTTTGAGAACAATCCGCGTCTCACACGCTCGGCACAACTCATGGCGAAGATGCACAAGGCTATCTCTATCATCCAGTTCAAACTGGAAGGACAGACCGTACTCCGCCATCCCGAATGGCATATGGACCACCGGGCACTCCTGCATCACATAAATCTCGAACAAGGTACAATCACCCTCCCTTGTGGTGATGGAGAGAGAAAGGTGTTCCCGTTGTTGGATACCAACCTGCCGACGCTCGACCCGGACAACCCGTACGAACTGAGCAGATACGAACAGGACCTGATGAACCAGCTCTGGCGGTCGTTCCGCAAGTCGGAGAAGATGCAGCGGCACTTGCGTATGCTCTACGAGCACGGTTCGCTCTATCTCGTCTGCAACGGTTTCCTGCTCTACCACGCTGCCATTCCGCTGAATGCCGACGGCAGTTTCACGGAAGCGGAGGTCTGCGGAGAACGGGTCAGCGGAAAAGCACTCATGGACAGAACGGACGAAATCATACGACGCGCTTTTTACGGGGAAGGAAAAGCCAAACAGGATGCCCTCGATTACCTGCTCTATCTCTGGGAAGGAGAGTTCTCGCCTCTCTACAACAAAGACAAAATGACCACCTTTGAGCGCTATTTCATTGATAACAAGGATATTCAGCACGAAGCCAAAGGAGCCTATTTCACGCTGGCGGACGATGAACAAGTGTGCGAGAAGATTCTCCGTGAGTTCGGGCTGGACCCTGCCAACGGACGCATCATCAACGGTCATGTGCCGGTGCGCACTATCAAAGGCGAGACACCGATACGTGCTAACGGGAAACGCTTTGTGATAGACGGCGGCTTCTCCAAACCCTACCAAGAGAAAACAGGTATTGCCGGATATACGCTGATATATAACAGTCATGGTATCCAGCTGGTGGAGCACGAGTCCTTCGAAAGCCGCGAACAGGCGGTGCTCTCTGGCTCGGACATACACAGCCGGACACTCCTGCAGGATTTCTCAGGACAACGTATCCGCATCAAGGACACGGACAAAGGCAAAGAACTGCTGGACCAGATTAACTCCCTTGAGAAACTGCTCCAAGCTTACCACTCAGGAAAACTGAAAGCGAGATAAAAAGCTGACATCTGAATGTTAAAACGATAATAACGTGAAAACCGAGAAGAAAGAAAACTATGCTCCTCTATGGGATTTGAACCCCTTGTGGAACGCGCTGACGGAAGACGAACGCGGGATTGTGGCACAACATGTGCAGGTCGTTCATTATGCCAAGAATGAAATCATCCACCATGACGGCGAAGATTCGCAATACATGTGGATGCTCTATCACGGTAAAGTCCGTATCTACAAGAAAGGTATCGGGCAGCGCCAGCAAATCATACGTCTGCTCAAGCCCTATGATATTTTCGGTTACCGCGCCTGCATCGCCAATGAACCGTATAACTCCAGCGCCAGTGCGTTTGAGGATTGCACCGTCTATCGGATGGAACGCGATTATTTCACACAACTGGTCCGCTCCAACGGACAGCTCTGTTACAATGTGATGCTGATGATGGCGAAAGACCTTGCTTTCTCGGAGATTCAGACGGTCAACCTGACCCAGAAACATATTCGCGGACGGTTGGCGGAAAGCTTGTTGCTGCTTCTCAAGAACTACGGTTTCGAAGAGGATGGCTGCACGATAGCTATGCTGCTGCCGCGCGAGGACTTGGCGAACATGAGCAACATGACCACCAGCAATGCTATCCGCACACTCAGCCAGTTTGCACAGGAAGGACTCATTGCCATCAATGGACGGCATATTCAGATTCTGGACGAGAAAGCACTGGAGCGTATCTCGCGACTCGGCTAATCCATCATATTTCCCATATTGGACGACAGTTGTACCATTCTGTCATAATCCTCGGGACTCAGGTCGTAGAAATAGAAATTGCGTGGGTCAACAGGTCTGCTGTTATAATGCACCTCATAATGTACATGAGGACCTGTCGATTTGCCGGTGTTGCCCACCAGCGCTATTACATCTCCTCTTTTCACCTTTTGCCCTACTCGGACCATTCTTCGGGAGCAGTGGGCATAGAGTGTCTCATAGTTGAACCCGTGGTCGATTACCACCGTCTCGCCATAACCTTGCCGCCAACCGGAATAGACCACGGTGCCGTTTCCGGTAGCGAAGATGTCTGTGCCGACCGGTGCCGAGAAATCCATTCCTTCATGGAACCGGCGGATGTGATACACCGGGTCGATACGCCATCCGTAACCGGAAGCCATATGTTTCAGGTCTTTGTTGAGCACCGGCTGGATGGCGGGTATATTCTCCATCCTCACCTCTTGGTTCTTTGCCAGTTCGATGATTTCGTCATACGACCGCGCTTGTACGTACAGCTCTTTCTCTAACACATCCACCTTGCGCTGTACGTCTGCTGCCAGTTGCGTATTGGTCATCCTCGCTAACGAGTCATAATACGAGATCTGCTGCGTGGCTCCCAGACGCACACTCATCGGTATAGGCTCTGCTCCTAACATCGCACGATAGAGATTGTCATCCCGCACAGAGAGGTCGGAGAGCACAATCTGCATTTGGTCCACCTGTTTGTCCAAGACGGACAACTGGGCGGAGAGGTTCTTGTTATATTGAATCAGCGATGCCTCACGCGGAGAGGGAAAGAAATACAGCAGTACATAGAAGATGGCTGCTCCTAACCCTATACCGCCGATGATATACATGCCGGAGCGGCGGAGCCAGTACATAAATCCGTGCTCTATACGCTCCAGTTGCAGCGTGTCGGGATTGACGAGGTAATGTCTTTTGCTTATACTTGATTTCATTTGTACCAGAAAAAATAGTTGTTTTGTTGTTTTTTCTCTTCAGGAGTGCGTGCCACATAGACAGGTTCGCGCGTATAGGGGTTGATGCCGGTGTAGAACATCGTGGTCGAGAGCGTCATCGGTGTGGGTGTGAAATCCTGCACCTGCTCCGGTCTGTAATGCATCCGCTTGGTCTCGTCCGCTAACATCTTCATGTCATTTCGCGTGCATCCCGGATGGGACGAGATGAAATACGGAATCAACTGCTGTTTCAACCCTGCCTCTTTGTTGATTTGCAGAAATAGTTCCCTGAACCGCAGATAGTTGCTCCATGAGGGTTTGCGCATTATTTTCAGGACTGGGTCAGAGCAATGTTCCGGTGCCACTTTCAACCGTCCGGACACATGGCGCGTGATGAGTTGGCGGGCATAGGCTTCGCTCATCAGGTCATAGCGGATGCCCGAACCGACAAAAGCATGCTTGACATATGGCAGTTTGTCCACCGTCTTGTATATATCAAGAATCGGACCAAAGTCTTGATTCAGATTCTTGCAGATTGCCGGTTGGAGACAACTGGCTCGCGCACACTGGCGGCAAAGTGACAGATCCTTGCCGTGCATGGCGTACATGTTTGCCGAAGGTCCGCCTAAATCACTTATCACTCCGTGCCAGTCAGGCAGTCGGCTCAAACGCTCTATCTGCCGGAGGATGGAGGCTTTGCTGCGACTGACTATCTGTTTCCCTTGGTGAGCGGAGATTGTGCAGAACGAGCAGCCTCCGAAACAGCCGCGGTGCAAACAGACAGATGTCTTGATCATCTCATACGCGGGGATGCGCTTGTCCTTGTATTTGGGATGTGGTGCGTATTGATATGGCAGGTCGTAGATGGCATCCAGCTGCTCTGTGCTGATAGGCTCGTAGGAAGGGTTGACCACCACCCAGCGGTTGCCCGTACGCTGTACCAGAGTGGTCTGGCAGATTTTATTGGACTCTGTCTCTATCAGCCGGAAGTTCTCGGCGTGCTTGCGTTTGTCGCGGAGTGCCTCCTCATGCGAAAACAGACGGATGGCATCAGCCGGTATCTCTTTCTCATTGTTCGTCAGATAGGCGGTCTGTGGGATACGATGCAGCTGCTCTCGGACATCCGGCGCGCCGTCTCTCAGCACTTCGCTTATCTGCGTCATCGCCTGCTCGCCCATTCCATATACCAGCAGGTCGGCTCCGCTGTCCGCAAGGATAGATGGCATCAGCTTGTCCTGCCAGTAGTCATAATGCGTCAGCCTGCGCATGGATGCCTCGATGCCGCCTATCACCACCGGCACATCCGGATACAACTGTTTCAAGATGCGGCAATAGGTGATGGTGCAGTAATCGGGACGCGCACCCGCTCTGCCCTCTGGAGTGTAAGCGTCATCCGAACGCTTGCGGCGGGCTGCCGTATAATGGTTGACCATCGAATCCATGCTTCCTGCTGAGACGGCGAAATATAGACGCGGACGACCGAACTTGGTGAAATCGCGGAAATCACCGTGCCAGTCCGGTTGGGGAACTATAGCCACACGGAAACCTGCCGCTTCCAGCACTCGCCCTAACACGGCTGCGCCGAAAGACGGATGGTCGATATAGGCGTCCCCTGAGAAGAAGACGATATCCACCTCGTTCCATCCGCGCAACTCTGTCTCTTTGCGCGTGGTTGGCAAATATTTCAATAGGTCAGTCAATTTGCAAATCCAGTTTCTCTTTCAGCAGCGCCAAGGCTGGGTTCTGATTGCTCATCAGCGCATATTTTTCTTCGGCTGTGAACGCCATTGCCTCTTTGTCGTACTCCGCTTGTGTCAGACGGATGGATATATTGCTGTTATGCAGTTGTTGGCGTAGTTGGCGCAGCAGGTCCGGCAGTGCCTTGCGCATCTCCTCCATCTGCCATGGATTAGGCATCTGTATCTCCGCTGTCTCTGCATCTACCGGCGTCGGCTTGTAGTTCTCTATCAGTTCTTTCAGACGCAATTCCTCTTTGTGGGCAGCAGCCAGACCAACCCACGCGTCTCTGAGTTGGTCAGCCGTAAAAGGGCGGTTTCTCTCCTCTTCTTTCGGCTGTTCGGGTTGTGGAGGAGCCGCAGCCTCTGCCTGTTTGGGCGTCTTGGGACCGAATCCGAGTCCTATCTTCGGCATCTTGGGTATCGCCGCTACCGTCGGTGCTGCCTGTGGAGCCGCCTGTGGAGCCGTAGCACTCGGACTACTCGGAGCACTCGGATTACTCGGATTACTCGGATTCTTCTGACCGCTCGGAGCACTCTGCATTACCGGTTGCTGCACAGCTACACCGATTTGGCACAGCTTGACCAGTGCTATTTCTACCGTCAGGCGTTTGTTACGCGCCGTGCGGTAGTTGATGTCACAGGTATTGAGGATATCCAATGCGGCAAACAGCCAGATGGGCGAACAGTGCTTCGCCTGTTCTCCGTAACGCGCACGGATACTCTCGCCTGTTTCCAACAGCGGAAGGGTCTGCGGGTCTTTGCTCACCAGCACGTCACGCAGGTGCTGCGCAAAACCGGTCAGGAAATGTCCGGCATCGAAACCGTGATTGAGCACATCATTGAAAAGCAGCAGAGCCCCTGCTACATTATGCGCCAGAGCATTATCCACCAGCGAGAAATAATAATCGGCATTCAGCACATTCAGCACCTCTATCGTCCGTTCATAGCTGATTTCCGTGCCGCAGAACGCTACCAGTTGGTCGAAGATAGAGAGAGCGTCACGCATTCCTCCGTCCGCCTTTTGGGCTACTACATTCAGTGCTTCCTCGCTGACCGTGATACCCTCTTTCTGAGCCACCGATTGTAGATAGGCTATGGTGTCAGGCACCGTGATGCGGTTGAAATCATACACTTGGCAGCGGCTAAGGATAGTGGGAAGCACTTTGTGTTTCTCTGTCGTGGCAAGGATAAAAATAGCATAGGATGGCGGTTCCTCCAAAGTCTTGAGCAGGGCGTTGAATGCTCCGGCTGAGAGCATATGCACCTCGTCGATGATATATACGGAATACTTGCCGGTCTGCGGCGGAATCCGGACCTGCTCGATGAGCGAACGGATATCCTCAACAGAGTTATTGCTGGCGGCGTCCAGTTCATGGATATTAAACGACCTCTGTTCGTTGAACGCCTTGCAGGACTCACACTCGTTGCACGCATCGAAACCGTTCTGCGGGTTGAGGCAGTTGATGGTCTTCGCAAAGATACGCGCACACGTGGTCTTTCCCACTCCGCGGGGACCGCAGAACAGGTACGCGTGTGCCAGATGGTTCTGGCGGATGGCATTCTGCAGAGTCTGTGTCAGGGCTTGCTGACCCACTACGGACTCAAACGTCTGCGGTCTGTACTTCCGCGCCGAAACAATGTAATTTTCCATATGCTATACTATAAATATATTTCTCTTTCTCTATGGTCCGAATCGCCCGTTCGTCCGGGTTTTCCAATACTCGCTGCAACTGTTCGAACGACTCGATACCTGTTCCTTGGGCTTTCACCACGGCCTCTTTCCTTGTCCAGAACCATGTGAACATTCTGTCCGGTTCTGCTGCTGCCGCTATCGCCACCTGCTCTTCCTCGTTCATCGTCCGTTTTATCAACTCCTCGTCCGCATGCCGGATAGCTTCTATGTCGATGCCTATAGGCGCATCATCTACGGCTACTGCTATGCCCTCTTTGCAATGACTGATAGAGAAGTACGGACCCTCTGGTATGAATGGCTTACCATGCTGATTATAAGCCCATTGCAAATATGTCCTCGGGGGCGTTTGCTGGGCGTCATTGAGGCATCTCCTATGCAACACGTGGTTGGAAAGCATCAGCCAGCTCTTCAGACAGCAATACTGCCCTGCCACATGCTTATACCGCAACGCTTGTTCGCGCCGTTGTGCATTCACCAAAGGCAGCATTCGCTGCACCTCAGCCTCTGTGCACTCCTCCATCCTATCGAATATCTCAATGTGCAATCAGGTCTCTGTATCGTTTGGTCTGTACGCGGTAAACTATCTGCGCGTCCGTCAGGTCTGCTTTTGCCTGCGTCAGTGCCGTCTGGGCTTGCAGAAGTTCGGTGATAGTAGCCATTCCTGCCTCGTAATTGACGAAGGCCTGTTCGTACGCCTCTTCCGCATGGACTTTCGTCCGTTCCTGCAACTGCATCATGGCTGCCGCTTCTGTCATATTGTCATATGCCTGCTTGGTGCGCAAATCCAGTTGGGCACCTAAATAATCGGCATCTATCTTTGCCTGCTCGATGGCGTATTGTTTCTCACGGAGCTTATGACTGGTCTCCCACCATCCGGTCAGCGGCACGTTCAGTGTCACAAACAGGGCTCCGTTGCCGTTCTTGTTACCCAGTCCGTCACGCAGCAGGTTCGTCTGCAGGCGGCCGTAGGAATAGTTGGCGCCTACAGCCAGTTGCGGCAGAGCGTCTGCCAGTACCATCCTCTTCTCTAACTCTGCGGCGCGGACCTGCAAGGAAAGCAGTTGTTGCTCTTTTGTCGTCACCGTGGTATCCGGCAGCAACAGGGTATCCGTCTCCACGTTCTGTTGTGCCAGTTGCCATCCGTCTCCTTCCATTCCGATGGATAGAGCCAGCGCACGGCGCGCAAGCCTTTTGCCGCTCTGCAGTTGCAAATGCCGCCGTTGTATCTCGTCGCGTTGCATTTCCACCTTCGTCAGGTCGGACGGTAACGCCAGACCTGCCTCTATGGCACTATGCACAGCTTCGTATAGCGTATCTAATAACGCCTGCGCATCGGTGATGATGGCGTCTTTCTGCTCTAAGCCGTACACTAACCAGTAACTCTGCTCCACTTGTTCCAACTGCTCCCGTTGCGCTATCTCCGCCTGCAGCTTGGCTGCCTCTACACCCACTTTCGCTAACTTGTTTCCGGCTACTATCTTGCCGCCTGCGAACACCGGCTGAAGAGCCGTCACGCCGGCAAAATATCCGTAGCCGAACAGGCTGAGCGTATTATCCAGTCCCAATGCTGCGCCATAGTTGCCGTACAGGGTGGTCAGCAGGTCGCGCACGGACGCGTTGTCTATATCGTTGATACCGACCTCAATCATCGGATGCAGTGCATGAAAGCCGAATGCGGTACCTTGCACCTTTGGAAAATAGTTGGTAAAGGCTTGGGCTTTCACCTCCTCCGCCCGCCTGATACCTAACTCCGCCTTGCGCATCTCCGGATTGCTGCGTCTTGCCATCTCCAGACAGGAATCCAGCGTCAGACCCTCGGCAAAAGCACTTCCGAACAACAGGTATTGGACAATAATCAATATGTATATCCGTTTTCTCATTTAGGGTCGTTGTGTTGATATACCTTCCAATATACCACCGGCAGAATCGTCACTGTCAGCGGCAGGGTGAACAGCGTGCCGAAGCATATCACCACGCCCATCGGCATCCATAGACTGGTGTGGGCGATAATCATCGGCAGCACACCCAATGCGGTAGTGGCGCTTGTCAGAAAGACCGGACGCATCCTGCGGAGACCGGCTTGGAAAGCTGCCTGTTTGTAGGTATATAGTTTGTATTTGCGGCTGTCCTCCGCATATTCGTACATCATGATGGCGTTACGAACGATGATTCCTATCAGACTGACGATACCGAGCACCGCTGTGATGGAGATATCCAGACCGAACAGCCATAACCCGAGCATCGCTCCGAAAACACAGAGTATGGCGCTTGACAGAGCCAGCATTGCCAGTCCCAGCTTGCCGAAATGAAATATCAGCAACAGCAGCATCACCGCCAGTGCTGCCACTACGGACCATAGTATCTGCGGAATCATCATGTCGTTGATTTCCGTTAGTCCGCCATAACTGATCGTCACGCCGTCCGGCAGGTCTGTGAGATGGGTCTTCACCCATTGTTTCACCTTGCGCTCGGCATCCACCTGACTGGTCTGTCCGCGCAGGTCTGCTCCTACGGTGATGGTCCTGACTGCGTTGCGCCGCTCCAGTTGCGTGTGATGCCAGTCAGGCTCGATGGTTGCCACTTGCCGTAGAGGGACCCATACTCCCGGTACAGCCGTCGGTACTTGGATGGCACCTAATTCTTCGGCTTCCGCGTGGTCGGACCAAGCGGTATAAAGAACTACCGGAACGGCATAACTGCCTTCGTACAGCGTCGTTATCGTTGCACCTTGTGTGGCTTGGCGCAGATAGAGTGAGAGCATCGTCTCGGTGATTCCTAACCTCGTCGCCTCGTCTGGTTTGAGAACAATACGCGTGGATGCCTCCACGTTCTCATAGTCGCAGTGTACCCACTGCAACTCCGGCTGCACCGCCATGAAATGCAGAATGCTGTCTGCTATCGGAGCTAACTCTTCCCAGTTCTCGCCCTGCACACGGACTTCCAATGGGTTTTTCACGGCTTGGTAATCTAATTGTTTGAAACGTGCATATGCATTCGGGAAATAGTTCTCATATTCTCTGGTGTAGTCTTTCAGAACCTGCGAGGTTGCCTTGCCGGATTTGGTATTGACAATCAGCTGCGCATAATTGGTGTGCGGAGTCTGAGGGGTATAGGTGGCGTGGAATCGTGGCGAAGACTGACCGATAAACTCCGTCACGCTCGTCACACGTTTGTCTGCCCGCAGGATGGTTGCCAGCGAATCCGCTACGGCTGCACTCTCCTCTATACTGGCACCCTCGCGCAGATGAATCTCAACGGCAAAGAACTCACGTTCCGCTTTGGGAAGCAGCTGCAGATTCAGTTGTAGCAGCAGCACGACGCCGATAAGAGTGGTTCCGCATAACAGAACCCACACTATCGCCGGATGGTCGAAACATTTCTGTAAGACCGTTTTATAGCTTTCCTGAAGCCATGTGAAGAAACGGTTCTGTATCTTCTCCACACGGTTCATCTCCTCTTCTTTGCGTTGGCGTATGAAACGGTAGGAAAGGAACGGCGTCACCCACGAGGCATAGAAGATACTTGCTGTCAGGGCGAACAGCACTGCCCATGGGAAGAGTTGGACGAACTCGCCCAAAGGCCCGGTGATGATACGGGTCATCGGAAAGAACATTCCACTGATTGCCGTGGTGGCAAGCGACATCGGCACAAACAGACTACTGGTGCTTGTCACCGCCGAGAACCACCGCGAATGACGTTTCTCCAGATAATTGGTATATCCGTCAATCACTATCACGGAGTCATCGACTATCATTCCTAACACGAAAATCAGCGCTGCAAGTGTCACCGTGTTCAGCTCTATACCCGTGAGGTACATCAGCCCGATACAGATTGCCGTACAGACCGGCACACCGGTGGATGCCACTAACGCGGTCCTGAGCGGGAAGAGCATCAGCATCACGGCTATCACCACAAGGATGGAAATAAGGATGTCGCGCAGGAAAGAACGAACGGAGTCATCCACCACTTTCGGTTGGTCTGTTATGCGGTGGAACTGGATGTCTGGAGGCAGCAGTGCGGCGGCTTCGGCAAGTTGTTTGTCCACCTCTGCACCAAACGCCACGATATTGTTTCCGGGCACCATCTCCATGTTCAGAATCAGACAGGAACCTCCGTCATACTCCACATATTGTTTGGGTTTCTGGTATCGCCGTTCGATGGTCGCTACATCTTTCAGACGGATGGTTGCGCCTGTTGCCGGATCTGCCCACACTATCTGTTCTTGCATCTCATATTCCGATTGATACGGGATGGTTACTTGCAGCGAACCGTGCCGGTTGCTTTCTCCGCCTGCTGTTCGCAGTCCCTGTAGTGCCAGTTGTGCTTGCAGGGCGGAAGGGTTGATGCCGTACATGGACAGCCGTTCGGTGTCTATCGTGATGGCTATCTCCTCCGTCTGTTGCCCCATGATTCGCAACTTGCCCATCTCTGGGATGGTTCGCAGACGGGAGCATACTTGCTTGGCATATTGCTCCAGTTCTCGGGGACTGCGCTGGCTGCTCTCTACAGCGATGAGCAGCGAGGAGGTGTTGCCGAAATCGTCTATCACAAGCGTCTGCAGCACACCTGCCGGCAGTTGGGTACGCTGCAGCAGAGGTAAACCGGCGCGTATCTTCGTCCACGCGGCATCATTGTCCCGCACATCGTTGCGGATCATCACGTATATATAGACCATTCCGTCCTCCGATCGGCTGAACGTCATCTTCTTGTCCACCGTCTCGAAGGAGTTGATATAATCCTCCAGCGGAATAGTCACTTGATCTTCCACCTCTTGCGCCGTAGCACCCGGATAGATTGCCACCACCAGTCCCTGACGGATGGTGAACTGTGGGAACTCGTCCTTGTTCATGCGCGGCAGAGACCATATGCCGAAACACATCAGCAGCAGGAATAGCGCAATCACTATTCCGTGCCTCCGCATTGCTGTCTCTATGTGCTTACTGGTCTTCACCTTTCACCATGCATCCTTCGTATAACTTCTGGTAGCCTTCAGTTATCAGACTGTCGCCTGCCTGCAATCCGCTTTTCACACGCACGCCTTCCGCCTGATAGCCGTCTATCGCGATGGCGCGTCGTACTGCTTTGCCCTCCTCGGCTACCCACACGGTGGGACCCTCGGGTTTGAGCAGCACACAGCTGGCAGGTATAACTATCACCTCTTGACTTTCGCTTTCGACTTTCGACTTTCGGCTTTCGACTAATAGCACCTTGCCCACCATGCCGGTCATCAGCACGTCTGCTCCGCCGATGACACGCGCTTTCACTTCGTAGGTATGGGTAATCGGGTTGGCTTTCATGCTCTTCTCGGTGATACGGACAGGCAGGACTGTGTCTGCTGCCGCACATTCCATCTCTCCGCTGACGGTGGACGGCTGACGGCTGATGGCTATCTTCCCTATCTCTGCTTCCGGCACAGTAAACCGGACGGAGAACGCCGACTTGTCAAGTATGGAGCAGAGCCTCATCCCGGGCATGATACTCTGCCCTTTCTCTACCTCCAGTCCGCTCAGCACACCGTCACAGGGAGCTTTCAGCGTATGTTCGCCAACCTGCTGTCTGGCTGCGCTGTATAATGACTGCGCACGGGCAAGCTGGCTCTCTATCTCCACCATCTTCTGGTCCGTCACTGCGCCTTTGGCATGCACTTGTCTGACACGCTCATAGCCGTCTTGGGCTTGCCGCAGAGCCGCCTCGGCACTCTCTAATGCATGCTGAGCCTGCATACTGTCTATACGCAGGATGACTTGTCCCTTGCGCACTGCGTCGCCGTTCTTGGCATTCACTGCTGTCACGCGGCCTGCCGTCTGCATACTCAGCGGGGTCTCGTGAACAGGCTCCACCACACCCACATAGCGGGCATGGACACCGTTAGCCTGAGGAGTCACCACGGTCATCTTCACACGCAGCGCTGTCCTCTCCTGCCCTCTCGTGTCGTGTCGGGCACAGGACGGAAAGAGCATCACCGTGGTCATACACACAGCGGCAAACAGGTATATCCTCTTTAGTTCTTTTTGCATAATAGTGTCAATGAGTTGGCGCTGACCTCAGCACTGTTGTAATGCAGCGTGATGACGATGGTTCCGTCATAGGCTGTTCCCTCGCCGGTAGCGGTCACCTGATAGTCGGTCGCTCCGATGGTCACATGGCGCTGGTACGGAACTAACGTCAGCTGCTTGCCGGCGATGAGCGCTTTCGTCGTGTATGCCTGACCCAGCAGGGCGTTGAATGTCAGCAAGGCGCTGTCACCGTTGAGACGCACCACCTCCATGGCTCCTTGTTCGTCCGCCAGTCGGTGCTCTGTATCGTCAACTACTGCGGTTCCGCTGATTTTGTATGAATACGCGCCGCTTATCTGTTGCACTTGGTCTTGGCATCCTGTCATTAGGAAGAGTGCTGCCAGACTACAAAATATTGTTTTTAATCGTTTCATATTCTATGGATAAATAGATTACTCTTGCTGCCAGATGGGCGAAATAGGCGATGTATAGAGCCTGTGCGCCGCAGAAACGGTAACTCGCCGCATAGCACACCACAAAACCTGCCGCCGCCCAAATCATCGCGTTGCGTATCTGTACGCCTGCTGTGGCACCCACATAGATGCCGTCCCACATAAACGCCAGTGCGCTCACTATCGGCATAGCTATCAGCCATCCTATATACCGCTCTGCGGAGTGCAGCACCTCGCCGTCGTTCGTCATCAGTCCGATGCACTCGTTGCCCCACAGAGCATATACGGCGGAGAAAACAACCCCTACTCCTATGGACCATAAGAAGAGCGGACGGACCACGGCGTGCAATTCTTTCGACTTTCTGCTTTCGACTTTCGACTCCCCTATCGTCTTGCCCACTAATGCTTCGCCTGCATAGGCGAAACCGTCCACAAAATAGGAGAAGAACATAAACAGTTTCATCAGGATGCTGCTCACCGCCAGCTCCGTGTCGCCATAGTTGCTGGCAAGCGAGGTGAAACCTACATATACCACCATGAAACACAACGACCGTACAAACAGGTTTCCGTTCAGTTGCATCATCCGTCGCATCTGTTGCCATTGCATAGCATCTTTCCATTCCTCGAAATGCCGGAGTACCGATTTATCGAAATAGCGGAAGAACAAGATACCGCCTGCCAGCAATAATCCGCTGTACTGGGCGATGAGTGTGCCCAATGCCACGCCGGCTACACCCAAATGGGTATGGAAGGCAAGAAGATAACTGGCTGCCATATTCACCACATTCACCAGTATATCTACGGCCATCGGGCTCTTGGTGTCCTGCATACCGATGAACCATCCTTTGAGAGCCATCAGACTCAGCGTGGCGGGTGCAGCCCATATGCGGATGTAAAAATACTGTCTCGCCACTTCCGCCACTTCTGCCGAACAAGGCACCACGGCAAGCACAGCTGTCACGAAAAGCCATTGTATCGCCAGCACCGCTGCTGCTGCTGTCAGCGCCAAGCTTTCGCTCTGCACTAATATCTTCCTGCATTCATCGGGAACCTTGATACTTGGTCCTTGGTCCCTTTGTCCCTTCCCGTACGCCTGTGCCGTCAGTCCGCTGGTGCCGATACGCAAAAATCCGAAGTTCCAGTATAGCAAGTCAAAGAGCATTGTACCGATGGCGATACCGCCGATAGCGGCGGCCGTACTCAGATGACCCACTATCGCTGTATCTACGATACCTACCAGCGGAATAGTGATATTCGCCAATATACTCGGTACCGCTAATCGTAATATGTCTCGATTGACTTCTTTCATCTTATTTCCGATACCCTCGGATTATTCGGATAAAATCGGATAATCCTCCGACAACCTCCGACAACCTCCGATAAACTCCGATACCCTCCGATTGCTCCCTTTATTTACAGGAACAGCAGTATCATCAACTGTCCTGTCAGCACACGCAGGAACATCGTCAGCGGATAGACCGTTGAATACGCCACCGCAGCCCGGTCATTGACGCTCGACTGACTGGTCGCATATGCCAATGCAGGCGGGTCGGTCGTCGAACCGGCTATCAGTCCCATCAGCGTGAAATAGTCCAGTTTCAGCCATTGCCTGCCGATGAAACCGATGATAACAAGCGGCAGCAGTGTAATCAGTACACCGTAACCTATCCAGACATATCCGCCGCCTAAGAGAGTCGGTATAAAACTCTTGCCTGCGCCGAAACCGACAGATGCAAGGAACAGTGCTATACCTATCTCGCGTATCATCAGGTTGGCGGATGTGGTGGTATAGGTCACTAAATGCCATTTGGTACCGAAAGCGCCCATCAGGATTGCCACAATCAGCGTGCCGCCTGCCAGTCCTAATTTGAACGGCTGCGACAAACCCGGCAGCGCGAACGGGATGGATCCTAATGCCACGCCTAACACGATGCCGAAGAACAATGATGCAAGGTTCGGTGCATCCAGTTTCTTGGTGGAGTTACCGAACGCCTTCGCTATTCTGTCTACCGCCTCTTTCTCGCCTACTACGGTCAGGCGGTCGCCTAATTGCAGCCGCAACTCAGGTGTCGCTAACAGTTCGATACCGGCACGGCGCACACGGGTGATGGTGATATGGAAGGCGTCACGCACCTTCAGGTCGCATATCTGCTTGCCGTTGATTTTGTCTTTGGTTACCACGATATGCTGGCTCACCAGATGGATGTTCTTCTCCCGTTCTTCCCATTTCACGTCTGCCCGTTCGCCTAACAGCAGCACGGTCCGCTCGTTCTTCTTGTCGGTCACTAATCGCACGCAGTCGCCTGTATGCAACAAGGTCTCCGCGTCGGGCATGAACTCATTGCCTTCGTTGTCCAGCACACGGCTCACTACTATCGTCACATGTGTCAGCAGACCCAAGTCACGCACACGCAGACCTTCTATCTGAGGATTTGTCAGACGCAGGTCATAATGTTCCACCTGCAGCACCTCGCCTTTCTCGGCTGCCACTTTCTCTTCCTCTTGGTCCATCTTGATGCGGAACACCCAGCGGACGAGCAGCATTGAGAACAGTATTCCTACCACACCCAATGGGTAAGCCATGGCATAACCGCTGGCGATGTCGGGGTTCGACACGCCGGTCAGGTCCTGATAGGTCTGTTGTGCGGCACCTAAACCCGGAGTGTTGGTCACCGCTCCGAAGAGCACACCGGTCATCGTGGCGATGTCGGTGCCGCTGAGAACATGAATCACATAAGCCGTCACACAGCCTAACAGCACGATTCCTGCTGCCAGCATATTCAGGTTCAGACCGCCCTTCCCGAAGGACGAGAAGAAACCCGGACCTACCTGCAAACCTATCGAATAGACGAACAGTATCAGTCCCAAATCTTTGGCAAAGGACTCTACCAAAGGGTCAAGCGTCATGCCGAAATGGCTGCACGCTATCGCGCAGAACAGAATCCATGTGACGCCGAGGGTTATCCCCTTGAACTTTAACTTCGCGCCCAAGAAGATACCCACGGCTATCGCTAATGCCAGCACAAATATCGAGTGTGCTATTCCTGTACCTAAAAATAAACTACTAAACCAATCCATTCTTATTCAATCAACCCGTTATAATTCTGCTCCCAGAACACTAAACTCTTTACCGTCACGGATGATGACTACCTGTCCGTTGCGGATGATTTTCTCTACCTTGCAATTACAGGCGGAAACATTGTCAATACCCTCTTTAGGTTCTTCGCCGGCCTTGTAACCGAAACCGCCACGAACATTAGCACGACGGAAAGTTGCACCAGGAATCAAGTCTGATCTATTCAACTCCTCGCCCGTTGTAATAAAACAGAAGCCATCAGGGTTCTCTATCAGATATATACCATCCTCTACTACCGGCAAGGCAACCTCTTGTTTGGCATCATTCTTCGCGGTCTCAGCCCACGCGCCGAGGGTGTATTCCATCGTGTAGATAGCTGCCTCTTCGGCGGTAAGCACGGTCTCGATGGTCTGGGTGGCATTGCCGTTCTTGGTGTCCACGAAAGTTACAAGGTTATATTGCGGAGTCAGCACAGTGCCGTCTGCCAGATGCGTGTTGTACTCGCCGAACTGAGGCCAAGCGTTCGGGTTCATCAGCTCTTTGGTCCAACGCTCAATCTTGTTGCCGTCCGAGAAACCGAACTCGCCTGCGCTGTAGTCCACCAAACTGTTGAGGAACACTACACTCGGTTTGTTGTTCCATGCGCGACCGAAGGATACGGTCGGGCACTCGCTCTCGATAGTACAGCCCTCGAACACATAGCCCTTGTCGGTAGCAGGACCGTTGTTGGCGGTCAATGCGTCGCTGCCGCCGCCGTCTTTCTTACGCTTCTCTGCGTACAGCAGGTTGTTCTTGAAATACACGCTGCCGTCGCCGCAGATGAAATCGACTGTTCCGTGGATCTCGCAGTCCTCGAAGTACTTCACCGCACCTTGCAGGTTACTGTAATACGTATCCTGATAACTCAGCAGGCGCACGTTTTTGCAGACAGTCTGCGTTCCTTGGTCCCACAGAGCTACGGCACGGCCGTTGTCGTTCTTGTAGTAATCCAATGCGTTCTGGATTGTCAGGTCCTGCAAGTACGTGTTCTTCACGTTCTTGTTGATTTTGATGGTGGCTGTCTTGTCTATCGACTCTTTCGCTGCGTCCGGCGCGTTCTTGATAATCACACCTTCCATCGACTGACCGATGAGGGCGATATTGTCTTTGCCGATGGTCGTCAGGCAGGTCTCGCCGAGGTCATACGTGCCGTTCGGGAGGAAGATTTTGTCGCCGCTCTCTGCCTGTACCAATGCTAACAGGAACGAAGCCACATCACCTGCAGGTACGATATAATAACCCGTTGCCTCGTCTTTGCTCAAGAAATCCAACACGTTGTAAACCACTACCTTGTGGATATATTGCTTGGCTGTCCAGTGGAGTCTGAGTGTCGTGGCTTCGCCCGAGTATTTGAATGAGTACTCCGTGCCGTCAGCGGTCTCGTTCTTCACTACGGAGGTACGGTCAATCTCGTTCTCGCCGTTGCTCAGAATCACGTCGCCGCTCTCCGAGTATTGGCAAAGGGTCACAACCACAATCGCATTGCCTGCCACCTGCACGTCAATCGCACCGTCAGCTGCAAAGTTCCAGCCGTGGTTGTTGTAATAGGAGCCGCCGGACACTTCTACTGTCTCGTGGTCCTCGGGATAGAAGGTCGCCGATGCGAAGTCGTAGGTCTGTACGCTTCCGACGCTGGCGCTTTCTATCGGAGTCACCTTGGCTTGGATGGTCGTGTTGCCGGTGATGACGTCGCCGATAACGGCTTTCTTGCCGCTCGTGTAGTACCAGCCGCGGAAGGCTTCGCCCTCAGCAATGGTCAAATCGCTCTCGCCGTAAGGAAGAACGGTCAGATTGGCGCCCTCGTAGGTCTCTATCTTGCCTAACGTCTTGCCGTTCTGGTCTTTGAAAATCACGTCGCACGGAGTAATCTCCGTCGCCTCTGCAAAGAAATAAGGCACATAGGTCTGCGAGCCTAATTCGAAGGTCAGCGTGGCTGCGTCGCCCGTATAGACGTACAGAATATTCTGGTCAAAGTGCCCGGCTGTCTCGCCGCAAGCGGCTTTGTTGCTGATGGTTGCGAAGTCCGCTCCGTCTTTTTTGATGCTAATGTCCGTACTGCTGTACTGGCAGGCGCCGATAGTGAATTTCACCGGTCCGTCAACAGGCACCGTGATGGTTCCGCCTTGGATACCGTGCTGACCGCCATTGTATTTGGTGCCTTCAACTGTTACGCCTTCAGGCAGCACCCCGCTCTCCGGCAGCAGCACCTGATACGGGTCCTCGCGGAACTCTATCTTGAAGTCCGTAAACGTACGCGCTACGTTCTCTTTGAAGGAGATGTATTGCAGCACGGATTCCTTCGTGCCGGTACGGGCAATATAGATATTGTTCTGCTCGGCTGTCAGTTCTACAATCTGGAATCCGTACTCGGTCTGTGTACCGGTTACGGCTATTTCTGTCCTGATTTCTTTTTCGGGAGCCTTGGCTGATGCGGGCTCGCCTTCCCATGTCGAGATAGTCATTGACTCGCCTACGGAACCGTCGCGGGGACCGAAGCCCAATTTGAGTTTTCCGGCTACAGCAGCTTTCGTGAAATACGCATAGCCGCTTCCGTTCATCTTGATGCCGTACAAGCCGTTTTTCACACCCGGACCGTCAGACACTTTGCTCCCATAATACAATCCGTTGTCGGGATTCGACGTAGGAGCGCCCTCCGTGTAATCCCACAGCAGGTCATTCTCGCCTGCCATCATCGCGACGCTCATCATACACGCCGCCATCATCAGGAAAATCTTTTTCATTGTCATTTATGTTTATATATTTTGTTTGTTGTCTTCTGTCCGTTTGTCTGTCCGTCTTGTCTGCCGTCGTTTGCAGGCTGTTTGCCGTCTTGTTCGTCGGTTGGTTTTGTCGGTTTGTTTGTAGGCTGTTTGCCGTCTTGTTCGTCGGTTGGTTTTGTCGGTTTGTTTGTAGGCTGTTTGCCGGTTTGCTGGTCGGTTGGTTTTGTCGGTTTGCTTGTAGGCTGTTTGCCGGTTTGCTGGTCGGTTTGTTGGATGGTTTCTCTATGCGTCGTGCGTGCGTATTATGTTCCTTTGTTTACTGCCGTCATAGAGCATTTGCTGTCAAGCCATATTAAATAGCGTGCAAAGTTACAACATTTTTTGCACATATGCAAATTTCAGAGCGTTTTTTTGAAAAAAAATAGAATGAAATTCTATGATATTGTATGATATTCTGTGATATTGTATGATATTCTATGATATTGTATGATATTCTATGATATTGTATGATATTCTATGGTATTTTAACTTCGTCTCTTGTCGCGGCATTCTATGCCGCCGTGACTTTCTTTGCCATGCTTCGCCTCTTTACTCTCTTTCATTCGCCTCTTTGCTCCTTTTCATTCGCCTTTTTACTCCTTTTCATTCGCCTCTTTGCTCCTTTTCATTCACCTTTTTACTCTCTTTCATTTGCCTTTTTACTCCTTTTCATTCGCCTCTTTGCTCCTTTTCATTCACCTTTTTACTCCTTTTCATTCGCCTCCTTACTCTCTTCCGTTTAGTTCTCGCGGCTGTTTCCGCGAGCTCTCTGCTGCCTCTCTGCTGCCTCTCTGCTGCCTGACGGCTGCCATATAGCGGTTGAGCACGTGCCGAACCTAGGTGATACCTTGGTGATACCTAGGTGATACCTAGGTTACTTAGCATACCTGACCGTAACCGTAGTATATGGTTGCACTACCCAAAAACGCCGGGAGATAGCCTCTCCCGGCATAGCTGGTTCTGCAACCGGCATTGATTCCGTAATAACCCATCCGCCAAGATTGGCGGATTTCCCTTCCGTCAGTACCGCTCTTCGTGTATCTTGCCGTATAGCAGTTTGTCTAAATCATAGGTCTTGCGCTCCTCGTCTTTATAGCCGAGCGAAATGACGCACAATACGGTCCGGTCCTCAGGTACGCCGCAGAGGGATTTGACCAGTTTTTCTGCACCTTCTCTGTTGTATATCTGGCACCAGCACGCACCTAATCCCTGTTCCTCAGCGGCTAAAAGAAGGTGCTCGGCTGCGATGGCTCCGTCCGCCATCCATGTGTCGCTGAGCGAGGTGTCCAGAGCCACAACGATGGCTGCCGTGGCGGTCTGGAACATGGCGGAACCGTACGTGCGCGCATCGGAAAGCGCGCGGAGAGTCACCTCGTCGCGGATGACGATGAACTCCCACGGGCTGGTACGTTTCGAAGACGGAGACATCAGAGCGCAACGCAGCAGATAATCAATCTTCTCCTGCTCTACCGGCTGCGAGCTGTACTTGCGGATAGAGCGGCGGTGCTGGCAAAGAGAAAGAAATGTGTCCATAGCTGTATTTTCTGTTTGGCGGTGCAAAGGTATAAAATATTTCTCACATATGCAAATTTTTTTGCAGGCTGCTCCTAAAATTTCCGCACTTGGTTGCATATGTCAGAAAAAAGCAGTATCTTTGCACCGCAATTCGGACACAAACACTCCTATCCCTATGAGAAACAAAACACTCCTGTTGTTCTTCGCAGCACTTCTGCTCGGTTGCAACACTCCTGAGAACCGGCTCCGCCAACGGGCGGACGAGCTCTGCCGTTATATCCCGGACTACGAACATCTGGAACGGTCAAAAGGCTATCTGACAGAAGATTTCTATGCCGTCCTTGATACCATGTTTCACCAACAGGCAGAGGAAGATGTAGCGTATGAATGGCTCTTTTATTTCGTCACCAACAACGGCAGCCGGATAGAGGATTACGAAGTGACGGATGTGAACCGGACCGATGCCGGTCATGCGATAGCTACCATCCGTGTCAGGCAGCATTGGGAGGACGGCTCCTTTGACGAAGAAACAGATATAGAGGAACATACACTGTCAATGGAGCGGGTGGACGGCATCTGGCTGATGTCCGATTTTGACGGACACAAAGCGCATTGCATACAACGCGTAGAAAGATGGCGTAAAGAACATGAATAGCCATATCTTGACAGCAAAAAAGCAGATTTTACACCTTATTTTGGTAAAAAATTTGCGTATGTGAAAATTTTGTTGTACCTTTGCACCCGCTTTTGAGGAAAGTTGTCTGAGTGGTCGAAAGAGCCGCACTCGAAATGCGGTGTACGCATTACGTCGTACCGGGGGTTCGAATCCCTCACTTTCCGCAAGCGGAAAGCTCGGGAAACCGAGCGGACACATAAGAAAAATGAGAGTCTTTGGG
>JAFSLP010000078.1 GCA_017448345.1 Paludibacteraceae bacterium | reverse complement strand
GTTTCAAGTTATAAGTTTCTCTTTCAACTTTCCACTAGACGGCTTCTCTCAACTCTCAACTTTCAACATTCAACTTATTGATAGTTTAGAGTTAGAGTTTAGAGAAATTTGCAAGTTCCAAGTTATAAGTTTCTCTTTCAACTTTCCACTAGACGGCTTCTCTCAACTCTCAACTTTCAACATTCAACTTATTGATAGTTTAGAGTTAGAGTTTAGAGAAGTTTGCAAGTTCCAAGTTATAAGTTTCTCTTTCAACTTTCCACTAGACGGCTTCTCTCAACTCTCAACTTTCAACATTCAACTTATTACAGTACATTCAGTTCTTTCAGAATAGCTGTTGTCTTGCGTACGGCGGCCTCGCTCTCATGCAGTTTCTGACGCTCTGCGTCGCTGATCTTGAGCTCGAGAATCTTCTCAATACCGTTCTTGCCGATGATACACGGCACACCGATGGTGATGTCCTTCATGCCGTATTCGCCTTCGAGGGCGGCGGAGCAAGGAATCATCTTCTTCTGGTCCTTGATGATTGCCTCGGCAACACTGGCTGCGGCTGCACCCGGTGCCATCCATGCGCTCGTGCCGAGCAGACCGGTCAGCGTTGCGCCGCCTACCATAGTGCTCTTCACTACGTTCTCTAACTCTTCAGAACTCAGGAACTCGCTCACGTTGATGCCTTTGTATGTCGTGTAGCTCGTCAACGGAATCATCGTCGTGTCGCCGTGACCGCCGATAACGAAACCGTCCACGTCGTTCGCGTTGCATTTCAGCGCTTGGCTCAGGAAGTATTTCAGACGTGCGCTGTCCAGTGCGCCGCCCATACCGATCACACGGTTGCGGGGCAGACCCAGTGCATGCAGCGTCAGATAAGCCATCGTGTCCATCGGGTTCGATACAACTACTAAAATAGCGTTCGGGCTGTAGCTCAGCACTTGCTGGGCTACGCTCTTCACGATACCGGCGTTCACGCCGATCAGTTCTTCACGCGTCATTCCCGGTTTGCGGGGAAGACCCGATGTGATAATCACCACGTCGCTCCCTGCCGTCTTGCTGTAATCGTTGGTCACACCCTCTACTACGGTGTCAAAGCCCATCAACTGGGCGGTTTGCATGATATCCATCGCTTTGCCTTCTGCAAAACCCTCTTTGATATCAATCAGACATACTTCGTTGGCTACTTCGTTCACTGCCAACACGTTGGCGCATGTGGCTCCTACGTTCCCTGCGCCTACAACTGTAACTTTTGACATAATCTATATATATTTAAAATGTTTATACCATTCCCGTTTTTTTATAGCATCGACCATGCATGGTCGATTATATATATCGTTGCGGTCTGTCTGTCCTTTCCTTTGGAAAAAGCGTGCAAAGTTACGAAAAATTTCTGACATGTGCAAATAAAACGCAAAAAATCGCCGTAATATGTGTATTTTTAATCATTTCTCCCATATTTATGTCCTCCTCCGTCCATTAGTTATGTCCTCCTCCGTCCATTAGTAGGGCAATTTTATTGCCCGCTCTCCATCCGCCTTTCCGTCTATGTCCTCCTTCTCTTTCGTTCATTGTGCCGGCTGAGAGCCGGCTTCTTCGTCTCCGTGTCTAACCTTGGTGATACCTAGGTGATACCTAGGTTATACCTAGGTTATTCAGCTTGTCGTAAAATGATAATAAGCATACTTTGCATCGCCTTTCCGACCCTCCGGTCCTGCTCTCGCGGTTAGTACCGCGAGCCGCACCCGTCGTTTAGTCCTCGCCGCTTTTTCGGCGAGCTCTCTCCATCAGGTCCTGTGCGAGTGCTCTGTGAGTGCTCGTCTGCCCTTTCTGACCAGCTCCTCTGGTCTTTCTCTCAAAAAAATCTCCTCTTCTCTTGCACATGTCAAAAAAAAGTTGTACCTTTGCGCCGTAATTTGGATAAATATGGTTTTTTACTATGATTTATAGATTTACTTTTTCGTGCGAAGAAGGTGATCCCGCTTTCCGTCGCGTGTTTGAGGCGGATGCCGATGCCACTTTCCTTGAGCTCCATGAAGCAATCCTCAAGAGTGTCGGTTATCCCGATGACCAGATGACCTCGTTCTTCCTTTGCAACGACGAGTGGGAGAAAGGGCAGGAGATCACTCTTGTGGAGATGGGCTCGAATTTCGAATACGACAACATGGTCATGAACGAGACCCGTCTGAGCGACTTGATTGAGGAAGTGGGGCAGCGGCTCATCTATGTCTTCGACCCGATGTTCGAACGCTATTTCTTCGGCTCGCTCAAGGAGATCAAACCCGGTTCGATGAACGGTGTGGAGTGTGTCGAGTCGAAGGGAAAAGCGCCCAAGCAGCTCAAGTCCGAAGACCCCTTGTCCGGCATCAACGCCAAGGGCGGAGACGACGACTTCATGCTCGATGATGAGTTCAAGGACGAGTACGACCTCGGCGACATCGACATGGAGGGCTTCCAAGACCTCTCCTTCGAAGACGGAACGATGTTTTGAAAACACTCCTCCTGATACTGGGTCCCACGGGGGTCGGCAAGACGGAACTGTCGCTCCGTGTGGCGGAGCACTACGGCTGTCCCATCCTCAGCTGCGACAGCCGGCAGGTCTTTCGGGGCATACCCATAGGCACGGCGGCGCCCACACCGGAGGAACAGGCTCGGGTGAAGCATTTTTTTGTCGGCACGCGGTCGCTCGAGGACGACTACAACGCCGGGCAGTACGAACGCGATGCACTAATGCTGATGGAAGAGCTGTTCCGGACGCATGACATCCTCGTCATGACAGGAGGCTCGATGCTTTATGCCGATGCGGTTTGCAGCGGTCTGGACGACCTGCCTGCTGTGCCTGCCGCCATACGCCAACAGCTGCAGCGCCGGAAAGAGCAATGTACGAAAGAGGAATGGCTCGCTTGGCTCCAAGCGGAGGTGCAACGCCTTGACCCTGCCTACTGGCAGCAGGTGGACCAACTGAACCCGGCGCGTCTCGCTCATTGCGTGGAGCTGTGCCTCACCACGGGAAGACCCTATTCCTCCCTGCGCACCAAGACTGCCAAAGAGCGGTCCTTCCGTATCGTCAAAGTGGCGCTTGACAGACCACGCGAAGAACTCTACAACCGGATCAACAGACGCGTGGAGCAGATGATGCAGGACGGCTTGCTCGAAGAGGCAAGAGCCGTCTATCCGCTCCGCCGCCTCAACAGCCTGCAGACCGTCGGTTATAGGGAGCTGTTCGGCTATCTCTCTGGCGGTTACGACCTGCCAACAGCCATAGCCCTCATAAAGCAGAACACACGCCATTACGCCAAACGCCAGTTGACATGGTTCCGGCGTGACCAAACAATACATTGGCTCAATGCCAACGACACGTATGAAAAAAACATTATTCTTATTGATGCTCTTGTGCGCGGCGAGCGCGTGTAAGAAAGTAGATGTCTGTTTCACCTGCACGCCCGAAAACCCGCGCGCAGGGCAAGCCGTGCTCTTCAATAACCTCTCCTCCTCCGGCGAGGACTGGGAGTGGACCTTCGGAGACGGCTCTACCTCTACCCTCAAATCGCCCTCGCACACCTACAAGAAACCCGGCATATACCGTGTCATCCTCAAGGTGGACAAGAAGAAATCCCTTACCGCTACAAAGGAACTGACGGTCTATGACACCGTGCCTGCATTCGTGGTGAACGACTCCGTCTTTACGGTCTATCAGGACTATACCTTCACCGCCAATGTCTATAACCCCTATAACTACGAGGTGAGTTATGAATGGACCTTCCCGGACTCTGTCGTCAGTTGCAGCGGTCCGACTCTCAAAGGCTATTTTGTCACGCCGAGAGATAGTGCGGAAGTGCATCTGAGCGTCACCCTCAACGGCGTGCAGACCGACATCACCTCGCGTTTCCATATACAGGACAAAAAGACCAACTCGCTCCTCCTCCGCACGCCGCAGGGAGACTACCGCCAGCGTATCTTCGGAGCACGTGCCGAGGCTTACAGGAAGGACCCCTCTGCCGCAATGCTTTTGGACGCGGAGCAGGACACGATGCAGACGTATAACGGCTATCTCTTCCTGCTGAGCGAACTGAAAGAGGTCTTCCCTGAACTGGAGGGTTTCCATATTGCCAACAGGAAGATTTACTACCGCGCGGAAGGACTCTGGGTGGCGCATATCGACGGAGCCAACCCGGTACAGATAGACACCGCCGAATGTACTGCCATGACGCTGGATACCGGGGACAACCGCATCTATTGGGCGAACAGCCAAGGCGTGTGGTATATGCCGTTCGTCGGCTCGGACAACAATCAGTTTGTCACAGTCCCTGTCCGCCTCAACTCACTCACACCCGTCACCAGACTGTCTGCTGATACAGAAAAAGAATAATTCGTAATGCAACCTGATTACATCTTTGAGACCTCTTGGGAGGTATGCAACCGCGTGGGCGGTATCTACGCTGTGCTCAGCACCCGTGCCGCCTCTATGCAGGCGGAGCACCCTGACAAGGTCTTTTTCTTCGGTCCCGACTTCGGAGACCATAGTGACATCACCTTCCGCGAGGATCCTTCGCTCTTGAAAGACTGGAAGCAATCTTTTAACTCTCAGACTTCTTTCAACTTTCAACTTTCAACTTTCAACATTAGAATAGGTCGCTGGGCGGTGCCGGGCAACCCGATAACCGTTCTGCTGAAGTTCGACGCCCTATGGGAGCACAAGAATGAAATCTACGCTTGGGCGTGGGATAAGTTCAGCGTGCAGAGCCATGCCGCTTATGGCGATTATGACGAGTCCTGCCTTTTCGGCTATGCCGCCGGCATCGTCATGGAGAGCCTCTATAAGTATCTAGCAGCGAAGCGGTCTAACAGCGCCAGCGGTCTAACAGCGAAGCGGTCTAACAGCGTAAGCGGTCTAACAGCAAAGCGGTCTAACAGCGCCAGCGGTCTTAACTTCTGCGCCCATGCCAACGAATGGCAGACCGCCTTCTCCATCTTCTATCTGCAGGACCACTGTCCGGAGATAGCCACGCTCTTCACCACCCATGCCACAGGCATAGGACGGTCGATAGCTGGAAACGGCAAACCGCTCTATGACTGTTTCGAGGGCTTCCACGGCGACCAGATGGCACAGGAGCTGAATATGGTCTCCAAGCACTCTGTCGAGAAGCAGGCGGCGCACCATGCCGACTGTTTCACCACCGTCAGTTATATCACAGCCCGCGAGTGCGCGCAGCTGCTGGACAAGAAAGTGGACATCGAGACTCCCAACGGCTTCGAGCCTACGTATGTGCCGAAAGGCAAAGCCTTTACCCAAAAGCGTGCGGAGGCACGTGAGGCATTGCGTACCGTGGCTGGGCGGATATTAGGCGGCGTGGTGCCCGAGAATGCACTCTTCGTATGTATCTCCGGCAGACAGGAATGGAAGAACAAGGGCATCGACGTCTTTGCACGGTCGATGGACAAGCTGGCGCAGAAGATTTACCATGCTCCTCTTCCCTCGCAGGCGCCGATGGACAAACCCGAAGTGGTGGCGTTTGTGATGATTCCTTATCTGGACCGCGCACCCATCCGTAACGGAAACGTCAGCGTCGTCTTCGTTCCTTATTATCTGGACGGTAAGGACCCCCTTTTCGGCAAGACCTACTACGACCTCCTTATTGGTATGGACCTCACCGTCTTCCCGTCGTATTACGAGCCGTGGGGCTACACGCCGCTGGAGTCCTGTGCCTTCCATGTCCCTACTATCACCACCTCCCTTGCCGGATTCGGAGAATGGGCGGCACGGCAGAAAGAGCGCTACGGCGTCATCGTCATTGACCGCAACGACTCCAACTTCGATGAGGTGGCGGATAAGATTGCCGAGGATGTGCTCCGTTTCGCACGTCTCTCGCCAGAAGAGACAGAACGCGCACGCAAAGAAGCGGCTGCGGTGGCTAAGAAAGCCGACTGGAAACATTTCTTCCGCTATTATCGCAAGGCCTACGAGATTGCCCTTGCTCACCGGGATAACAGAATAATTAAGGGCACTTCTAAAAATTGCTTTATAATGATTTAGAGGTTTGTCTTGAGTAGATTGCTGACTTAAGTGAAGGAGCAATGCGGGCATTGTGACTGAATGAAAGTCTGCAAAATACCAAGAGAAAGCCTAAAGCAATATAAAAGTGCTATATCTATTAACTTAACTGGGCTTAACTAAAAACGGGGAATTTTTAGAAGTGCCCTTAACTCCAAAACCCTACACTTTTATGAGAAAATATACCGTTGTATTGGCGTTGATTCTTTCAACTTTCAACTTTCAACTTTCAACTATCAAAGCCTGCACGAATTTCCTTGTGGGCAGACAGGCGTCCGCGGACGGCTCCACTATCATCTCCTATGCCGCTGACTCCTATGGCATGTACGGCTTCCTGCATTTCGCGCCGGCGGCAGACTGGCGCGAAGGAGCGGTGCGCGAGATATACGACTGGGACACCGGACGCCCTCTGGGCTCCATCCCGCAGGTGCCGCATACCTACAAGGTGGTGGGAAACATGAATGAGCATCAGGTCACTATCGGCGAGACCACATGGGGCGGACGCGCAGAACTGTGGGACACCGTCGGTATAGACTACGGTTCGCTCATCTATGTCGCTCTTGAGCGCTCCAAGACGGCACGCGAAGCCATCGAATGGTTCATCACGCTGGTCAACGAACACGGCTATGCTTCTGAAGGCGAGTCGTTCTCCTTCGGAGACCCTGAAGAGGTATGGATTATGGACCTCATCGGCAAAGGACCCGGCAAAAAAGGAGCCAACTGGGTGGCGGTGCGCATTCCCGACAACGCCATTGCCGCACATGCCAACCAAGCACGTATAACGACATTACCTCTCGGCAAAGCAAAAAAGACCAAGGAACAGAAACGCTTGGAGAAGAAACTGAATTGCATCTGCAACGGAGACTGGATGTGGAGCAAAGACCTTATCGCTTTTGCACGCGAGAAAGGCTATTTCACAGGAGCCGACAAGGACTTCTCCTATCAGGCAGCCTACAACCCCTTCGACTTCAGCGGTTTCTATGCATGCGAAGCACGCGTCTGGTCCTTCTTCAACCATTTCAGTTCCGACATGGACCGTTATTTCGACTATGCCACAGGAAAACTCTATCTGGAGATGAAAAATGTACAGAAACTAAATGACCAAATGGTAAATGCCCAAATGGTAAATTACGCTATGCCATTATGGATTATCCCCAACCGCAAAGTGTCCGTGCAGGACATCAAGGAGTGCATGCGTGACGAATACAAGGGCACGCCGCTCGACATCACCCAAGGTATAGATGCCGGACCGTGGAACTCCAAACTCCGCTACGGAGGTCTGGGCTTCAAACTGGCGCCGGAAGGCACGGACACGCTGCAATATTGGTATGAACGACCCATAGCCACCCAGCAGACCGCGTGGTCCTTTGTCGCACAGATGAGATCTCTATCAGGCGAAGCCGGTCTGACAGCGCAGCGGTCTAACAGCGATAGCGGTCTATCAGCGCAGCGGTCTGTATTCCCGGCGGGAATACTATGGTTCGGGGTGGACGATGCCGCCTGCTCGTGCTACACGCCTATGTTCTCCTGCATCAACCATGTCCCCGAGTGTTTCGCGGAAGGCAACGGAGACAGCTATACTTTCTCCCCGACCTCGGCTTGGTGGACGTTCAACATCGTCGCCAACTGGGCATACACCAAATACAGCCGCATGTATCCGCATATCCGCGAACTGCAGCAGGTGTGGGATGACAAGTTCAATGCACAGCTCGAAGGGGTCGATGCCGAGGCGGCGGCGCTCAGCGAAGAAGATGCACGCACCTTCCTCACCAACTACTCTTGCGCGCAGGCGGAGAACCTCGTCGCAGACTGGCAGCGGCTGGGCATATACCTCATGACCAAGTTCCTCGACGGACAGGAGCGCAAAGAGGAGAACGGACAGTTCCTCCGCAATAAATACGGTCAGTCCACCGGACCGAACCGTCTTCCCCTGCCGGAAGAAACTCTCCGTCGTTATGCCCCTGAAATCATGCACGAATAACCCGCTTGTTATTCCATCATTCCATCAATTCATCATTCCATCATTCCATCAATCCATCAATCCATCATTCCATCAATACCAAAGAGAGTGTGTCAAAACGATTGGCACACCCTCTTTTTAATCAATAATTGTTGACTACTACTGTTGCGATATATTAAGTTTTTTATGATGTTAAGCGCTATTATATAGTCACTTATAATTCCATTCCAATTTTTTGATTTGCATCGGTTATGTTTTTTAGGTTTATTTCTTTTGAAGGCTTTTACTCTAAGAGTTGCGGAGTTTGATGGTAAAAACTATCCGAAAGCTTGCTTGCGAGGAGTTTTTAGCAGCAAAATACGCGAGAGCGAAGCTCAAAAGCCTTCAAAAGTGTTTATCTTTGTTTTTTTTCTTAAAATTTTCGCAACACTACTAATTGTTGACCTGTATAAATAATTTTTGGATAATTTTGGGTAATTTTGGACTTATTAAAAATAATAATTGTTGATAATTGTCTTTAATTCTTATCTCGCTTTGCTTGAACGATCTATGGTTGGTTGACCTATAAAAATAATTTTTGGATAATTTTTGATAATTTTGGACTTATAAAAAATCAACTTCGATTTTTGACACACCCTCCTTTCTTTGTGGTGTCCTTCTCGTCCTCTGGTCCTGCTCTCGCGGGTAGTACCGCGAGCCCCTTCCGCTTGTCTGGTTCTCGCCGCTGTTTCGGCGAGCCCCTTTCGCTTGTCTGGCTCTCGCCGCTGTTTCGGCGAGCCCCTCCCTCCGGTCCTGCTCTCGCGGGTAGTACCGCGAGCCCCTTCCGCCTGTCTGGCTCTCGCCGCTTTTTCGGCGAGCTCTCTCCATCAGGTCCTGTGCGAGTGCTCTTTGAGCGCGAGTAGCAATAGTGTCTTTGCTACGAAGGATTTTTCTTCGTATTTCAGGGACAATAATTGCCCGCTCTCTTTCTATCCTTCCTTTTCACCATTAAGCGAAGTGTCACCATGAATCAATCCTCCATTAAGTGGACCTTCTGTCATTCTAATGTAGCAAAAAGCAGTTTTTTTGTATTTTTCTCCGAAAATATTTGGTTGTTCGAAATAAATTTCGTACCTTTGCGCCGAAAACAAAAACAAAGGTACAGACATATGGGTGAAAAGTTCCCATTTTTGACTATTGTACTCTTCCTCTTCTTTATGCCCTTTACCGTGGCAGGAGAGGAACAGATGTGTGTACCCGGGCGCGTTGCGCTTCGGGCACGCACGCTATGTGCGTAGGTCTGCCTGCCGGGTAAACGTATAGGGCTACTATACCCTTGAGATACTTTGGGTACATGCAAACCGCTCTGGAAAGGCAGTAAAACCAATGTCCATTAGGTCGGATATTATCCGATAAAGAAAAAAATAGCCTTCGTCCATTGCCGCCGGATTTAATCCGGCATCAGAAGCAAAAAGAGTAAAACCAATGTCCCTTAGGTCGGATACCATCCGACACCGAAAACCGGCATCTGTCAATATCCACCGGATACCATCCGACACAGAGAATAGCCTTCGTCCATTGCCGCCGGATTTTATCCGGCATCCAAATAAGCTGAAAACAAAATAAATATAAGTACAAACTAAAAAACAAAAATTATGAGAAAATTATTTCTTAAAAGTGTAACGCTGCTGTTCCTGCTCACCCTGAGCATCAACACAGCGTGGGCGAATTTTAGTGTGGATGATTTGCCTGATCCGCAGATGGCACAATTGATGAGGCCTGTCTACAAGGCACAATTGACAGGCTACACCTCTTCGACCGGAGGAGGTAAAGTGTATGTGGTTCTTCATGAAAATGATCCGCGTGAAGAAGTCTGGGCGGAAGGAACATCTAATGTGGCCTTGTTTGGTTTGGGTATTACGACGGTTGAGTCGATACCGATGACGAAAGCTAATTTCCGTTGTTGGGCGCAGAAGAATCCGGGTTATTTCTTTACGGGTTGGTCTTTCTCAAACTTGGGAACGGATTTGGCAAACGATGCAGACAATGCGTACACATGCTCCGTTTCAACATCAATGGATTCGACAGTAATAGCGTACTACACTATCTATGGTACGT
>JAFSLP010000077.1 GCA_017448345.1 Paludibacteraceae bacterium | reverse complement strand
CTGATGCTACTGGCGATGGCATATATGGCAGTGCGCATAATGCGGAAGCGCAAGGGCGCTTTGTCCAAATAGAATTTGGACGCAATGAACGAAGAGAAACACAGCCTGCGGAAATGCGGGCTGTGTTTTATGGCAGTGCGCATAATGCGGAAGCGCAAGGGTGCTTTGTCCAAATAGAATTTGGACGCAATGAACGAAGAGAAACACAGCCTGCGGAAATGCGGGTGGTGTTTTGATACCGGCATTATATGCCGGAGTAACGGACAATGCTTGGGCTGCTGCAAATATGCGAAAAAAAGGGAAAACGGGAAGATGGCGATTATTTTAATAAAAATTATTAAAATCTTGCAAATATCAGAAAAAAGCAGTAACTTTGCACCGGATTTGGAAAATCAGACAATCATTTAACTTATAACTAATTTATCATGAGGAAAATTTTCTTGTTGATGGCTGCGTGCGCGATAAGTGTCGCAACAATCGCAGCAAGTATCACTGCGCCCGATGTGGATTTCGGCACAGTGAGTATCAAGGGTGAGACATTACCCAAGTTCGGTTCAACGACCATCACCGTGACATGGAACGGCTTGTCCAGCGAAGGGGTGTCCATGTATGCCGAGATTTCGGAAGGTCTGTTGGACGATGCGACCAATCCCAACGGATTCTATGTAAGCGACCCGGCTTATGTGTATTTAGGTTACGGCGGCAAGATGGTGAGCAGCTGCACCTTTGACATCGGCTACAGCGTGCAGGCGGCAGGCACCTACACCGGCAAACTGCATCTCTATTCGTATGACACGGGGTGGAATCCGGTGGACGCCTATGCGGACATCACCATCACCGTGACGGGCGACGCCGTGGTAGCCAAGACGACGCCGTACGAGCGTATCAACAGCACCGGCGGGCTTCATAGCGGCGACACCATCGTCTTCGTATGCGAGAGTGCAGGAGCCGTGAGCGGTCCGCTGAACGGAGCCGCTCTGCAGGCAGTGACCGAAGGCGTGAAGATTGACGCAGAGAACGGCAAAGCCGACGTGCCTGCCGAGGCACAGACGTTTGTGCTGAACCAATACAGCGGCAACTGGCAGTTCCTCTACCCGGAGGACAAAGAGAAAGCACTGCTCTTGGACTATGACTCCAACAGCGGCAAGGGAGCATTCTCCACGACATATGAGGCAGGCAAGACAGTGAAGAGCTGGGAGGTCAGTATCAGCGAGGGCGTGGCAACCGTGATACGTCCCAACGAGGCGGACCCCGCTTATCCCGTGCGGTATAACAGCGAGCGTTTCAAGCCCTACAAGAGCGAAGGAACGGGCGTTGACATCGCGATTTACAAGAAAGCCGGTAAGGCTGAGGAGATACAGAGCCGCCTGACCATAACGCCGAACCCGATTGTATTCGCCGACTGCGAGACAGGCGAGGAGCAGAGCGTGGAGGTGAACTACACAGCCGAGAACCTGACGGACGATATCATCTGGGCTGTAGAGGGCACCGATGCTGCGCTGTTCGAAGTGACCGACGAAGGCGACCGCGAGAGCGGCAAGGTGACCATCACCTACAAGGGTACCGGCACGAAGACGGGCGCAGTAGAGGCTACGCTGAGTTATCTGACCCAGAACGCCCAACTCGACGCTATGGAGGGTTCGTTCCCTATTTCTCTGACGCTGACAGCCAACACCGTCAAACTGACGCAGATAGCGTTTGCGGGCGCGCCGGAGACCATTGACCAAGGCGAATCCATCGACATGAGCCAGTATGTGGTTCTGACGCCGGACGATGCCGCCGACAAATCGCTGTCATGGACTACCGACCATGATTACCAAGGTACCATCGACGCCAACGGCGTGCTGACCGCCAAGCATGTGACGGGAAACATCGTCGTGACGGTCACCTCTGTCCGTGTACCTGAGGTCAGTGCCAGCCATACGCTGAAAATCACCGTGCCGGTAGTGACCGACTTCACACTGTCGGACAGCGAGGTGACGCTGAATATCGGCAGTACGCACACGCTGTCCGTGGCGTCGTATGTGCCGGAGTATGCGACAGCCGCTGCCACCTACACGAGCAGCAACACCGACATTGCTACCGTGAACAAAAAAGGCGTGATAACCGCCAAGGCATTGGGTGACGCAGAGATAACCGCCACTATCGGCGAGGTAGTGAAGACCTGCGTTGTGCATGTTGTTCCGGTGACGGTAAGCAGCATCGCCTTCGAGCCGGCGGAGACGAGTATGACAACCGGCGCCACGAAACAGCTGCAGCCGACCGTGCTGCCCGCCGGCGCCGCAGAGCAATACACGATAAACTACAGCTCGGACAACGAGGCGGTAGCGACCGTGAGCGAGGAGGGCTTGGTGTCCGCTATAGCAGAAGGAACGGCAGTGATAACCGCTACCATCGCCGGCAAGAGTGCGCAGATAACCATTCACGTGAGTGCTGCGGCTACGTTCGCCAAGGTGACGGACGCTACCACACTTGCCGCCAAAGACACCATCATCCTTGCCACCATCTATGACGGCAACGGCATCGTAGCCGGTCCGCGTGACGGCAAGAAACTGACTATCGCAGCCGAGGGAGTCCGCGTGAGTGCCACAGAGGCGTATGCCGATGACGCCGTGCGGTTCGTGCTCGGCACCGAGAAAGGCAAAGACGGCTTCACGCTGACCATCGCGGGCGGCAAGACGATAGCCGTGAACAACGACGGGAATGATATCTTGGACGCCAACACGAAGAACAACAAGTTCTGGGAGTTCGTGGAGGACGGCACCAACGGCTGGTTTGTGCGCAACCTCGGCAACACGAATGCGATGTTCAAATACCATGCAGGCAACAAAGCCATCAAGCCCTACAAAGCTGCTACGGCAGGTGCCGTGTATGTATATGCATATGTGCGCAAATATGCAGCTCCGTCTCCGACAGGACTGGACCAAGTACCAAGTGACCAAGTACCAAGTGACAAAGTACAATGTACCAAGGTGCTGCGTGACGGGCAACTCTATATTATGTACAAAGGGGCAATGTACAATGTACAAGGGCAGCGTGTGCGGTGAGCAATCATAACACAGCACGGAAGAGCAGATGAATGTCGGTTCTGGTGGGAAGCCTCCCCCCTGCCCCTCCCTGAAAGGAGGGGTGTTTTTGTATATACCAGTCACGGGCATAGACCGTCTCCGAGAGACGCAGATAGAGCGCGAGGGCAGGGTGGAGCTGCCACTTGACGGCGAGATACGCCCTGCCGCCCAGACCATACACCGCCGGGACGGAGAAGGCATAGAGGACATCATGCTCATAGGCGTAGATACGGTTCGCCCACTCGCGCGCATCAAAAGCCTGCAAGCGGAGATGGAAGCCTAACATCTTCCCTGCCCTGAAGGGAAGGGTGTAAGAGAGGTCCTGATAGACGGTGAAACCGTATTGGGGAATGATGGACTGAGCCGCTTCGCTGAATGATGGAATGATGTTGGCTTCGGCGGTGGTGCGGAGGGAGAGGGCGGCGTGCTGCCAGAGAAACTGCACGCGGGCGGAATAGGCGGAGGTGTCTTTCCTGCGGGCACGGAGCCGGAGAGAGAGCCTCCATTGAGGAATGATGGATTGAGCCGCTCCGCTGAATGATGGAATGTTGGAATGATGGTACTGCACCTCCGTCATGGCGTCATAACCGAGCGTGGGATATTGGGGAATGCCGTATTTGGGTCCGGAGAAATAGAAGACGTCGGCATAGCCTGAGAAACGCCAGCGGCTGAGGCGCGTGATGTCGAAACCGAGGTAAGCGCCGTTCTCGTCATTGATACGGGAGGTCTCCGAGAAAGCATAGCCCAGCGCGTTGTCAAAATAAGGCGAGTAATAGCGGTAGAGGGCAACGAGCGAAAGACCGCCACAGGGGTAGAAACGGCTTCCGGCGATGAGGGCGAAGCCCCAGTGGGGGATTCGAGAGTTGAAAGTTGATGGTTGAGAGTTGAGAGAAGTCAGAGAGTTGAAAGTGGAAAGTTCGTAGTTCTGGGCGGTGGCGAGTTCGGCAAAGGCGTCAAACCAGCCGTGGTTATACCGGGCGGAGAGACCGAGGACGGCTTGAGAGGTGCCCCGGAAATAATGCCTGTTATAAGCTGCGTCACGGTACGGACGGATGCTATCCGACCAGAGGTTCTCAACGGCAGTGAGCTGGAGCTGCAGCCGGCGGTGGCGGAGAGTGAGGTTGGCGCCCAAGAGGTGGTGCCACGCGGAGTCATTGGCACGTTTCATGGAGTATAAGACACTGGCATCCAGCCGTGTGTGCGCGTTGAAGACATGGCGGACGGTAGCCCCTGCGCCATGGAGTCCTTCGCCGTCCACTGAGGAGTAATACCGCAGTCCGGGCACGGTCTGCCCGACCGACTGTATATACACCGACTTGCCGGTGCGGAAGACCGGCGCAAGGACCAGCCCCTGCCCGAAAGACGCCTGAAAATTACCGGCTACCACGGTGTGCAGATGCGGCGTGAGGTCATTCAGTTGCAGAAACGCACCGTACTGCAGGTCCCTTGCCCCTCCTCCGGCAGGGCGGCGGAGCTGTACACCGAACAGCACGCGGCGGCGGTAATCAAACCGGTACCGCGCTTGGACATAGACCGGGTCGCCTTCATATCCTTCTATATTCCGTGCGTCCACACGCGTGATGACCTCATGCTTGGCACGGGCGAAGACCTCTTTGGGGTAAATGATGGATTGAGCCGCTTCGCTGAATGATGGATTGATGGTGACGAAGGGCAAGAGGTCACGGATTTCATAGTCGGCAAGGGACGGGATGAGCCTCAGTTCGTAGAGTGATTGGAACGGATGGCGGTCGGCGTAAGCCAAGATGTCGTCTATCTGGCGGGGAGAGAGGAAACAGAGCCGTGAGAGTTCTTCATCCGAGGTGGCGTTGAGGTCTATGGGCGACTCATGAAGGGCGTAGAGGTCCGACTGCAGTTGCTCATAATCAGTCTCGCTCAGTTCGGTAGCGGCATTGTAGATATCGAGGATGATGTCATCAAAGGAAAGTTGATTGTTGAAAGTTGAAAGTTGAGAGAAGCCGTTCTGTTGAGAGTTAAGAGTTTCTGCGCAAAGGTACAATGCGCTGAAAGTGAGTAATATGGTTAATATGGCGTTACGCACGTTTCCGGATGAAGAGCCATGCGAGGCATGGCAGGAGTGTGTTCACCGCCCATAGGAGCACTCCGGCGAGAGCGGCGGATGGTGTGCCGAAGAGGAAGATCGCCCACGCCCCGCGCACACCGGCTTCGACGATGGGTATATTGGGTGTGACGGTGACCAAGAGGTAGTAGATGGGTAACAGTTGAAAGTTGAGAGTTGAGAGTTGAGTGTAGTTGATAGTTGAGAGTTGAGTGTTGAGTGTAGTTGATAGTTGATAGTTGATAGTTGGACAGGCGTTGAGGGCGTAGAGGACAAGGGCGAGCTGGACACACCAGCAGAGTAGCCGGACCAGACTCTGTGCAAGGCTGGTAAGAAGCAGGCGGTTGTTGAGCTCCGCATACCGCTTCAGCCACTGCGGCGCGAAACAGAGACCGAGGCAGAGAAGCGCCATCACGATACCGATGGCGTAGAGATAACTGCCTCCCAGCGGCTCTAACACCGCAGGCGAGAAAGCGAGAGCGAGTACTCCGGCAATGATGATAGCGGCGGTCATGGTGGCAGACCCGACGGCACCCAGCGTCAGCACTCTGGGCATGATACTGCCGGTGCCCCCGTCCGTGGAGTCCTTCATCAGCACCGCGCGTGCAGGGTATTCGCCCAGCCTCCACGGGGTGACAAGCCCCGCCAGTTTGCTGTAATAGACCTGCCGTTGCGCCTCGCCCAGCGTCATCCTTGCGTCCCGGACCCCGTCATTCCAGAGCGTGCGCCACCGCCATGCCTCCAGCAGCATGTTGACAGGCATGAGCGCCACACAGACGCCTAACGCCAGCCATTGAGCCGCACCCATCGCACGCAGACTCTCCGCCACAAGGGCGTATTGGTCATAGGTGGCAAGCCGGTAGGCGAGATAGGCGTAGGCAGCAATGGCGAGAAGCCATTTTATATGTACCATCTGTTCATTTACCATTTGTTCATTTACCATTTGTTCATTTACCATTTGTTCATTTACCATTTGTTCATTTACCATCTATTCATTTACAATTTGGTCATTTACAATTTTGTCATTTACCATCTATTCATTTACTATTTGGTCATTTATTTGGACATTTAGTCATTTACCATTTCTAATCTCCCTCCGGTCGAACGATCTGCTTCGCCGTATGGGTCATTTACCATCTATTCATTTACCATTTGGTCATTTACCATTTGGTCATTTACAATTTGGTCATTTACCATTTGGTCATTTGTAAAGCGGGTGCAAAGGTACTATAAAAAAATGAAATATGCAAGAAGGAAGGAGAAAATGCGCAAAAAATGCAGAATTATTTGCAAGTTCAAGAAAAAAGTTGTAATTTTGTGGGCAGAATCAGTGAAATAGAGAAATAGTGGACTAGTGGACTAGCGGAATAGCGGACTAGCAGACTAGTGGACTAGTGGACTAGTGAACGAGCAGTTATGAATAACAAACACAATCATATCATGAACATCAATTTTCAGATTCATTATCGAGCCGAGTACGGGCAGAGTTTGTGCGTCATCGAGACGCAGGAGTCTATTTTAGGCTGGACGGAGCAAGAGCCGCTGGTGCTGTCGTGCCAAGGGACGGAGTTCTGGTCCGTGAATGTGCCTGTGAGTGATTTCGTGGGCAGCGTGCAGTACAAATACGCCATCCGTCTGCAGGACGGACGGTATATCTACGAGGCAGGCGAGCCGAGACATTTGAACTTAGTCGAAAGTCAAAAGTCGAAAGCCGAAAGACAAATCGTGGTGCGCGACGCATGGCAAGCCAGCACGTATGAGGACAGTTTCTATACAACGGCGTTCCTGAAAGCGCTATTCAGTCGAAAGTCGAAAGTCGAAAGACCGCTTCGCTCAAAGAAACAGGGAAATATCCATTTCTCGATCGACCTGCCGCAGATACTGCCTACTCAGGGTGTGGCTATCATCGGCAACTGCGAGGCTCTGGGCAACTGGAAGCCGGAGAACAAGCTGGTGATGAGCGACGCCGAGTTCCCGGTATGGAAGGCAGAGATAGAAGTCGAAAGTCAAAAGTCGAAAGTCGAAAGACCCGATATCATCGAATACAAATATGTCGTTTATGACCTCAAGACCGGTGCCGTGACAGACACGGAGTGGGGTGAGAACCGCCAGATATGGGGTATAGAGGAAGGCACCGTCATCTGCCAGAACGACCGTGGTTTCCGCCGCACGCAGCCCCGATGGAAGGGTGCCGGCGTAGCCGTTCCGGTGTTCTCGCTGAGGACAGACGAGGGGTTCGGTATCGGCGAGTTCCAAGACCTGAAGAAGATGGCGGACTGGGCTGCGGCTACGGGCCAGCAGATGATACAGACCCTGCCTATCAACGACACCACGCTGAGGCATAACAACCTTGACAGTTATCCCTATAACGCGGTGAGTGTGTTTGCGCTGCACCCGATCTATATCAATATCGAGAAGATGGGCCGCCTGACGCCTGCGCAGAAGAAGAAATACGAGGCTCAGAAGGCGGAGTTCAACGCTCTCACTTTCGCGGATTACCAGAACGTCTATGACGCGAAGACGGTGTTCTTCAAAGCCCTTTACAAACAGGACAAGGACGCCCTTTTCAGCAGCGAGGAATACAAGGCTTTCGAAGCCAAGAACAGCGTATGGCTGGAGCCCTATGCCGCCTTCCTGTCGAAACGCGACAAGCAGCCGAAGGACTACTACAAGTTCCTGCAGTTCCATGCCGACAAGCAGCTGGCTGACGCCGTGGCGTATGCCCACAGCATCGGCGTGGCGATGAAAGGCGATATACCTATCGGCATCAGTCCCGACAGCGTGGACGCGGCTGTCTATCCGGAGTTGTTCAACCTCGACGCCAGCGCCGGCGCACCGCCCGATGACTTCTCCATCAGCGGTCAGAACTGGGGATTCCCGACCTATAACTGGGACGAGATGGCGAAAGACGGTTTCGGATGGTGGAAAGCACGGTTCCGCAAGATGCAGGATTATTTCGACGCCTACCGTGTGGACCATATCCTCGGTTTCTTCCGTATATGGCAGATGCGCAAGACGGACGTGTGGGGTCTCTGCGGCCATTTCGTTCCGGCGCTGCCGTACAGCTATGACGACCTCTGCGCGCAGGGCGTGTGTCTCGACTGGGACCGTATGACCAAGCCCTATATCCGCTCCAATTTCCTCGGCGATGTGTTAGGCTATGACACCGAGTGGGCGAAACAGCACGCCCTCCAGACACGCGACAACTATATCTACTGGTTCCGTCCGGAGTTTGACACGCAGGTCAAGGTGCAGGAGTGGTACGACCGCCTGATGGCGGACCCGAAGCAGCTGAAAGCCAGCGGACTGAGCAAAGAGGCGGCGAAGAATATCTGCGACGGACTGATATACCTGCACTGCGAGGTGCTGATGGTAGAGGACCAGCGGAGACCGGGATGGCTGCATCCGCGTATCTCTATCTATCAGAGCCACTCGTTCAACGAGCTGTACAGCGACCAGAAAGAGGTGCTGATGCGTATCTATAACGACTATTTCTTCCGCCGTCACACTTCCTTCTGGCGTGAGAGCGCGATGCGCAAGCTGCCGACCCTCATCGGCGCGACGCATATGCTGTGCTGCGGCGAGGACCTCGGTATGGTGCCAGCCTGCGTGCCTGATGTGATGCACGAGTTGCAGATCCTGAGTCTGGAGATCCAGCGTATGCCGAAGGACCCGACCGTCAAGTTCGCCCATCCCGCCGACGCGCCGTACCAGAGCGTCTGCACGACCGGCACGCATGACATGAACCCGCTCCGGGCATGGTGGGAGGAAGACCGCGCAGTGACCCAGCGGTTCTATAACGAGCAGATGGGCTGGTGGGGCGAAGCACCGCAGGAGATGACGCCGGAGATAGCCGAGTTCATCATCAACCAGCATATGTATTCTCCGGCGATGTGGACCATCCTGCCGTTGCAGGACTGGCTTGCCATTGACGGGGATGTGCGCCTCAAAGACCAGTTTGCCGAGCGTATCAACGTGCCTGCCAATCCGCGTCATTTCTGGAACTACAGGATGCACCTGAAGATAGAGGACCTGCTCAAGTGCGACAAGCTGAATGCGAAAATCAAGAAGCTGACAAGCCGAAGATAAGGACAAAGGGACAAAGTACAAAGTACAAAGGGACTAAGTACCAAGTACCAAGGATTAAAGGGAAGGGATGAGCGAGAGCTTGTCCCTTACCTGTTCCATCAGCCAGAGGGGAGTGCTTGTTGCACCGCAGATACCGATTCTTAAGTTGGAAGTTGATAGTTGAGAGTTGAAAGAAGTTCGCGAGTTGAGAGTAGAGAGTTTTTCTTCCACCTCATCGGCAGAACTGATGAAGAGGGTGTCGGGGTTCGCCTCCCTGCAATGGTTATAGAGCACTTTGGCATTGGAGGACTTTGAGCCGCCGACGAAAAGCACGATGTCATTGCTCCGTGCAAAAGCCTGCAGCTGCGCCACGCGGTTGGCTACGGAGCGGCAGATGGTGTCGTGGTATTCGAAAGACCGCTCCGCTGTAAGACCGGTTTCTCCTGTAAGACCGTTTGCGCTGTAAGACCGCTTACGCTGTAAGATTGCTTCGACGAGGGCGTTGAACCCCTCTACGGACTTCGTCGTCTGGGAGAAGAGATAGACGGGACGCGAGAAATCGAGCCGGTCGAGCTGGTCAGCGGACTCGATGACGACGGCGGTGTTGTTGGTTTGCCCCTGCAGCCCGATGACCTCCGCGTGCCCCGGCTTGCCGTAGATGACTATTTGCGGAGGCATCGGCGCGTCGTTCTTGTGCGCCTCGTAACAGGCGCGGATACGTTCCTGCAGTTTCTTGACCACAGGACAGGTGGCATCCACTACGGCTATGCCGCGCTGCTGCGCTATCCAATAGGTGGAAGGGGGTTCTCCATGTGCCCGGAAAAGCACCCGCGAACGCGGCGGCAGTGCGCGCAGGTCGTCATAGTCGATGGTCTGCAGCCCCAGTCCCTCCAGCCGGCGCACCTCCTGACCGTTATGGACGATGTCGCCCAAGCAATAAAGAGCCCCGTTGCGGAGCTCCTCCTCTGCCGTCTTGATGGCGCGCGTGACGCCGAAGCAGAAACCACTGTGCTCGTCAATAGTGATGGTCATGAGAGTCATCTAGTCATCTAGTCATCTAGTCTACTAGACTACTAGACTACTAGACTACTAGACTACTAGTCTACCAGTTTATTTAGTTTTTCCTCGAAGAGTCGGATGACGAGTTGCATCTGTTCGTCGGGTGTCATGCGGCTGTTATCGACCACGATGGCGTCTTGGGCTTGGCGCAACGGGCTCTCTGCGCGATGGGTGTCGCGGTAGTCGCGGTCGTTGACATCGGCGAGCACGGCATCAAAATCCGGCTTCTCCCCTTTGCCTGCCAGTTCGTCGAAGCGCCGTTGTGCCCGCACCTCGGGCGAGGCGGTGAGGAACAGCTTGAGTTCGGCTTCCGGGAAGACGACGGTGCCTATGTCGCGTCCGTCCATGACGATACCTTTGTGGCGTCCCATCGCCTGCTGCTGCGCCACCAGAAAAGCCCGCACCTCGCGTATTTGCGAGATACGGCTGGCTTGGTTGCCGACCTCCAAGGTGCGGATATATGCCTCTACATCCTCGCCGTTGAGGGTGACGTGCTGCACGCCGTCCGAGAGGATGAAACCGACCTGAATATGCGGCAGGGCGGCAATAATAGCCGCTTCGTCGTCCAAGCCCTTGCGCAGCGTATATAGCCCGATGGCGCGGTACATAGCACCGGTGTCCACATAGGTGTAACCCGCATAACGCGCAAGCGCTTTGGCTATCGTCGATTTGCCGCAGGACGAATAGCCGTCAATAGCAACAATAATCTTATTTGCCATTTTGTCATGTACTGTTTGTTCAGTTCTCAAAATAGGGTTGTTGTATCTCCGCCCATCCCCCTTCCATCCCGCCGGGAACACATCTCGTACGCATTACGTACGTCACCGTACCGTGCCTGTACCCTCTATTTCATCAGCGAGTTGATGTCGAGTGTCAGTCCGGCTTGGTAGGAGAAATTGCCTTTGGTCATCTGGCTGACGGCGAAGCCGAGACGCACCTGTTTGATACGCACGCCTGCGCCGAGGGCGAAACCCGCCAGCGAACGCTGGTCGGCAAGGTTCAGTTCGGCACGGCGGCGGTGGTTGTAACTGAGGGCGATATAGAACTTCTCGCTCTTGGGCACCACTTCTATCGACCAGATGGTATGGCGGAAGAGCATGTCGTACCATTTGATGTCATGGGGCACGATGTCGCCGGTCGTCGGGCTCTTGTCGAGCGAGGTCCATTCGTAGTTGAGATACCAAGTCTGCATATTATGTATCTGCAGGTGGAATCGCAGCGGTGCATGCTTGACGCGGTAGGACAAGCCCAGTTGCAGGTTCAGGGGCAGCATCTCATGGTTGGCACCGCCCTCGGCGGAGTAGAACCCTTTGAGCTGCCAGCCTATGTTAGCGAGCACGAGTCCCATATGGAAGGTGGAGTCGCGTGTCTGGAAATGCGCACCTACGTCCGCTCCGATGGCGAAAGACGAGTAGGACTCGTATATCGAATAGACGGGTTTGAGGGTCACGCCCACTTTCCAGCAGGGATGGAGCTGGCGAGCGTACATCACATCGACAAGGATGTCGCGTGCGCCGAACGTGCCGCCGGTCAGATTGCCGTGCTCGTCCGCATATTTCATATTGCCGTAGTCCAGATAATGGAGTCCCACCGCGAAGTAATTCGGTTTCTCCGGCTCCCCCTCGGAGGGCTTGGCGAGGGCTTTCGCCTCGCCGAAGTTATGTCCGTAGAGCACGGAGCCGAACATCGTTCCGGGCAGGTAATAGGAGAAATTGAGCTGCAGGGTCCGGTGGGTGGAAGCGTGGAGCAGGGCGGGGTTGCACATGCCCATGGAGATGTCACCGTTGCTGAGACTGACGTTGGACCCTCCGAGGGCGTTCAGACGCGACGAGACCGGCAGACTCATGAACGAGAAGACCGACCTGCCGGCGTTGGACACCTGCGCCGCCGCAGGCGTTATCCCTGCGCACGCGCACAGAAAAACAAACAGGAGTGATATGTGTTCTCTCAACCGCACAATAACCCAATTAAATCAAAATCGCGGACAAAGGTACTGCTTTTTTTTGACATATGCAAAAAAAATCGCACTGAAAGACAATTTTTGTTTATCGCTGCGCAGTTTGTCCGAAGAAATCCGAAGAAATCCGAGGAAATCCGATTGGTCCGATAAAACGCAGGAATTTTGTATTTTTCTGTCGGAAAATTTGCATATGTTAATAAAAAGTTATATCTTTGCATCGCTTTTGGCGAAAAAACAATAATTGTGGTAATGAAATGATAAGTGAAAAAGATGATAAAAACAGAAAGATGAAGCGCAAAGAAGGACAGAAACAGCGGTTTGCTGCGCTGGTGAAAGAGCTATGGGGGGAATACAAGTCCGAATTTGTCTTCTTTGTCGTGCTGGTGCTGGTGATGTCCTTGGGTCATTGGCTGTCGCGTTTCCTGCCGGCAGATCTGCTGGACAGCGTCATTATTCCTTTTCAGGCAACGACCATCATGACCATCTGTCTGACAGGCGCATGGCTGATGTTCCGTCATACGGACGGCTCGTCCGTGCGCAAGGCATGGGCATGGACGCTGCTGATGTGGGGACTGCTGGAAACGGTATTGGTTACATTGGAGGCGTTATGGCACATCCCCGTCTTTAGTGTGGGAACGGAGCCGCCCTCATCCCTGTACATTGTGATGGGCAATATCCTCGGCTGGTGCTTGATTCTGTATCCCACCGAGGCACTGCGTCCCGGGTGGCTGAACCTCCGGAGGGCGATGTATCAGGTCCTGCCGCTGGTTCTGCTGTTAGTGGTGGATTATCTGGTTCCGCTGAACCTCAGTCCCCTGTTTACGCTATACCCTTTGGTGCTGGCGGCGTATCTCGTGTCGCACGTGCGGGCGTACCGTTTATGGTGCGAGGAGAACTACTCGTCCATGGATGACATCGACTCGCAATGGATAGTCCGTTATCTGGCGATGCTGACGGTGGTGGGGCTGTCGTTTTTCTATATCTGTGTGACGGACAACCCCGCACGGCTGTTTATGCAGGATATCCTGTTGTTCGTCCTGTTCCTGTACAGCACGGAGAAGATTCTGCTGCGCCGCGACCCGTGGGAAGGCGTGCAGGTGAACGAGGAAGGCGTGCTGACGGATACGGAGGGCGGTATCGTCAATGCCGAAGGGCGTGTGGATAGCACCGGAGGACAGATGGAGAACGCGGCAAACCGCGCGAAGCTGGAGCAGTGGATGAAAGAGGAGAAACCCTATCTGAATCCCGATTTCCGGCTGATAGACCTCCGGACGGTGCTCCCTTTGAACCGGACCTATCTGTCGCAACTGATCCACACCGAGTATGACTGTACCTTCTACCAATATGTGAATACCTACCGCATAGAAGAGGCGAAACGGCTCCTGCGCGAGAATCCCGGGATGCGTATCGAGGACGTGGCGTCCGGCAGCGGCTTCTCCTCTCGGGAAGTGTTCACCCGCGTCTTCTCGAAAGAAACAGGGCTAACGCCTCGCGAGTGGAGCAAGAATGTGTAATTATTCGTAAAAAAATATCCGTTTTATTGTGACTCTGCGTCAATAATTGTGCAGAAGTATTGCAAAAATGTAAAAAAAGCAGTACTTTTGCACATCTTTTTACGCGTGTACGAATAAAAAGGAAATAATTTGTGTGAATAAGAAAACTAAACAGAGAAAAATGCAAAAATACGGCATTATATAATGGACAATACTATAAACACCAACATTACCGTGTCGTATTTCAAACAGATGCTATTTTAAAACTCGATATTGCAAAATACAAAAAATATGCATTTTTTTTATAAAAAATTTGCAAATAACGATATTTTTTATTATCTTTGCAGTGTGTTTGTGATTTTGCATACTTCGCGCAAAATGTTTGAGATTTAGCGGGGGGGGGGGGTAAATTACAGTAAATCAGTCGTTTATATGGTACAGGACCATCGTTCATATTATCTTAAGAAGCTGAAATCAGTGATGCCGGACCATGACGGGTTCAGGGCGTTGATTTTGTTCCTGTTGCTTTGTTCTGTTTTTCCGTGTGCGTATATGTGTGCGCAGGGTAATGCGCGTGCGGGCGTTGAAACAGAGAACACGCGGGAGCAGCGCCCGGTCGGCAATGACGCGGCGCAGCCGGACAGTGCAAAACGGGACAGCACCCGAACGGACACATCGCGGGTGGAGATTCTGGCAATCAAGAACAACCTCTTCTATGACGCTATCGCTACGCCCAACCTGCAGGTGGAGTTCCGCCTGAATGACAAATGGTCGCTGGAGGCGAACGTGGGTTTCAATCCCTTCCCCTTGGATGACACCAAGTATCCCAAATGGCGGCATATCATGGTTGCCTTGGCACCCCGGTACTGGATTTGCCATACGTTCAACCGTGATTTCGTGTCCTTTAATGCCGCCTATGCACATTATAACGTCGGCGGCAACGCCTTCCCGGTGTCGTGGATGTATAATCAGGTCAAGACCAACCGCTATGAGGGCGATGCCGTGATGGCGGGTCTGAGTTATGGCTGGCACTGGGCTGTCTCGCCGCATTTCAGCATCGAGCTGGAGGGCGGTATCGACGGCGGCTATACATGGTATAAGAAATACAAATGCGAGCACTGCGGCGATATGATGGGCAAAGGCGGACGGTGGTTCCTGCTGCCGAAGGTGGGGTTGAACCTCTCCGTGCCGTTAGGCGGCGACGAGTATTCGCTGGCACGCCGCTGCGACTGCGAGAAGATAGACGGGAAGCAGGACACGGTAGTTGCTGAGTCCTCGGAGAATATCGGAGAAAATCGGATTGTCTCCGAGCCGTCCGAGTTATCGGAGTTGTCGGAGGTTGCCGAGGCACCGGCGGATAGTCCTGAGGTGGTCCGTCCGGCATGGATTCCCGCCGAGCGTATTATCCTGAAGCCGCTGGTGGCAAAGGCGAAGATGCGCCGCGCTGTCGTGCCGTTCTTCGTGCCGCAGGTGGACCAGATGCGCCGGCTGCGTAACCGTATCCTCCGCGACGACAGCGAATACGAGCCCTACGACCAGACCATGGCGCTCTCTGCCGACCCGAGAAACACGTTTATCTTCTTTGACGTGGATGTGACGAAGATGGACCGCAGTTTCATCGAGAACGACCGGCTGATGGACAGTATCGTGCAGATTATCGGCGAAGCACTCCGCGACCCGGAGATTCTTATCACAAGGATTCAGATTGTCGGTTTCGCCTCGTTTGACGGACGGCTGAACTATAACATCGGTCTCGCGGGCAACCGTGCGAAAACTATTAAGGAGTACATCCAGTCCCTCTACCACCTCGACGACAAGATGTTTGCCGTGGAGAACGGCGGCGAGAGCTGGGCGGAGTTGCGGTACCAGTTGGAGAAAGTGGAGTTTGAGGGCAAGGACGACGTGATGCGTATCATGGATACCGAGCCGGATGTGGAGAAACGCGAGAGGCTCATCAAGGCGCTCAACGGAGGCAGGACCTATGTCTATATGCGCGACGAGCTGAAACATATCCTGCGTAACCTCGGCTGCATCACCGTCTATTGCGATACCAACGATGACTACGAAGACTCCGACAGTTCCGACAGTTCCGATGTGTCCGATAGCTCCGATAAATCCGACAACTCCGGCAACTCGGGGAAACCCGCCAAGCGGATTGTCCACCGCGATTGGGAAAAGCAGTCGAAGAAAGTACAGCACTGACCGAGCGATGACCGAGAGATAACCGAGAGATGACCGAGAGATGACCGAGAGATGAAATGATGGATTGAATGACCCGAAAATTAAAGAAAGAACAATGATTGGTAAGTCAAAAATTGCCAAAAATTAAAGAAAATTATTTTATCAGTCCAAAACAACCCAAAAAAGACAAAAAAATCAAAAAGAAAAATCTGTTAAATCCGGTAAATCAGTGGACAAAATAATTTTTGAATCATTTTTGATAATTTTGGACTAAAAAGAAAAAAATGTTTTTTAGGTTTATGTCTAATCAACAACAAAGGTCCCGAATGACCCGAAAAT
>JAFSLP010000076.1 GCA_017448345.1 Paludibacteraceae bacterium | reverse complement strand
TCGTCGTCCAAGAAAAAAATTAAACTTTTATGACCCAAAAACTTGCTTCTTTCAATTTTTTTAACTAACTTTGCACTTGCTATTTGAATCTACAGTTTATCGAAAAAACACAGAAAAATTTGGTTATGTCAGAAAAATGTAGTATCTTTGCAGTCGATTTACTGGAAAAACGGACAAAATACACCAAATCGGCATTGGAAAAACGGACAAAAGACACCCAAACAGCATTGGAAAAACGGACAAAAGACACCCAAACAGCATTGGAAAAACGGACAAAAGACACCCAAACTGCATTGGAAAAACGGACAAAACATATCATCACATATGCTTAACAGACACATTGACAGCATCATAGATGAGCATTTCGCCTCCACTAAGAAAGCATTGCTCCTCACCGGCGCACGTCAGACAGGAAAGACATTCGCCATACGGAAGTATGCGCAGCAAAAGGGATTGCTGTTAGTGGAGATGAATTTCCTCCTCCAACCGGAAACGAAAGACATTCCTAAAGGGGTGGCAAACGTACAGGAACTACTGCTTCGCATTTCTGCGTACGCAAAACAGCCCTTGGAATCCGGTAGGACGCTTATTTTCTTTGATGAAGTGCAGGAGTATGCAGATATTCTCACATGGATAAAAGCCTTGGTGGAGGAAGGGCGGTTTATGTATGCTCTCAGCGGTTCATTATTGGGCTTGGAATTAAAGAACATACGGTCTCTTCCTGTTGGCTATCTTTCTGAATACCAAGTATTTCCTCTGGATATTGATGAGTTCTTCCGCAATATAGGTGTTACGGACGAGGTGATTGCTTCCGTCCGGCGGGCTTGGGAGCAGCACAAACCGGTAGATCAGTATATCCATGAGAAACTCATGAGGCTCTTCAATCTGTATCTGATTATCGGAGGCATGCCTCAGGCTGTGCAGACATATGTGGACACGAACGACCTTAACCGCGTGCTGCGAGAGCAGCAAAGCATTTTGGCTCTGTACAGAAAAGACATCGCACGATATGACTCCGAGAACAAACTCTATATCCATGACATTTTTGATCTGATTCCTTCTGAACTAAACGCAAAAAACAAACGTTTTATACTCAAAAGCCTGAATGAACATATCAAGTTCTCCAGACATGAGAACAGTTTTGTCTGGTTGCGCGATGCGGATATGGCGTTGCCTGTATATAATGTCGAAGAACCACGCGTACCGCTTAAATTAAATGAGATACGGAATCTCTTCAAACTGTTCCAGAATGATGTAGGCTTACTGGCATCGCAATACGTTAGCGGTATTCAGTTACAGATTCTGCAAGGAGAAGTGAATATCAATAATGGTGCCATCTATGAAAATGCGGTTGCGCAGGAACTGCACGCACATGGATGGAAACTGCATTATTTTAACAGTAAGAAGCAAGGCGAAGTGGATTTCCTGCTTGAACAAGATGACGAAATTATCCCGTTGGAAGTGAAATCCGGTAAAGATTATCAGAGACATCTGGCTCTGAACAACCTTCTGTCTAATCCCGAATATGCTATCCGGAGGGCTATCGTGTTATGTAACGGCAATATGGCTTTGCAAGGAGAGGTGTTGTATGCTCCTGTGTACATGACTATGTTTCTTCATCACCGCTGTTCAAACGGACCTTTACTTTACCATCCCGAGTTACCTTATATTTCGTAATTTTTAATTTGTAATATACCTTATTATGATTACATTTATTATTGCATTAGTGCTGTTAGTAGCGGGTTTCTTCACGTACGGGAAGTTAGTGGAGCGGATATTCGGCGTGGAGCCTGAGCGCAAGACTCCCGCATTGACCAAGACCGACGGAGTGGACTATGTGCCGATGGCACCGTGGCGGATTTTCTTGGTGCAGTTTCTCAACATAGCCGGACTGGGTCCTATCTTCGGTGCTATCATGGGTATATTCTATGGTCCTGCCGCCTTTCTATGGATTGTGTTCGGCACCATCTTTGCAGGCGGCGTGCATGACTATCTGAGCGGAATGCTCTCCATCCGTAAGGGCGGCGCATCGCTGCCGGACATCATCGGCGACGAGTTAGGAGAGGGCACCAAGCTCTTCATGCGCGTGCTCTCGTTAGTGCTGCTGATTCTGCTGACGACGACTTTTCTGAGCGGTCCGGCAACCTTGCTGCAAGGGCTGGCAGGATTAGGCACGATGGATTTTCACGGACGCATGATACCTATCATATGGGTGCTCATCATCTTCGGTTATTACGCGCTGGCAACGGTGCTTCCGGTGGACAAACTCATCGGACGTTTCTACCCTATCTTCGGCGGTATTCTGCTGTTCATGGGTATCGGCATCATGATAGTGATGTTAGGCTGGCACAGCAGCGAGATGCCGGAGGTGTTCGACGGCTTGCATAACCGCCAGACCAACGGTCTGCCGCTATTCCCGATGATGTTCGTCTCTATCGCCTGCGGCGCCATCTCAGGTTTCCACGGCACGCAGAGCCCTATCATGGCACGGTGCTGCACCAACGAGCGTCAGGGACGCTGGATTTTCTACGGCGCGATGGTGGCTGAAGGTATCTTGGCGCTCATCTGGGCAGCCGCAGCCGGCACGTTCTTCGCCGACCCGGAGAAAGGGCTGTACGGCATTGACGGTCTGCAGGCTTTTGCAGCACAACATCCGGGCGAGAACATCGCCGCACTCGTCATTGACAAAGTGAGCCGGAGCTGGTTAGGAACCGTAGGCGGCATCTTGGCAATCATCGGTGTCATCGCCGCACCTATCACCAGCGGCGACACCGCGCTCCGTTCGGCACGGCTGATAGTAGCCGACTTCCTCAAATGGGACCAGCGTCCCATACCAAAGCGTCTCATCATCGCCCTGCCGCTGTTCCTATGCGTGTTCGGCATGGTGTTCGTCGATTTCAATGTGGTATGGCGCTATTTCGCATGGACGAACCAGACCCTTGCCGTCTTCACGCTTTGGGCAGGAACGGTATGGCTTTTCAGGAAGGGACAAAGTGACCAAGTACCAAGTACAAAGTACCGTTACGGATACCTGATTGCAATGGTGCCGGCGCTATTCATGACGATGGTGTGCAGCAGTTATATCCTGATTGCTCCGGAGGGCTTGTCGCTGGCACCGGAGAACCGCTGGATCGGCTACCTCATCGCAGGGCTGGTGACCATAGGCTGCCTCTGCGGGTTTGGTGCGTGGGCGAAGAAGGGCGCGGGACTAAAGACCCGCGAACAGAACAAAGAAGAGCAATAGAATATGGAAGATTTTGTACGGATATTAATGGTGCTATTATTGGCAGGGAGTAGTATTCATGCAGAGGAAATAACAATTACTACTACTGTGTCCGTGAACCTTGGTCCGCAGAAAAATCTCTTGCGGCTCAGTCTCGGCGGAGCACTTCAGATAGACAGCGGTTGGATTGTTTCTGCCACGGACGACACTCAGAAAGTGCTGGTTTTCCATGCGGAAAGCGGGGATTACATCAATATCTCCAAATTGGAGCGAGGCTATTATCTGCTCTTCGTGCAAGCCACGGATACGTGTATCGTCAAGCAGTTCTACAAACGTGACGGAGCCGTCACCAAAGAGTTGGATATCCTTAGCGAGGATGCGCAGATAGTGGCACCGCATACCTTGCAGTACTCTGTCTTGGAAACAGGGAAAGACGAAACACCGCACGTGGACAGCCTATGGATTGTAGGGAAGAATTATACCTGCGCAATGCCCGCCCAAGTGTATATGCGCACAGAGGCACAACCGGGCGACAATATAGATATTCAGCCGCTCTTGGGGCAGTCAGAGAACGAGTTCCAATGCGTGGCATGGATCAACGGAACCGACTACTGGAGCAATAGTTTCTACTATGGAGGCGAATGTGAGACGTATAAGGATATAGAGGTTCATTTCACCCACATCAATCCGCATCACCTTGTTCTGCATATTACGGACGCTGGAGAACCGGCGAGTGCAGACAGTCTCTGGATTACCTCGGAATACGGTGACTACCGCACACTGCTGGCAGGAACAAGAGTAACCGACGGCGATACCGTTGATTTGAGTCCGTTAGTCGGTATGAACGAGAACACCTATCTGGCATGGCTGCGTTTCGGCGAGTGCGTCAAGGTCTATGAGTTCGATTTCAACGGCTCAGCCTATGACTACTGTCTGGAGAACGGCGTATGGCGGGTACACATAGAGACCGATAATAACGCACACGTTATACGCTATTACCTGCGGGATTACGACGACAAGAATATCCAAGGCATGCAGGTGGACAGCGCGTGGATAAGCACTTGGGGATATGAAGCGACGCCGGAGTATGTCTGCCCTGTTGACGCACAACCGGGTGAGGAAATCAATATTCTTCCTCTGAAGAATGGCTTCTATGAATTATATGTACAAACAGGAGAGTGTATCGTAACCCGACCCTTCCAAGCAAACAAGAGCCGGTCAGAAGGTATAAGGGATGTACCGGAGAATACACAACCTACCGCCACAAAGGTTCTTCACGATAGGGAAATCATCATTGTGCGCGGAGACAAGACATACACCATCACAGGACAAAAGACAAGACTATGATTACTTCTGCCAAATATGTCATTTCCTCGCCGGATGTGAAGGACTGTCCGCAGACGGGCAATCCTGAATTTGCCTTCATCGGGCGGAGCAACGTGGGCAAGTCCAGCCTGATAAACATGCTGTGCGGAAACCCCAAGTTAGCCAAGACCAGCCAGAAACCCGGCAAGACATTGCTGATCAACCATTTCAGAGTCGAAAGCCAAAAGTCAAAAGCCGAAAGCCCTCAGGCATGGCACTTGGTGGACCTGCCGGGATACGGTTATGCGCAGGCAGGGCAGAAACAGCGTGAGACCCTGCGGCGTATGATAGAGCGATACTGCCTGCTGCGCGAGCCGCTGGTGTGTCTGTTCGTGCTCATCGACTGCCGCCACGAGGCACAGAAGATTGACCTTGATTTTATCAACTGGCTGGGTGCCAACGGCGTGCCGTTTGCCATCGTCTTTACCAAGGGAGACAAGTTAGGTCGCGTACGGCTGGCAGAGAATGTGGAGGCATACAAAGAACGGCTGCTGGAAGACTGGGAAGAACTGCCGCCGGTATTCGTCACGTCCTCCGAGACGAAGTTGGGCAGAGAAGAGCTGACGGAATACATCGAAGGATTAATTAATAATTAACAATTAACAATTAATTATCGTATATCAGATGATCGTTTACACTTTTAGTCCTCCTTAGAGAGGGTAATTGATTGATATTTAGTGATACTTGTACCCCCATGGGGGTCGGGCTTCTAAGGAAGCTCATGTATCAAGTGATCGTTGACATTTTTGTACATTAAAACAGCGGCATTGCAAACTCAAAACTTTGGACAATCCGGTCGTCCTGTTTGACGAGCAGCACGTGATCGTTGACCAGTAGTTGCGCTTTCACATAAGTATGCATCAGGGACTCATCTACGTCAATCTCGGTGTTAAGAACGCATATC
>JAFSLP010000075.1 GCA_017448345.1 Paludibacteraceae bacterium | reverse complement strand
GTAATCCATGGTACCCCAGTAGCACTCCACGCCCGCACAGAAACGAAAGTAGTACACGCCCCTTTTATGGGGAGTGGAACCTGCCGGAAGTGACACAAAAGTGCAGTCAACGGACTTCAAACGGCGGATTACGCGTGTTTTCAAGTGTTGTGACATGGGGCGTAAACGGTTGATATTATGCTGTTTAGGTATGGTTCGAAAATAACAAAGTCTAGGATATATAGGTAGCGATACGAACGCGCAGGATAGATGGATAGGTTTTTCCGAGTGCAAAGATATAAAAAATATTTGATATATGCAAATTTTTTGGGGGATGGAAGGTGGAAAACCGGAAAATCCGGATAGACCGGACCGCTGCGCTCATCCGGAACCATGCGGAGAGGAGAGCGGGCAATTGTATTGCCCTGAAACTACCAAGAAAGAAAAATACAAGAAAGAAAACAGCCGAGAAAGAAAAATACTAAAGAGAAATACCAAGAAAGAAAAAGAAAAAAACGGAATACCAAGAAAGAAATACCAAGAAAGCAAACGGCGGCAAAAATGCCGCCGAAAGGAACAAAGGAGAAGGGACAAAGGAGAAGGGACAAAGGGTGCAGGCTACTCAAGGCGTTTGCCGGAGATGTCGTAGGTTTGGTTGCCGAGAAGCAGCAGGAGCTGTCCGTCACGGAAGAGTTTGACGCTTGTACGGGCAGGCTGAATCAGCGACGGGACATCCGTAGCCGGTGACTCGGGGTCTCCGGGCACGATGGGCGGCGTAGGAATGACCTCATCGCCTCCGCCTTTGAGTTCGCCTTGATAGCCGAGCGTGGCGAAATCGCCTGTATAGACGTGTATGGGTTTGCCGTCAGCGTCCAAGGCGGAGAGCACATAGTTATACCGCGACGCTTCGTCCAAGCCCGTGACCATAAAGGACAAGACCGAATTATTTACCATTTGGTCATTTACCATTTGGTCATTTATTTGGGCATTTATTTGGTCATTTACCATTTGGGCATTTATTTGGTCATTTGCCATTTGGTCATTTTTGCGTTGAGGCAGGGAGAACGCTATGGCGAGGAGCTGTCCTTTGGGACCGAGAGTGAGTTTGCAGAAGACCGCACCGTCTTTGTAAATATCTATCTGATAGGATGAAGCCTGTGTGTCAGCGGGCCACGCGAACATGGCTGTTGTCTCTCCGGGGTCCACCGTCACCTTTGCCGGAATCTCCTCATATGGCGCATCTTTCATGCGGAAACGCCCCCAGTAGGTGTCATTCTTATAGAGATAATAGCTCTCGTCCGGCACCTCAAGCAGCGTCTCGTCGGGCACGCCGGAGAAAGTGCTCTCCACGATAGCAGGGGGTGTGAGAGCCTGACAGGTGATGACAGCAAGCGCAACGTCTCCTGCAAACGCCTGTTCCCCGATAGAGGTGAGGGAGGCAGGCAGGTCAATCTGCGTCAACGCTTTGCAGTCCTGAAAGGTATTGGCATAGATGATTTGCAAGTCTTCAGGCAGGGTGACGGAAGTCATGCGCGAACAGCCAAAGAAAGCTCCCTGCTCAATGGTTTTCGTGGCGGAAGGAACGGTTATGGACTTGAGGTGCGTACAGTCCTGAAAAGCTCCTTTTCCTATATACGCAAGCCCGGCGGGCAGGGGTATGGACTCCAGTTTCTGGCAGAAGAAGAAAGCGCGCTCGCCTATGGAGGTCACTCCTTCCGGGATAGTCACAGACTCCAAGTTCTGCAGGTTTCCCAACGCCCCGTTCCCGAGCGCCGTCAGCCCTTCCGGCAGCTGTACCTGCTTTACATACTGGTTGACAGGCGGCAGGCAATAGTTACTGCCAATCATCTCCCCTTCTCCGGAGACCACCAACAGTCCTTCTTCGGAATCCAAGTGCCAAGTGAGATTTTCTCCGCATGTACCCGTATAATACGCCGCGTACGTACCGTTTAATGACAAAAGTGCTACAAAAAGCAGACAAAAAACATTTTTCCGTTCCATAATTTGCATATGTTAGAAATTTATACTAATTTTGCACCGTGATAGATTTTCAAATTCGAGTGCAAAGGTACAGCTTTTTTTTGATATATGCAAATTAAACAGTTGTACGACACGCATTTTTATGCTTTTGCAAAACATACTGAAAATATGATTATTACACAAATATACACGTATGAATATGAGTTGTAAAGTTGTACGCGTCATTTTTTGCCCGTTTTTTTTCCTTCCGTTTTTGCTCTCCGGCTGCCATTTGGGCTCATCTGAAGGAGCAAAACGGTTAGCGGAAGGCGAAGAGCTGTACCGTTCCGGCACATCGTCCAACAACGCCAGCCATTATGAGGAATCGACCTATTACCTGAAGCAGGCAGAAGAGGCACTGTTAGGCATCCAGCCTTCTGATGTCAGCCATGAGGAGTACGCGAAACGCAACCGGCTGTTAGGACTGACATGGTTCCGTCTGGGCAATTCGTCGGAGAGCGAGATGCTATATGAGATAGCACAGAGTTATTACCGCAGGTCCGTTCCGATGTTAGAAGAGCAAGTTCCTGCCAACCGGATATTTCTGGCTTGCGCGTACCGTGACATCGCCCGCACGATGTCGCTGACCGGCGGCAGGCAGGACAGCGTGCTCCTGTATTTTGACAAGGCGGAGCGTTATGCGCAGGAGGCAGAGAACGACCTGTTGGTACAAGACATTGCGGCTTACCGCTACCAGTTATGCTATCCAGACAGCGTGGCACAACGTATGGCCGTATGCCGGAAGCTGGCAGAAGAATACGGCGCGCACGCCCGTTATTCGGAGTTAGTGGAACTGCTGCTGGCAGAAGAAGCCACCGACTCCGCCGCCTATTACCTGGAACGGCTGCATCCTCAGGACTCGGCTTACGCGTACTGGTTCGAGCAGAGCTACGCCTATCTGCAGAGCAAACTGCTCCGCTGCGAGGGCAAGACCGAGGAGGCGTACGCCGTGCTGTTAGACCTGTATGACCGGAAGATAGAAGAGCTGCAGCGCGATGCCGGTGCGCGGACATATGCGCTGTCTCTGCATTATGATGTCGCCCGCGAGCAGCAGTTGGCGGAAGAAGCGGAGCGTGAGCGGTCATGGCAACGGCAGATATCCGTCGTGCTGATGCTGCTGTTAGTGTTGGTGGTGATGCTGCTTTTCGTGTTATGGCGTTACTGGCAGCAACGGAGGCGCGAACAGAACGCCGCTTTGCAGGCGCTCAAAGAGAAATACACCCAGCAGCTGCAACTGGCGTTAGAGCGGCTGCAGCAGAAAGTGAACCTGACCCGCGAGATTGAGCTTCAACGCATGCGCGGCAAGGAGGTGGAGTTTCCCAAATGGCTTCAGACCTACCGCGACGAGCAGCTGACGATGAACAAAGAGAGTCTGGACGAGCTGATCCGCTCCATTGACAAAGCGCTTGACGGCGCCATCAGCCGTCTGCGGAGCGAATACCCCGCTCTGACGGAGTCGGACATGCAATTCGCGATTCTCTCCATCATCGGCGCCAGCGACACGGACATGTCCATCGTGCTCAACGTGCAGAAACAGACCATCTACCACAGGCGGCAGATAGTACGCAAGCATGTGGATGAGCGGATAGAGGACATCGACGCATGGCTGCGGGCGTATGTGATGCGGTGATTACTCGTCGCTGAAATGGACGAGCACGTGGCGGTATGAATTGAAAATCTTGGACTTTGAGACGAAACCCAGATAGCGGCGGTCCTGATCCACGACGGGCAGATTCCACGCCCCGGTGTCCTCAAACTTCTCCATCACCTTGTCCATCGTCATATCAAAGGGCAGGACCGCCGCCGGCGAGGTCATCAGCTGCCCGACGGTGAAGCGCTTGTAGAGACGCGGCTGGAACATGATATTCCGCACTTCATCCAAGAGAAGTATTCCCTTCAGATGCCCCTTATGGTCTATCACCGGGAAGATATTTCTGTGGCTCTCGCTAATCACTTTAACCAGTTCACCCAGCGTCATATCGGGAAAGACGGTTGTGAAATCCGTCTCGAGCACATTATCCATCTTCAAGAGTGTGAGGACGTTACGGTCCTTGTTATGAGTCAGCAGTTCGCCTTTCTGCGCCAGACGCATGGCGTAGAGCGAGTGCGGCTCGAAGAGCATGATGGTCAGATAGGATATAACAGAGACAATCATCAGCGGCATGAAGAGATGGTATCCGCCCGTCAGCTCCGCAATGAGGAAGATACCCGTCAGCGGCGCGTGCATGACTCCCGACATCAGTCCCGCCATACCGACCAGCGCGAAGTTAGCCTCCGGCACACTCAAGCCTGTCATGTTCATTATCCGCGCAGTGAGAAAACCGGTAATAGCTCCCATGAAAAGCGAGGGGGCGAAGATACCTCCGACGCCTCCGGCACCGTTCGTCGCAACACTCGCGACTATCTTGAATAAAATGATAAAACCGAAATAAGTCAGCAGAAGCCATGACCCGTTACGAGACGCCCATTCGTTATGCTCCAGAGGGCTGTTAGCCAATGCGGACATGCAGTCACCGTTAATCAACTGGCGGATGACATCGTAACCCTCGCCGTACAAAGGAGGGAAAATGAAAATCAGCACGCTCAGTGTCATGCCTCCTAACAGCAGCTTCACCCACATGTTCTTAATCGAATGTTTGAACCATCGCTCCAGACCGTTCATGCCGCGTGTGAAATAGAGGCTGATAAATCCGCAGACGACACCGAGGACGAGATACCACGGGATACGCTGGACAAGGAAAGGCTCGGCGTTATGCAGCGGGAACATAGGGTCCGTGCCGGTGAGGATATATGAGATAGCGGTGGCAGTGACCGAGGAGATGAGCAGCGGCGCGACAGAGGTCATCGTCAGGTCCATCATCAGCACCTCCAGCGTGAAGACGAGTCCGGCGATAGGCGCTTTGAAGATACCACCGATGGCTCCGGCAGCACCGCAACCAATCATAAGCATCATCGTCTTCTGGTCGAGCCGGAACGCCTTGGCAAGGTTCGAGCCGATAGCCGCACCCGTGAGGACAATAGGCGCCTCGGCACCCACCGAACCACCGAAACCGATGGTCAGTCCGGAGCCGACGACCGAACTCCACATGTTATGCGCCTTGATGATAGATTTGCGCTGGGAGATGGCATAAAGAATCTTGGTGATACCATGCGAGATGTCATCCCGCACAATATATTTGACGAACAACGCCGCAAGTGTGATACCGATAATCGGCGTGATGAGATACCACCATGTGCGCTCACCGGCGATGAGCTGTTCCTCGACAAGCCACTGGATGAGATGGATGAACGACTTGAGCAATGCCGCCGCAGCCGCCGAGAGCGCCCCGACGAAGAAAGAGAGGAGGAGCACCAGATGCTTCTCGCTGATGTGGCGTTCACGCCAGTCTATGACAAAGTCATAGAATTTTCTCATTTGTTCATTTACAATTTGTTCATTTATTTGGTCATTGAATCATTTGACCAAATAGTACTTACTATTCGTCCCAGCCGATGCCTTTGTATTTGTCAAGGTCCCACTCTTCCTCCACCTCGTTGAGGTAGATGGTAGTTTCATTTACCATTTGGTCATTTACCATTTGGTCATTTATTTGGTCATTTACCATTTGGTCATTTGGCATTGGTTCATTTATGTCAATCGGGGCATGGGAAATCTCGATGACTTGGTTCTGCTCCTTGTTCAGTTCCTCCCACAGCGCATCTTTGAGCGCGGCAATGCCTTCGCCGGTGAGGGACGATATGGGCAGAACGGGTATTCCTATTTTTTCGGATATATCCGAGAAATCCGAGAAATCGGAAGAAGCGGAAGAATCCGGGGAAGCGGACGGTTGTGCAATATCCATCTTGGAGATTGCCAGAATGCGCGCCTTGGTGAGGAGTTCCGGGTTGTAGTTCTCCAGTTCGCGAAGAAGGATGTTGTACTCGCCGACAATATCTTCGCTGGTAGCCGGAACCATGAACAGCAACACGGCATTGCGCTCAATATGTCTCAGGAAACGGAGCCCGAGTCCTTTCCCCTCGCTTGCTCCCTCGATGATACCGGGTATGTCCGCCATGCAGAACGACCGTCCGTCCCGATAGGAGACAATGCCCAACTGGGGCGTGAGTGTGGTGAAAGGGTAATCGGCTATCTCCGGTTTGGCGGCGGAGACGACACTGAGCAGGGTGGACTTGCCGGCATTCGGGAAGCCGACAAGACCCACGTCCGCCAATACTTTGAGTTGCATGATGACCGTCCTTTCCTGCGCCGGTTCACCGGGCTGTGCATAACGGGGCGCTTGGTTGGTGGCGGTACGGAAATGCCAGTTCCCCAGTCCTCCGCGACCGCCTTTGAGGAGCACCACGCGCTCGTCATGCTCCTTCACCTCGCAGATAAATTCCCCCGTCTCCCCGTCATAGACGACTGTGCCGCAAGGCACTTCGATAATCTTGTCCTCGCCGTCTTTGCCGAAGGAACGACTCTGACCGCCTCTGCCTCCGTCAGTAGCCATGATATGTTTCTGGTACTTGAGGTGCAGGAGGGTCCAGAGGTTCCTGTTTCCATGCAGGATTACCGACCCGCCCTTACCGCCGTCGCCGCCGTCCGGTCCGCCTTTGGGCAGATATTTGGCACGATGGAGGTGCATACACCCGGCTCCGCCCTTGCCTGAGCGGCAGTATATCTTCACGTAGTCGATAAAATTGGTCATGAGCATTTACTATTTAATCATTTACCATTTGGTCATTTATCCAAGATACGCTCAATCTGCAGGAACACATCCTCTACGGAATGGTTTCCGTTGACAGGGCAGTAGTTGCCATGATGGAGGTAATAATGGGCGATAGGCTCCGTCTGGTTGTGATAGACGGCGATGCGGTGACGGATAGTGTTGAGGTTGTCATCAGCGCGTCCGCTCACTTTGCCGCGTTCGATAAGACGCTGGATGAGCAGCTGTTCGTCCACCAAGAGGTCAATCATGATGGCGTCCATATGGTATTTGGCAAGGAGGGAAGTAAGCGCCTCAGCCTGCGCCACCGTACGGGGATAGCCGTCAAAGATAGTACCTTTGCAATCAGCGGGAAGAGAGGCTATATAGTTCTCTATCACGCCGTACATGAGATCATCGGGGACGAGATTACCTTTTGAAATGAGGTCGTCAATCTTCTTCCCGAGCTCACTGCCGGAGGCAATCTCCGCACGCAACACATCCCCCGTAGAGAGGTGCTGCAGCCCGTATTTCTCGACGATAAACCCGGATTGGGTGCCTTTGCCGCTACCGGGCGCACCACATAAAATAATATTCAGCATAATGTAATGTACAAAGGGACGATGTACCGTGTACAAAGTACCTAAATCCTTAAAATAAACAGACGCAAAACGAGTTGCCCTGCTAAACGGGCAACTCGTTTGCTAAGCTGCATTTACTAAATCAGAGAGCAAATTTTGCACCGAGTTTAGCTTTAACAACCTTCTTAGCCGGAACCTCAACTACGGCACCGGTACGCGGGTTTTTAGCCTTACGGGCGGGTTTCTGAACAGGAGCGAGTGCGAGATAGCCAACGAGCTGTACGCTCTCACCGTTCTTAACTGCCTCAACTGCTGCCTCAAGAGCTGCGTCGATAACTTTGCCTGCCAATGCTTTCGATACCTCAGCCTTAGCTGCTACGGCATCAATAAGTCCAATCTTGTTCATAATCTAAAATTTTAAAATTTATTGATTAATAATGTTAATTATGGGGGTCGTATTTGTCCTTCCTACCGGAGTTTCCGCCATTCAGAACGAAAACCGCTTGCAAATTTACAACTTTTTCTTTATATACCAAATATTTTGAGCAAAAAAATTCACTTTTTTTAAAAAAAAGCTGTTTTTTCGCCTTTTTGGTGCATTTCTTGTGTGATATTTGCGTAAAAAGCAGTATCTTTGTACCCGTTATGCGAAAATTAACTCCAGTTACTCGTTGGCTCCTTATTGCCAACTTTATCATCTTATTGCTAACCGCCTTTCTTAGACGTGGTGGCATAGATTTGAACAGTATCGGCGGTCTGCATTATGTGTCCGCCCAGTCGTTTCATTGGTGGCAGCCGTTCACCTACATGTTCCTGCACGCGAACTTCGCTCATTTTTTCTTCAACATGTTTGCGCTATGCATGTTTGGTCCGATGATTGAAGAAGAATGGGGAGAACGACGCTTCTCTCTATACTATATTATTTGCGGATTGGGTGCGGGTGTTATACAGGAACTTGTATGGACGATTATGCTTGCGCACATGGCGAATTCCTATGATGCAACTGAGTTAGCCTACTATAGTTACTATTATATGAATACCATCGGTGCGTCTGGTGCTATTTTTGGTATTCTTCTGGCTTTTGGGTGGTTGTATCCTGATATTCCTATGTATATTATATTTTTCCCAATCCCTATACGCGCGCGTACGTTCGTATTTATATATGCAATCGTAGAACTATTCTTTGGATTAGGATCTGTTACTGTATTCTCCGCCGACAACGTAGCGCATTTCGCCCATCTGGGCGGTATGCTCTTCGGATGGCTGCTGATACTGTATTGGAAAAAGACGAACTGGCGCGAGCCCGGAGAGTTATGGCGGTCTCTCAAGAGCCGTTTCGGAGGGCGTTCGCGCCTTGACAGCACGGACAGCGACAGCCGTTTTGACAACTACCACTACCACAAGCGGGTATAACCGCCGAGGGCAGAGGTTCTCAATCTTTCTTGATACGGAGAACGGCTACGACAGGACGATGGTCGGAGCCGGTGGTCTCAGGCACAGAACATGCCACAGGAACCAGCGTGTTTGAAGAGAGGATATAATCTATCCTGAGCCCTATCCCCCTGTGCTCACACGTAGCGCCCCATTCCCAGAAATGGTGCGTCTCGCGCCATGCGTCGTACAGCCCGCTGCTCAGGGTCCAGTACGCCATACTCCATTCGACAGAGTTGAAATCCCCCACCACAATGACGGGATGAGGACTGGCATCAATCTCCGTGCGCACTATCTGCGCCTGTTTGTTGCGCAGCGGCACGGCGCGCTGCCATTTGGTTTTCAGGTGCCGGAGAGTGGAGACCAGTCCTTTGTAGTTATGCAGGCTGTCCACGTCCGCCAAATCCGCAGGCGTGAAGCTATAGGACTCCAGATGATTATTGAAAAGCCGCACCGTGTCCGCTCCGATGACCACATCGCAGCGGTTGGAGAGGTTGGCACGCGTCTCGTAATGGATGCTCTGTTTGTTGACCAGCGGATATCTGGACCAGACCATCGTGCCGAACTGGTGGCGGCTGTTATACACGGCAAAATCAATATACGAATAGGGGTATTTGCGCGAGAGCGCCGCTTTGAGTTCCGGCAGGGTGAGGAAACGCGCATCCTTATAGACGTCCACCTCCTGCAGACAGATGATGTCCGCGTTCTGCGAGAGCAGATACTGCAGCACTTCGTTCTTCTCCGGCTTGGCATACTGCCCCATCCGCCCGGTGTTCCATGTGAGGACGGTGAGCGACTCCCCCGCCCTCGCGGAGAGGAAGGGAAGCGCCATACCAAGCCAGATGAATATGTGCAGCAGACGTCTCATTTCTTGGGAGTGAGAGTCACCAGCGGAATAATCATCTCTTCAAGCGAGATACCGCCGTGCTGGAAGGTGTTGCGGTAATACTGGGCGTAATAATTGAACTGGTTGGGGTACGCGAAGAAATCGCTGCCCGTGCAGAACATATAACTGCTGCTGACATTGGGGCACGGCAGTCCGACACGCTTGGGCTGGTCGATGGTCATGACCGATTTGTCGGAGCAGTTGAGCGCCTTGCCGACCTTGTAACGGATGTTGGTGTTGGTGTTCTTGTCCGCGATAATCTGCACGGCGTTCCTGACGCGTGTGGTGCCATGGTCGGTGGTCAGGACGAGTGTGAAGCCCAGCTCGGCAGCCCTTCTGAGCAGGTCGGAGGTAGGCGAATGGCGGAACCAGCTGAGGGTGAGGCTTCTGTATGCCGCCTCGTCGTTCGCCAGTTCGCGCATCATCTTGCTCTCCGTACGCGAATGAGAGAGCATATCGATGAAATTGAGCACGATGATGTTCAGCGGTGTATGGGCGGCACCCTTGAGCTGATGGATGACCCGTTCGCAGAAATCGCTCTCGTTGATTTTCCAATAGTTAAAACTCTCGCGGCGGCGGTAGCGGTCAAGGAGGGTCTGGACAAGTTCTTTCTCATGCTGGTTCTTGCTCTCCTCGTCGCCTTCCTCCACCCACAGGTCCGGATACATCTCCTGTATCTGCAGGGGCAGGAGTCCGGAGAAGATGGCATTACGCGCATACTGGGTGGCGGTGGGCAGGATACTCATATACTGCTGCTCCGTCCGGACGGAATACCACTCGCTCAGCAGCGGCTGGATGGTCTTCCACTGGTCGTAACGGAAATTGTCTATGACACAGAAGAGCACTTTCTCGCCCTTGTCCAAGAGCGGGAAGACGGCGTTTTTCATCACGTTATGCGACATGATGACCTCCCCTGCACCTTCGGTTTTCTGCTTCTGATTCCCGACCAGCGACACATAGTTTTTCGCAATCCATTTGCTGAAGGCGGAGTTTGCCTCCGCCCGCTGGTCGTCCACCATAGAGCGCATGGAGGAGTTCTCCAAGTCGATATCCCATTTGCTGAGTTCGCGTGCCACCGCCTGCCATTCCTCGAACGTAGAGGCGGTGTTAATCATATAGGAGATGTCACCCCATTCCTCGCGGTAGTTCTGGCGCGCCTGTTCGCTGACAATCTCCTGCTGGTGGATATGTTTCTTGAGGCAGAGAAGTATCTGGCTGGGATTGACGGGTTTGATGAGATAATCGGCAATCTTCTCCCCTATCGCCTGCTCCATGATATGCTCCTCCTCGCTTTTGGTAATCATCACCACCGGCAGTTCGGGATGCCGGCGTTTGATTTCCTGCAGGGTCTCCAGACCTGTCATACCGGGCATGTTCTCGTCAAGGAAGACGATGTCGAACATACCGTTGACAATATCCAGTGCATCCTCGCCGTTGCTGGCGGTGATGACCTCATAGCCTTTGTCTTTCAGATAGATGATATAGGGTTGCAACAAGTCTATCTCGTCGTCAACCCAGAGTATTTGTCTCATAATGCCTCCATTTGTTAATCAGGTTAGTCATGTCTTCGGGCCATTGGCTGTCAAAGAACAGCCGCTCTCCCGTGCGCGGATGGGTAAAACCGAGGGTCTTGGCGTGCAGGACCTGCCTCGGGCAGAGCGCAAAGCAGTTTTCTATATACTGGCGGTATTTCTGTGTACGCAGCCCTTTGAGAATCTCGCATCCGCCGTATTTCTCGTCCGCAAAAAGGGGATGCCCGATATGTTTCATATGCACGCGTATCTGGTGTGTGCGTCCGGTCTCCAAGCGGCATTCGACAAGCGTCACGTAGGGGAACCGCTCCAAGACGCGCCAGTGGGTGACAGCCTCCTTCGCCTGCGGACATTCCTCGGGGTCCCAGACCCTGTAGATGGTGCGGTCGCGGTTGTCGCGTGCCAACGCCCCCTCGACGGTGCCGCTCTCCTCCTTGAAAGTTCCCCAGACAAGGGCGTTATAGGTCCGCTCGGTGGTATGGTCGAAGAACTGCTTGGCAAGGTGCGCCTTCGCTTCCGGCGTCTTGGCTACCAGCAGCAGACCGCTGGTGTCTTTGTCTATCCGGTGCACCAGACCTATATCGGGATTATTGATATTTACCATTTGGTCATTTACCATTTGGCTATGCTCGAAATGCCACGCGAGGGCATGCAGGAGCGTGTGCTCGTAGTTGCCGTGCCCGGGATGCACAACCAGTCCGGCAGGTTTGTTGACCACCAGCAGGTCGCCGTCCTCATAGACGATGTCCAGCGGTATGTTCTCCGGCGTGATGGTGAAATCATGCGGCTCATGGTCAAGGAGCACCTGAATGACATCTCCGGGTTTGACGCGGTAGTTGGACGCCACCGGCTCACCGTTCACCCATACGTTGCCGGCATCCGCAGCCGTCTGAATGCGGTTGCGGCTGGTGTTGGTCATATGCGTGGCAAGGTATTTGTCTATACGTTCCTTGCCCTGCCCTTTGTCAACTTCGCAGCGCCAACGCTCCCAGAGCTCTTCGTCCATATTTTCTATCGGGTCATTTGCCATTTACCATTTTTTCATTTGCCATTGGGCATTTATTAAAACCAGCTGTCTTCCTCCGGCTCAGTGTAGGTCTCAGCCGCCGTGGCTGCTTTCTCGATATCCGGCGAGAGTTTGAGTGTCACCGTTTCTCCCTCCAACAGCCTTTCGCCTGCACGCGGTGTCTGGCGATAGACATACTGCACCACCCCTTCCTCTTCGGGCGCATCGTATGTGACGGCTCCGACGATGAGATGCGAGCCCAACAGCAGACTGCGTGCGTCCTGCAGGGTCAGCCCGAGAACGGAGGGCACCTCCACCTCTTCCGTGCCCCTGCCGAAACCGACCACCAGCCGGACCATCGTGCCTACCGGCAGTTTGTCGCCGGGCTGGACGGACTCGCCGTCACGTTTCACATCGAGCACCAAGTCGCGGAAGGCGGACGGCTCGTAGTCATAGACGGTGTCCACCTGCAACCCTATACCGCGCAGGGTCGTCTCTGCCTGACGGTAACTCATGTCCTGCAGATTCGGCATCGTGATCTGCCTTCTTGTGGTGGCATTGATAATCACATAGACCGAGCGCCCGTGTTTGGCATGACACATCGGCTTTGGATCCTGTTCAACAATCGTGCCAAACGGCACTTTGTCGGTGTAAGTAGAGTCGATAACCACCACCTGCAAGCCTTGTGCGGCGAGCAGCGGCTCCGCTTCCGCCACCACCAATCCGCGTACATCCTCCACTTCCACCTCTACACCATGCTGCGTATAGGTGCGCAACCAGAAGAACAACCCCACCAGAATGCCTACCCCAAAGAGGATGGCAAAAAAGACGTTCCAACCCACAAATCCAAGGTCGGATTTATCAAAAAAGCCCTTTTTTTCCATAAAAAGTAAAAATTATTGCGCAAAATTACAATTTTTTTTGGATATGTGCAAAAAAGTTTGTACTTTTGCAGCGTTTTTCGCAAAAAGACGAAAAATAATAGAAAAATAAAGCTTTATTAACTTAAAATTTTTAAGAGTATGAAGAAATTGATTCTTATCGTAGCTGTTGCTTTTGCTGCACTCAGCTGCGGAAACAAATGCGAGAAAAAGTGCTGTGAGGAAGCTGCAGAGGCTCCCGCAACAGAGGTTGTAGCAGAACCGGCAGAGGAAGATGCAGTTAAGGCTGCATGCGACACTGTTGTAGAGGCTGCTGCAGAGAAGGCTGTTGAGGCTATCAATGCTCTCTAATCGCTGTACTGTCAAGGTACAAAAAAACAGAAAAATCGTCCTCTCGGGCGATTTTTCTGTGTATAGGGACCTCTGTTCAGCGGTTAGTCCTTGATGAGGCAGTGGCCGGTCATCTCCTTGGGTTGGGGGATGCCCATGATATGGCAGAGAGAGGGAGCGACGTCTGCGAGGATGCCGTTCTCCACGTGTGCATGCACGTGGTCCTTACTGATATATACAAAGGGCACGGGATTGAGAGAGTGCGCGGTGTTGGGCGTGCCGTCGGGGTTGATGGCATTGTCGCAGTTGCCGTGGTCGGCAATGACGATAATCTCATAGCCGTTCTCCAGCGCCGCCTCAATGACACGGTGCGAACAGTCGTCGATACACTTGACCGCCTTCTCGATAGCCTCATAGACACCGGTGTGACCAATCATGTCTCCGTTGGCGAAGTTGAGGGTGATATAATCGAACTTCTGTGTCTTGATAGCCGCTACGAGTGCTTCCGTCACCTCGGGCGCCGACATCTCCGGCTTGAGGTCGTAGGTGGGCACTTTCGGAGAGGGGATGAGGATACGTTCCTCGCCCGGGTATTCCGCCTCACGCCCGCCATTGAAGAAGAAGGTGACATGTGCGAATTTCTCGGTCTCGGCAATACGCAACTGCTTCATTCCCAGCCGGCTGACCACTTCGCCAAGGGTGTTCTCCACGTTCTCTTTGGGGAAAAGGACATGAAGCCCGGTGAAGGAGGAGTCATAGGGCGTCATACAGCAGTAGTGCAGTCCCGGAATGGTGTGCATCCCTTGCTCGGGCATGTCCTGCTGGGTGAGGGCGATGGTTATTTCTTTCGCCCGGTCGTTGCGGTAGTTGAAGAAGATGACGACATCACCTTCGGCAATACGTCCGTCGCAGGTGCTGTTGACGAGCGGCTCCATGAACTCATCGGTGTCTTTGTGCTCCTCGGTGTGGCGGTCATAGCAGCCCTGCACGGCAGCGACCATGTCAGTCTCCTGCCGTCCGACACCGTTGACGAGCTGGTCGTACGCCACTTTGATACGCTCCCAGCGTTTGTCACGGTCCATGGCATAGAAACGCCCGATGATGGAGGCGATGTGCGCTCCGTTGGCGTCACAGACCTGCTGCAGGTCCTGTACAAAACCCTTGCCGCTGCGCGGGTCGGTGTCGCGTCCGTCCATGAAACAGTGGACAAAAGTCTTGTCCGCCACGCCGTATTCCTTGGCTATCTCCACCAGTTTGAAGAGGTGGTCGAGCGAGGAGTGTACGCCGCCGGTGGAGCAGAGACCCATGAGGTGCAGTTTTCTGCCCTGCGCCTGCGCCGCCTTGTAGGCAGCGACAACCTCGGGGTTCTGCATAATCGAGTTGTCGCGGATAGAGCGGTTGATTTTGACAAGGTCCTGATAGACCACACGTCCGGCACCGATATTGAGGTGTCCTACTTCCGAGTTACCCATCTGTCCGTCGGGCAGACCTACGTTCTCGCCGCTGGCTTGGAGCTGCGAGTGCGGATAAGTAGCCAACAGCGCATCCCAATGCGGCGTCGGCGTGACGGAGATGACATCGGCTTTGCTTTTGTCGCCGATGCCCCATCCGTCCAGAATCATCAATAATGCTTTGCTCATGGCTGTGTCTTATTTCTTACAGTTACCCTCGCATGATATGCATTTATAACAGAGACCGGCGAGCGCGGCGCCAACGAGCGGCGCAACGATGAAGAGCCAGAGCTGCGGCAGCGCCAGTGCGTTCTCCGAGAAGAGAGCCTGCGAGATAGAACGGGCAGGGTTGACGGAGGTGTTGGTCAGAGGGATAGAGATGAGATGGATAAGGGTCAGTGTCAGACCGATAGCCAGTCCTCCGAAAGCGCCGTTGGCGTGCTTGCTGTCCGTCACACCGAGGATGACCATCAGGAAGACGAAGGTCAGCACACACTCGGTAGCGAAAGCGCCCCATACGTTGGTCCGCAGATAACCGCCAGCCACGTCAGCGTCGGAGAAGAACTCGCCATAACCGTTCGCAGCGAAGGTGCCGATCTCCATTCCAGCCGATTTGGCAATACCGAAGAGGATAGCCGCAGCAGCAATAGCGCCGAGAATCTGTGCGCACCAGTAGCACAGCATCTCCTGCCAAGTCATTCTGCCGTTGACGAAGACGCCGAGGCTGACAGCGGGGTTAAGATGCGCGCCGCTGATATGACCGATGCCATAGGCAGCGGCAACGATAGTAAGACCGAACGCCAAGGCTACGCCGAGGAATCCGACATGTCCGAACAGGGCAGTTCCGCAACCGCCCAGAACCAATACTGCCGTTCCGAAGAACTCTGCAGCGAATTTGTTACATAACTTCATATGAATTAATAATTAATAGTTAATAATTAATAGTTTCAGTCAAAAGACAAAAGACAAAAGTCGAAAGACAAAAGTCGCGAAGCGGTCTATCTTCTCATTGCTTTCCGGAGTTGCGCCATCTCGCGTTTGTCGTCGGCTTCGCGGAGGGACTGGCGTTTGTCGTAAGCATGCTTGCCCTGACAGAGGGCTATCTCCATCTTGGCGTAACCTTTGTCATTGATAAAAAGCGAGAGGGGGATGATGGTCTTGCCGGTGTCCTTGGTGGCTTTCTCCAGTTTGCGAATCTCGCGCCGCTGAAGGAGCAGCTTGCGGTCGCGGCGGACGTCATGGTTGGCGTAGGAGCCGAAACGGTACTCGGCGATGTGCATCTGTTTGACAAAGACCTCGCCGTGCTCCACCGCGCAGTAGCTGTCGATGAGGGAGGCTTTGCCCTCGCGGATGGACTTGATCTCCGTACCGAAGAGCTGAATGCCTGCGGTGTAGCGGTCGAGGATGATGTACTCAAACCTCGCTTTTTTGTTCAGTATCTGTATGTTGCTCTTCTGTCTCATTGGGTTCTAACCCGCCAAGCTTGGCGGGTACTTTCTGGTATTTTTTCTGGCGTAGCTGCCACCGTTCGCGGGCGTACTGCTGCATATCGATGACGGTGTCGTTCTCGTCGATAATCTCCAAGCCGAAGATGGTCTCAATAATGTCCTCCAAGGTGAGGATACCGACGAACATGCCATATTCATCAATCACTTGGGCTATCTGGCTCTTCTGCTTGAGCATCGAGTCAAAGATAGTGCCGAGGGTCAGGTCTTGGTCAAAGGCGGGCAGCGGGCGCTTGATGGAGCCGAGAGTCTTGCGGAAATGGTCCTCCGTCAAGTCCTCCAGCGCGTCGTTGCGCAGGATATAACCGGTGATATACTCGGGTGCCTCGGGTTTATAGAGAGGGATACGCGAGAAATGGTCGTACTCGTCGTTGTCGTAATAGGCGCGGAGGGTCATGTTTTCGGGTGCCGTCTTCGCCACCACGCGGGGTGTCATCACGTCATAGGCGTGAATGGTGTCGAGGCGCATGAGGTTGGAGAAAATCTTGTTCTCGTCCTCGTCCACCACGCCTTCTTCCTCGCCCACATTGACCATCGAGAGCACTTCCTCCCGGCTGACAGAGGGTTCGTCCTCGTTGTCGGGAAACATGCGTGTGATGAACTCAATGAGCAGGACGAGCGGATACAAGACAAAAATGAGCACGCGTATGGTGCGCGCGGTGAAACCCATGAGATTGCGCCAATAGGTGGTGCCGATACGCTTGGGGATAATCTCCGAGAAGATGAGGATGAGGATGGTAGTGACGGCAGAGACGAGCCCGAACCACTTGGAGCCGAAGACGATGGTAGCCTGCGCTCCGACGCCGGCGGCACCGATGGTGTTGGCGATGGTGTTGAGCGAGAGGATAGCCGCAAGCGGTCTGCCCGTGTTCTCCTTATAGCCCTCCATCAGCTTGGCGGGTGCATAGCCTTCTTCCTCACGGAGATTGATATAACTGAGGGTGGTGGACATCAGCACGGACTCCAGCACGGAGCACACAAAACTGATGCCCATGGCACCTAATAAAAACAGCAATAATAGTCCCATAATCCAAAATTCTGTGCAAAATTACTACAAAAATCGCACATATGCAAGGGGAAAGGGATTTTTTTTTGCAAAAGTGGTGTTTTCAGTACGTTTTTGATGAGATTACAGGTCGTTCTGAAAATTCTGAACAGCTTAAAATAAGGTAATAATATAGTTAAAATACGGTTAATCTATATTTTAGAGATAGTACGGCAAACCAATGCCGTACTACCTGTTGGATATTATTGGAATTTCTGGTAGGCGAGGCGGATGCATACATTGCGGGCAGATGGTACGTCCTGATGTACGCGGATGAGGTTGATTCCGTTATCCTCACTTCTCACTTCGTTCAGCACAAGTGCTATCGTACTTGTTTTACCCTCTGCTTCATTCTGCATGCTGGATGACCAATAAACGCCGAGCATCGCTCTCGATTCTTCCATGGGTATGTCATTATAGATATCCGATGCACTCAACCAGCCAAACGGTGCCAAGATAAGGGCACCACGGCTTTCCAAGAGTTTGAGTTCCTCTTCGGTGCTTATTACGAAACCTCGTCCTATATTGGTCACATCCCAGTCTTTCTCGGCAGCCATATCAAGGTAGTTGTCCGGCAGAAGGATCAGACCGCTTTGTCCACCGGGATTGAGATGGTCGTCAATGATGTACTGGACACGCAGTTTGTCGGCATTGGCACGCTTGTAGATGAGATAATCCCACTCTTCGGCAGCGGGGATGAGCCAATAATTGTTATCATCGCTTGGCTCTGCCCCATCAATAGTCCAACTCGAGAACACCCCTTCAAGCACATACAGCGGCTCGTTGTTTTTGAAGTACGGTGTCTGCGGGAAACGGGACACATACCTGTCGGTACCCAATACGCCTTTTTCGTCTTTGTACTGACTTTCGGCAAATGAATATTTGTTAAGCAGCGAGTCGTACTCAAGATTTCCTTTGGCGAAATAGAGCTGTCTGCCTTTGCCTACCGAGAACTTGCCTGTCAGAGCACCTTCAGGTATCTCGTAGTTTTGCAATCCTTTGCGGACAATAGTGAGCCGGCTGGCTTGCTCGACCACGGTGTTGGCATCATATTGTACGGAAAACACCAGCGTAAACTCGGCGTCTTCGCCGTCCAGCGGAGGATTGACGGTAACGGGGAAAGCATAACCTCTTTTTGCTCCTTCACCGGTTACTTTGGGGTCACCGATGGTAAGAATACGGCTTTCTTCGCCATTGTAATATACCACTCCGTTAGAGCTATAGGTGATGTCAAAACTGAACGGTTCGTTGTTTTGGAACAACTGATTGCCAAGAACCAGTTTTCCGTCAGTGATTTCTGCAAAATCAACGTACGGACCTTCAAGTTCGTTGTTGGTGGGTTGTGTAGGTTGATTGCCATCATTGGGTTTACAAGCCACCATCAGCGGCAGTGCCACGGCTGCAAGAGCCGCCAGTCTGAATAGTTTCTTCATTGTTGCTGGTAATTTAAAGGGTTATTTATGCATTTTTTGTTATCTTCGAAATTGGCTCCAACCCGCCTCCATCCCGCCGGGAACACATCTCGTTCGCACTACGTACGTCACCGTACCCTCGCTGTAGCCTCTCTGAATTTATCGGAATTTATCCGATTTTATCGGAGTTTATCGGAGTTTATCGGGGTTTATCGGAGTTTTATCCGATTAAATCCGAATTTATCCGATTGAGTCGGATTATCTCGTTTTTTTCTTTAGTGTGTGATAGTACGGCAAGCCAATGCCGTACTACCTGTGTCTATTTCACACGCTGACCTTGTACATTGTACATTGTCCCCTTGTATATGATATAGATGACGCCGTCGCGGAGCACCTTTGTACATTGTACATTGTCCCTTTGTACATTGTCTATTCCCGTAGCGTCTTTCTTCGCGAAGATCGGTGTCACGGTGATGTCCGACTCGACGAGGACGTAGATGTCATCTTCCGTCTCGCCGTTGTCCCATCCCTTGAACTCGTATCCTTCGTTCGGCGTAGCGACGAGGTGCGCGTAGTCGAGGTACTCATACTCCTCTCCGTCGATAGCAACGGAACCCATCGTCTTGTCGTAGTCACCGACCGTGACGGTGAACACTTCGGGTGCGAAGAGTGCAATCAGCGTTGCGTCTTCCGTGGCGGTGACGGTGCGCGGGTTGTCGGTATTGCCGTCGGACCACATCGTGAAGCGGATGCCGGTCTTGGGCAGCGCGATAAGCGAAATCTGCGTGCCGATAGCTACGTCCGTTGTCCCGATGTTGGTTACTACCGAGCCGAGGTTGATGTTCGACGAGAGCACGGTGATGTTGACCGTACCGCGCTCGAAGAGAGCCTTGTAGGAGGCATTGCCGGTGACGGTGACGATGCGCTCTGCCGGTGCCGAGGGGTCATCCTCCCATCCGGCGAAGACCATGTTTGCTGCCGGTTCGGCAACGAGCTTCACCTCCGTACCGTAGTCGTAGGTGCCGCCGCCGGTGACGGAACCGTCCGCCTTGTCGTCCACCGAGGTGGTGACAGTATATTTCTTGAGCTGCAGCTCCGCCTCGATATGCACATCGCCATAGACGGTGCCGGTAAGGGTGAGCCCCTTCTCGTCGAGGGCGATGCCGTCACGCCACTCTTTGAGTTCGTAGCCCTCTTTCAGGTCCAGCGTGAGCGTGTAGTCCGTGCCGTATGCGTATTCGCCTGCGCCCTCTGCCACCGCTGCTCCTTCCGGCAGGATAGTCAGGCTGACATTATATTTCACAGGCTCAAAGAGCGCCTTGATAGTCGTGTCTGAAGTGATGGTTATCTCACGTGGGTTGTCGATGAGACCGTCCGACCAGCCTGTGAACTCGTAGTGCTCGGAAGCGGGCGTAGCGGTGAGGGTGGCTTGGTCGCCGTAGTGCGAGTACTCGCCCTCTACTGCTACCGTTCCCATCGCTTCATCGGAGGAGAGCAGTTGTACGTCAAACTCGTTGAGCTTGATGACGGCAACGATGTTGAGATCCTCCGTTATCGGGTCTTTCAGATAAGGAATAAAACCAATCCAGTCGTCTTCAATGAGTTCAATCTCTGCTACCTTGCCGTTGACCTCCCAGTGGTCGAAAGTACCGGCTGCTTCAAGTACCTGAATATATTCGTCGGGTAGCAAATCAATTGCTTCTCCGTAAGAATAGGTCTGCTCAAAGTATTTATATTCTTCTCCCCATGCCAATAGCGTAGCATACTCCGGTTCGCTGACCGAGAAGGTAACGAGGAACTCTTTGGGTTCGAAGATGGCTTTATGGATCTCCTCGCCGATGGTAAAGGTGCGTATTTCGTCGGTGACGTCGTCATCCCAGCCGATGAAGTTATGTCCGGTGTTCGGGTGTGCATAAACCGTCACCTCGCTGCCGTAGGGTACCATGTCACCTTCTGCTATGCCATGCATCTTGTAGTTATAGTCCTCCTTGTCATAGTAGTACAGCCCGCCCATATCCGTGTCGCTGCTTTGCAGTACGTCACTCAGCCGTACATTCTCGCCGATGAGCGGGATGGTGATGACGATGGTGTCCGTCTGGGCGTTCAGGATAGACTCTTTGTCCGCATAGTCGAACGCGAGGGTAGCCGAGGTGCAGTTCTCCGGTCCTCCGTCGGAGGTACACATCAGGGTGGGTGCATCCGGGAGGATATTACCCTTCGTGTCGCGCGGCATGAGTGATTCATTGAAATCAATGCGGAAATGCTCGTTGGCGAAGACGTTGATATCATAGATTGGGTACTCGTATGCCACTTCATAGTCGATGACATACCAGCCCGACGGGTCTTTGGAGAATGTAGCGCCATCGGGCGTGCTGAAGCCGAAGCGGAAGTATTTCTTGACATAATCGCCGGTCTTCTCGAACTCAACGCCCAGACTCATGTCTTCCGTCAGCGTTATCTCGCGCGGGTTCTCAGTTGAGCCGTCCGACCATTGCTTGAAGGTGTAGAACTTCGCAGGCTGGGCTTCCACCCTCACTACGTTGTCGCATCCGGGGACGGAGACACTGACGCTTCCTTCCTTGGGGTCAGGAGCCGGAACAATACTCAGGTAACGGGAGCCGTAACCCTGTATATCAAAGTCCTTCCAGTTGTCGTCCGCTTCCAAGAGAGGTATCAGATCGCAGTTGGCAGTCACAGTTACATTGCCGGGGGTAATACCGTCGAAGGTGTGTTCGTTCGTCTCGGGAACGGCTGTGAGGAAATCCAGATGTATCTTTTGAAGACTGGCTTTGGCGAAGACGCCGGTACCCATTTTGCGTACGTTCTGCATGGTTACATCCCTGATTTCGGTTTCGAAGAACGCCGAATCGCCGATGACCTGTGCATAGCGCGGAACCAGACCGTCCGAGAGAGTGTAGCAGTTATGGAATGCCCATTTCCCGATAGTAACCAGACTCTCGCCGATCCGGACACCCGCCAGTTTTTGACAATTGGAGAAAGCTTCTTCACTTATTTCCTGAGCGGAACGTATATCTGCGGATGTGAGGTTTCTACAATGTCTGAACGCGTACGGCGCCACCGCTTTGAGGTTCGGCAGCGTAGCGCGGCGGAGCGAGTCGGAGAAATAGAACGCATGTTCGTCTGCTGTCTCCAAGCCCTCGGCGGTCAAACTTTGGATGTCGGTGTTATAGAAAGCGAACTTGCCGGCTTTCTTGACGTGTTCGGGCAGGGTATAGTTGCGGCGGTGCATCTTCAGTCCGGCGAAGAAGAAATCGGGCAGGCTCTCTACGATGGAGCCGATGACGAGGTCGAACTTGGTCTCCAATATCTTCTCGCTGTAGCCGCTGAAGTCCTCGTAGTACGCCAGATTGTTCACCACCTTGTTGACATGGTCCACACCCCACGGGCTGAAGTAATGTGCTTTGGTGTGATCTTCCGATGGTCTGTTTTTACCAAACTTCTCGTACGGCTCGAAGGTGGCGTTCTTGGCGTTGTAATAGATGCGGAAGGTGTTGCCGTCGAGCGTTTGTACACCGGCTAACATCTGCCTGCCGAGGCGCTTTACGGTAGAAGGAATAGTCATCTGCGTAACATACGTGTTCGTTAACAGCGAATCGGGCAGGCTCTCCACCCCCTCGCGGATGTTCACCTCCTTCAGGTTCAGGGTAGCAATGAACGGCCGGCTCGATTTCAGGTTCTTGGCGTAGTACTCCACCGAGGTAAGTTTCATCGGAAGTGCCAGAAAGTCCACAATCTCCAAGTTCTCCGGCAGCACGAACGGCCCGGTGAAGGACGCGGAGCCAAATGCCCAGCTACCGATCTTCTTCAGACGGCATTGCTCAGAAATGATAATCTGGCTCAAGGAAGACGCATCCAAGAACGCCGATCTGCCAATCTCCTCGCAGAAGAACGGTATCTTGACGGACTTCAGGTTCTTCAGTCCCGCAAAGGCGAATTCGCCAATCCGCTTGGTGTCGTCCGCAAACGTGACAGAGGTGATGGACGCGCAGCCGTCGCAGAGAAAGTCGGGTATGGTCTCGCAATACACGCCGCCGTCCGTCAGCTCCAATGCCTCTATCTTCGGGAAAATCTTGACGATACTTCCGTTGTTCCACTGGTCGTTCAGCCAGATAAGCCGCTGGGTCTCGGCTTTGCTCTTATTGCCGGAATAACCGAAGGCGTACTCGTCCAGCTTGGTGACTTTCTTGCCAACCCGCACGGTGCGCTTCGCCGTTACCTCTGCCGGAGCAAAAGCACTCAGACCTACCTCCGTCACCTCGTCGGGAATGAAGATATAGGACAAACTATTGCCAGCAAAAGCGGCTGTCATAATATTTGTGGTTGCCTTTGGCAGCGAGAGCGTCAGCAACCGGCATCCCCGGCATAAATGGGCGGGAATGGTGTTGGGATAAGAGGTATAAGCATTGTCTGCGGCTTTGAACTCCGTGCCGTCAGCTACGTACTGGCGCGACACGCCGGTGAACTGCTGCTTGACCTTGCTCATATCAAAGGTCGTGAGCTGGCTGTTGTTCCTGAAGGCGGATTCGTAGATTGTGTACACGCCATCGGGGAAGGAGACGGATTTCAGCGCGGTCTCGGAGAAAGACAGGTTCTCAATGACGGTAGGATCCTCCGTGGTACCCGGCGCTATCTCCACCTGCTGCAGCTTGGACTGGTAGAATGCCTTCTCCGCCGCTTGGCGTACTCGATAGGGCAGCTGTGTCAGATGGGAGCCTGCGAACGACTCCACGCCGCAGCGGAGCTCCCAGCCTAACGGAGACACAATATCCAAGGTCTGGAGAGCGCTCATGCCTTTGAACAGATAGTTCGGTATCCAGCCGGAGTACGGACCTCTCCATGTGAACGAGGTGATCTGCTCGCGCAGGTTGTACCACGGATAGGCTTGCTCGCTGAAGACCTTGCCGCCGAGGTAGAAGCCCTGCTCCGCGCTGTAGGCGGAGATGGAGGTCAGAGCAGGACAGTTTTGGGCTATATAGGTCGTGGCTCCTTCCGCCGCCAGATAGTGCTCCAGAGAAGACATGGTGAATATCAGCGTCTTGAGTTTCTTGCAGTTATAGAAAATCTCGTTGTTGACGTCTATCCGGCGTTTGTAGCCACTGAAGGTCACCGACTCGATGTTGGTGTTCGCAAAAGCGTGGGTGTCTATCTTCTCAAGGTTCTCGTACGCTGTCTTGTCGCCGAAAAACAGGCTATTCCCCAATTTCGCTCCGTCGAAGGCATGAGGACCGATCACGCGCAGGGTAGGAACGAGTCCCACACCATAGAGCTGCAAGTTGTCCAGTGCCGTACAATTCATGAATGCGGCTTCGCCTATCGTATCCACACCGGCGAGCCGGATTTCTTTCAGTTTCAGACATTCGGCGAACGCCTTATCGCTGATATTGAACCGCTCGGCGGGCTTCTCGCCGGTCAGCTGGAGCTTCACGCTCTCCAAAGCAGGGGCACTTTTTAATAGAGCATCTGCCATGGCAAAATGCTTGGACGTTTCGATAGAGAGAGACTTGAGCGTCTTTCTTATCTTATCAAACGCAAATTGCTTTATAATATCCACATTGTACGCCACAATCGTCACTTGCTCCAAACTATCGCCTTTAACTATATCTCTATTTATGGTATCAAGCACATACCCGGGCATAAGCTCGCTGCGTTGGTTCTCTATGAGGGTCAGTTTCTTGACACCACCTAAATCATGGAACGCTTCCTTATGCAGCGAAGGCCAACGGCTTACATCCACCGTCAGTTCTTTAATTAATTTTGTATTCAAGCTCTCCCCGAGAATACGATTGTCTCCATAATATCTTGAATCTAACTCAATCGGACCGGAAACCGCAAAATCAGCTACAAATCCGTGTTTGGGGATGGAGTTGTCATCTTTCTTGATATATATTCCCACCGTAGCCGGAATGGTGACTTTCTCGACCTCCTCTACATCATATACATAGCATCGGAGTGGTGTTACGCGGAGCACGCCGTCTTTGTCCGTAAAATAAATCACGGTCTGACCGTCTTCGGCTTGGGGATAATGCCCCCCCGCACTGACCCCGTACTGATCTTCAATCATATCCCACATCAGGTGATACCCACGCGGATAGAGATAGGTCACGTTGTCAATGGTGGTCTTACTGAGCCGTTTTTCGAACTTTGCATAGTTCGTCAGTTCCGCCGGCACAGCCTTTTCCTGAGCTGTAGCCATGTGCATGGTTGCAGCCGCTATCAGCCCAACCAAAAGTGTAAACATTTTTTTCATACCGGTTAATATATTGAGTTAGTATTCAGTTTTCTGACCAATTCGCCTAGCACCCTGTTTAGTGATAAAGCAATGGTATCGGAATAGTATTTCAGGAGGAGGGTATCAGGAAGTCATTTCACGGTCATTGTGGGGTGGAGAAACATTATCTCCACGGCTCGGGTATTTCGTTCATGGAGTTGCGCTGGAGGTACCGCAGCGTCACATCATGTTCGGGCATGGTGAAACGGATGATGAAGCCTTTGCGGGAGTCGTATTCCGGGCGTATCTCCGTGCCATCAAGGATAAAGCGGTAGTCGGTGTCGGTGGCTACCATCGGGAAATACAGCACCACTTCCTCGCCCGCCTTGTGTTCCGCACGGGCAGGCATCAGTCCCTGCTCACTCAGCCAAGGGTCTTTGCTTTCGGCTTTCGACTTTTGACTTTCGACTTTTGACTCCGCATAAGCATATTCCTGCCCCGAGAAGTCAATCTTGTACGTCTTGTGTTTGCACGCGTCCGCGCCTGCAATAGATAATAATGTCATAAACAATAGCAGTATTCGTTTCATATGTGTGGTCTGTTTTTCGGATTTTATCCGAGATTATCGGAGTTTATCCGAGTTTATCCGAGATTATCCGAATTTATCGGAGAAACTCGGATTTTTTGTGATAGTACGGCAAGCCAATGCCGTACTACCTGTGTCTATTTCACGCGCTTTCCTTGCGCATCGTAGGTCCTGCCGTTGCGCTCGATATAGAGCACACCGTCACGGAGCACCTTGGTACCTTGTACTTGGTCACTTGGTACATCTCCGAGTCCTGTTGCATCCTTCGGGGTTGCGGTGAACTCAGCGGTGTATTCGGCATCCGCTGTAGCAGCGCTGATTTCCGGTGTCCAGCCCTTGAAGGTATAGGTGTAGTCCTTGTCCGCCTCTCTGGTCGGTTCTTCGCCGCCATAGACAGGCGTCTCACCATGTTTGATGACCTGTGCCTCCAGCTGCGTGCCGTCCCAGTTAAGGAACTTGACAGTATAGGTGTTAATCTCGTACTGCGCTTGGACGGTAAGGTCGGATGTCACGTTCTTGCACGACTTGTCCCAACCGGTGAAGTGGTATCCTGTTACCTCCGGTGCCTCGGGAGCCGTAGCGTCTTTGCCGTGCTGTACCTTGACTGCTTCGATCGTCTCGCCGTTGTTGTCCACGAAGGTAACCGTGTACTCTTTGAGTTGGAAGACTGCGGTATAGGCGGCGTCACCAGTCACTTCAACCTTCGTCTCGGCGTTTTTGTCGCCGGTCTCTTTCCACTCAACGAACTCATAGCCGTCGTTCGGTATGGCGGTGATGGGGAGCAGCTGCATATAGACTGCCTTTCCTCCGCCTTCTACCGTTCCGCCTTCGGCAGGCTCTGCCGACAGCGTAATCTCATACTCCTTGGGCTGGATATAGAGCTTGATCTCGATGTCGCTGTACGAACCCAAGTTCTCAAAGGTCGTAGTCTGCTCGTCCGAGTAAACCTTCGGTCCCATCCAGCTCTGGAAGTAGTAGTGGTCGTCGAGAATCTTGCAACTGACGGTCACGTCATCGCCCCAGCCGTAGCGTCCCTCGCCGGTAAACTCTATCATTGACGGGTCAATAGCGTTGTTGACGGTGATGACCACGTTGAACGAGTCTTTCTCGAACTCGGCTACATAATCGAAGTTGCCGTTGACGGTGACGGTACGGAATTGCCATGCGCTCTCTTCGCCCGCGTTGTCGTTCCAGCTCTTGAGGCGGATATGGTCACCTGCCGGGATGGCTTGCAGTTCGAGCTGCGATTTCTCCCAGTAGGCACCCTCGCCTGCCACTGCATCGCCAACCGGCGTGAGTGTGACGGAACCGAGCGTCTCGTCAGCGGACTTGGCGGTCACGAAATACGAGTTAGCCAGCTTGATAACCGGATGGAAGGTGCGGTTTTCGCTTACGGCGAAGGTGAACTCGTTCTCCTCGGAAACAATATTGCCGTACTCGTCCGTCCAGTAGTCGATGACGTAGCGGTAGTTCGGACCCTTCTCGCCCACGAACTTGAGGGTCACCTGCGTGCCGTAGTCGAGGTTCTCGCCGAAGTCGTTGTTACCCTTGTTCACACCGTTGAGCTCGAAATGGTCGGTGGCGTCCATGCCGTAGCAGTCCATGCAGCCCGGGTTGAACATCACGGATATATAGTACTGGTTGATACCCACCTTGGCTTTGAGGTTGCCCGCACCCGTGATATTTTCCATAATAGAAGTACTGGAAACGAGTTTGTCCTTCTCGTCATACCAGCCGATGAAATAGTAGTGCTCGGTATCCAACAGTTCCAACTTGACGCTCGCCTCGTTGCAGGAGCTTACTTTTGCTTCGCTCTTCTCAACCCACTCCCAGTGGTCTTTGGCTTGCGCTATGTAGATCTTCGCCACCTCGCTCAGTGCAGGGTTCTCCAGCGACAGATACAGGTCATAGTCGTTCTCCTTGACGTAGATACGGATGACGGTGTCGGAAGAGAGGGTAGCTGTGTACTCCGCCTGATGGGTACTGCCGTCCGGCCAGTGGTCGAACGTGATGTCGGAGCAGAAGGGCCAGAACTCCAGCTTCATCTTGTTGTCGCAGGTTACGGCACCTTGGCTCGCTATCTGTCCGTTCAGATAGATCATATCATTGACATAGAACTCTATCGGGTGTGTGCCGTTGTCGCCGATTACCTCGAACGAATACTTGTATTCGCTCAGACCGTCCCATTTGTCCACAGGCAGGTCTTTCCAGCCGTCAGCGGCTTTGTATGCCTCTACATCGTCGCACGAACCGGCGTAGAAATGCGCAATCTTGTCCTCGATGCTGAATGCGCCGTCCGCCGAAGGGATGTTGTCTTTGCCGTAATAGGAACGGATGCTCCAGAAAGAGCCTTCGCCTTCCCCTAACTTGAACGCGTTGTTGCCGATGGTCAGACCGGTACCTTGCTCGAAAATCAGTTTGTCACACATCACGCCCTCGAACGCATAGCTGCCGATGCTCTTCACGGAGCCCGGGATTACCAAAGCGCCGTCCAGTGCGGAATTACTTATGGAAGCCTTGCTGAAAGCACTCTCGCCTATCTCTTCGATGCCGTCTAAATACAATGTACCTATCGTACTGTAGGCAAATAAATCGTGTGGTATAGCGGTCATCTTGCTGAAAGCCAGTTTGTCAACATCGGCTTTCTTGAACGGATAAACTGATTCGTTGGGAAAATGCCAGTTCAGCGAATCAATCGTTGCATCGGCGAAAGCGTCCTCGTCGAACGCCAAGTTACTCCGCAGCTCCGGAGAATTGGTGACATTCATCCCGCTGAATATGAACGCATTCACATTCATCACACTCGGCGCAAAATACAAGCGTGCCGAGAAAGCGCTGAAAGGAGCCTCGTCCGCTTTCTCCGGGGCATTGAGCGAAGGCGAATTGAAATACAGTGCCTTCACTTGCGAGGCAATGCCGCTGAATGCGTCTTTGTCTATATACTCCGCAGCGGCAGGGGTAACGAGGCTGTCCAGAGCAGGGCAGTCCACTATCACGTTCTTCACAAGATTGCCGACATAGCTTCCCCAGTCGATGTTTTTGAGTTTGGGCAGGTTGGTCAGCGTGTTCTCCAGCACGAACTGGTAGTCCGGATGAACGAACGCAACGCTCTCCAGCTCCGGCATGCCCGTGATAGCATACGCGTCGAGGTGCGAAGCGTCAATACTCAGGCTCTTCAGGGCGGTGCCCTCCAAAGCGTACTCGCGGATATAATCAAGGCGTTCCGCTAATTTCAACTCGCTCAGTTTCACGGCGTTGGCGAAAAGACGCTGGTTGATGAACTTTACTTTGGTGTTCGACAAGTCAACGGACTCCAGTTTCTGGCAGTCCTCGAACGCACTCGCTTCTATCTTCTCCAGCGCAGCCCATCCGGTGAACGATTTCAGGTTGCTGTACGCAAATGCGCCGCCGCCGATCCATGTCAGGCTTTCGGGCAGCGTACATTCCTCCAACGCCGAGTGGTGGAAAGTGCCGGCAGGCAGGAAATTGTCCATACCGCCGTTGATGTCCGCCTCAATCACAGCGCTTTTCAGATTGTTGGTGTATCCGAACACCTCTTCGCCCAGCTCTATGGAACGAGCCTCATCGTTTATCGGATTATGACTGCCAATGAGGTGCAGAGTCTTCAGTTTGGAGCCTTCGAAAGCGCGGTCGCCGATTTTACGGAGGTGATTGTTTTTGGCAAGATTGACAGATTCAATACCCGAATAGCGGAAAGCCTCGTTCAGGATATCCACATCGCCTGCTGTTTCATCCGGCAGATCGAAATCCTTGAGATTAAACGTGTTTGCAAAAGCACTCTCACCGATGGATACAGAGGGTGTTGCCGGACTAATGACATCAATCTTCCAGCCCTCCGGTCCTTTGACAGACTTGACGCCCGAATTGTAGAAACAATGGTCATAGAACAACACAGACTCGTATTGTCCTTCGGGAAGTGCTGAGTTAGGGTCATCCTCATATTCAAAATCAAACGCGCCGGATACGCCTGCGAACAAATAGGGCGCAACCAGTATCATCCTGCCTTCCGCTCCGTCGGTTGACCTCATGATGACTTTCTCAAGCGGACAGCCAATGAAAGGCGACTGTGTCAGCCCGTAGCCGCTGACATTGGAAGACAGCGTCAATGACCGGATACCGCAATCCTTAAACGCATCGCTGTGAATCGTGTAGCCTTCATTTTCGTTGAAGATGATGTTTGTCAATGCGCCTTGACCGATAAACGCCTCTACGCCTATCTCTGTTGCTTGATTGAGATAGAGCTCTTCGATATTACCGTACCATTCCTTTCCGCCCATCATGTCATCTGCGTATGCGGCGGCAAAAGCGCGTTCACCAATCGTCCGGACCGACATGATGTCAACTTCTGTCAGGTTCTCGTTGTAGGCAAACGCCTCGCTTCCTATCTCAGTGATGTACGAGCCGATTTTAACCGATTTCAGCGCCGACGGCTCTGCGTGAGAGAAGTTAGGGTCACTCATGGCGAAACCATCGGGGACCTTACCTCCGCAATTAATTGTGATGCTCTCGATTTCGTTCTTGTGGCTCACCATGTCCAAGGTGCAGTACTCGTCTAACAGGTAGGTGAACTCATCATCTTCTTTGGTACCTCCCTTGCCGTCGTAGTCCTCAAACTTGGCACCCATACTATACGGAATGACCATGTCCTTCCCGTACGCCTCCCAGTTGACGGAGGTCATGAAGATTTCGAACTCGTCGGTTTCCGTGTCATACTCGCAGCGAAGCTCGAACCTGCCATCCTTACTGGTAGCATAGCTCTTCACAACCGCTGCACTTGCCGTCTGCACCGCCACCAGCAGCACAAAGGCGATTAAAGATAGAATCTTTTTCATAACAATTGTTGTTTAATGAATAATTGTCGTTTGGGGGTGCCTTACTTCACTCTCTTTCCTTGCGCATCGTAGGTCCTGCCGTTGCGTTCGATATAGAGCACACCGTCACGCAGCACCTTGATACTTTGTACTTGGTCACTTGGTACTTCCCCTATTCCTTCTCCAGCGACCTTGAAGAGTGCGGTGTAACTTGCATCGCCGGTGACCACCACGGTACGCGGGTTGTCGGTGTTCTCGTCGGACCACTTGACGAACTCATATCCTGCCGCAGGCACGGCTACAAGGGTGATGGTCGAGCCCTCGTCATAGACGCCTCCGCCGCTGACGGAACCACCCTCTGCCGGCTCTGCCGTCACGGTGATGGTGTAGGTCGGTTTCTCTATCACTTTCTCGGTGAAGATAGCGGTAAAGGTGGCATCGCCGGTCACGGTCACTACACGCGGGTTGGCTGCCACGCCGTCCGACCAGACGGAGAACTGGAAGCCCTCTGCCGGGGTAGCGGTGAGCGTTGCCATCTCGCCTTCCTTATACTCGCCGCCGCCGCTGACGCTACCCTTCTCCGGGTCAAGGCTGACAGCGGTAATGGTGTAGGTCTTCTTGTAGTTCGGGTCGGCATCGAAGACTGCGCTGATTTTATATATGTACTCGGCTGACGGGTCGAACGGACGGAAGGTGTAGCCGTCCCATACATTCTCTTCGTTGAAGGTCATCTCGCCCGTCTCCGGGTCCATACCCATCATGGTACGCTGGATAAGATTCTTGATGTCGAGAGTCAGTTTGACAGTCGCATTGGTGGTGTTGTTGCTCCAGCCTTTGAAGACGAATCCTTCGTCCGCTGTAGCGGTGAGAGTAATCTCCTCGCCGAGCTTGTGCATGCTGCCTCCCTCTACGTTAACGACACCGCCGCCGTTGTGCGAAACCTCAACCGCTACGTCTATTGCACGGAGCCGGCAGACGGCTTTCAAGTTCTCGTCGTGCTGCGGTTGCTCGGTCGGCTCCGTACCGCCGCCACCGCTGCTGTAGCGGTAGAGCTGTACAGGCTGCTGGTTGTTGTAGCTCGTCGATTTGAAGAAGCGGAAACGCATCTGGTCTTGGGCCTTGTTGAAACGCAGGTGTGCGCCGGAAGCGGCGATGATGTCGATACCGCCGTCGGCACCCATAGCCAGTGTCAGAGGTTCGCCCATTGTGGTGGACACGTTCAGCTTGTTAGCGTCCGAATTGACGTTGATATACTCGCCCATCGAGTTATGGATAGCCCATCCGGTGCCGTTCGGCTCGATGGTGAATTCGGCGGACGGGTTCATTTCCGGGGTCATGTCTCCCATCAGGCTGACGGTCATATAGTTGTTGGCTGCATCCATACCCGTTGAGAGCGAGCCGTCCAGCACTTTCATCATCGACAGGTCATCCGGGTCCTCGTAACCGATATAATAGGTGCCGGACCAGTCCACAGGGTCTGCCGTCACTTTATAGTAACCGGGCATGCCCATTCCGCCGCCCATGTCACCGCCCATGCCGGGCATGTAACGGATGTAGAACGAGCACTTGGCAGGGTCCTCGGGGTCCATCATCGGCTGGTCGGATACACCGTCCGCCCATTGCCACTCTTGGAACTCATACCAGTCGTTGGTGATATGCGCTCTGAGGACAGCCTGCTCCTCGTTGATGAAACGCTGGTCGTTGCGGTCATGGCCGTATTCGTTGGTTGCCTCGATATAGCCCGCCTCTTCCGGCACCATGGCAAAATGCTGCTGGTGGAAGTCGGACGGGAAGGCACTGAACGCACCGATGAACCAGAAGTCCCACTCGTTGAGGTCGAAGGTGCGCGGGTTCTCCGTCGAGCCGTCTATCTTCCAGTACTGGAACGCAGCGCCGTCGGCAGGGATGGCTTTCAGCGTTACCGTGCCGTCGCAGCTCAGCGGAGAGGTAATCTCTATCCGGCTGTTGGTGGACCAGAAATCCGTGCCCATCACGTCGCGGCCTAACAGCTCGTCCAGATAGCTCTGGGTGAACTTGGACTCGGAGTTCTCAATCGTCGCGCAGACGGCTTTCCACGTAGCGTTATTATATATATCATTATAATTCGCGCACGTAGCGACAATCTTCTTGACCGAACATCCGGAGAAGGCGGAGTTGCCCGGCGTGCAGACGCTGCCGATGAGATAGATGGTTCCTAACGATGCGCAGTTGGCAAACGCATTGGCGTTGATAGACTTGATGTTGTTGAAAGTCACCTCCTTGAGTCCGGCTCCTGCGAACGAATACTGGTCGAAGGTCTCCAAGCCTTTATAGACGAACTTGTCGATAGCGGCTGCGTTGGCGAACATATATTTCGGAGCGGTCTTGACGGAACCCGGCATATAGAGTGCCTTGATGACCGAACCGGCAAAAGGTCCGTTCTCCGGCTTGCTGACGGTAGAGGACTGAGCGGCGGCGTTGTAGCAGACAAAGGCTACCGAGTCGATGGTGCAGTTCTTGAAGGCGTTGGCGCCGATGTTCTTCACGCTCGTCGGGAACTCCAGCAGTTTGAGGTTCGCGCCGTTGAGCAGCTGGCGCGGCACCAGCTCTACGTTGTCTCCCAAGCCGAACTTGGTAATCTGTTTGCCGATGGTCTCGTCGAACGGACCGGCATAGGCATACGACTTGGCTTCCCAGTTGACGGTGGTCAGCGCGCTGCAGCCCTTGAAGATGTCCGAATAGAGGGTGGTCACATTCTCAGGGATGGTCACCGTCACCAGTTTCTTGCAGTTCTCAAAGGCGTTGTCCTCTATCTTCGTCAGGGCGTTGCAGTTGGTGCCTGCCTCGGTGATGAGGGTGTTCTTGTACGCACTCTTGCCGATACTCGTCAGTTTGGCTGCGTTGACAGGAGCACTGCCGGACATGTCCGCATTCTCAAATGCACTCTCGCCGATAGTCTTCACATTGTTCATCAAGATGTATTTGAGTTTGGTGCAGTCATGGAAGGCGTGGTTGCCGATTTTCTCTACAGCGGCTCCCCACGTGACGTCCTCCACGCCCTTGAAACTGTAGAAGAGCGAGTCGGGTATCTCGGTCACCGTCGTGCCCAACTCGATTTTCGTCACGTTCTTACGGTAGCTTGTGCCGCTCGAACCGGCGGAGAGGAACACGTTGGCATAGCTGCCGCCTGCATTGGCACGGCTCAGCGACTTGCTGTAGAGATAGTGGATGGCTGTCAGTTTGGACTGGTAGCCGCCGGCTATCTCCTTGCCTAATTTGAGGTTCTGCGTGGTGTTAGGAATGACCAGCGTGGTGATACCCGTCGAGTAGAAGGCATTGGTGCCTATCTCGGCGATGTTCGTGTTGTTCTTTTGCAGACCGGTGGTCAGCGCATAGCATCCGGCGAACGCGTTCTCGCCTACCTTGTACAGCTTGTCCGGGAAACCGGTCTTGTTGTTCGTGGTGACGGTCTTCAGAGCGGTACACTTGTTGAAGGCGTACGGTCCTATTTCGGGTGCATAGGTGCTGAAGTCGCCGTCGAAGTTCACCGTCTCCAGTGCGGTACACTCTTTGAAGGCGGACTGACCGATCTTACCGCCCGTGTTGGCAGGGATAGTGACGGACTTGATGGCTTTGAGTCCTGCGCAGATATAGGCAGGAACGGAGCAGCTGCCGGACGTGCTCTCGAACTTGAAGGTGGTTATCTTGTTTGCCGAGGAGCGGAAGATGGACATGTTGTCCGACTTGATGTCCGTCTCGCCGCCGCGCCAATAGACAGTGTTGATGTTCGGGCTGTCGTAGAACGCATTGCCATCCACTTTGCCGCCGATGGATACGTACGACAGCTTCGGACAAACGGCGAAGGCATATTTGCCGATAGTGGTGTTATAGACACTGGCGTATGACCAGATGTCCTCAGGCATGCCCACAGAAGCAAGGTTTTGGAAATTGCGGAAGTAGTAGTCCGGCACTGAACCGTATATGGAGATGCCGAGTATGCCGTACCGCATAGAATAGAAGGGGGATTGTTCCTCGCTGGTGATGGAAGCACTGCCGCCTAACCATGTAAGGAGGCGGACTCCCTTACATTCGCTGAACGCCGTCGGGTCAATGTTCGAACCGCCGCAGATGATTGCAGGTATCTCATAGCAGTTACCGAACGCGTATTTGCCGAGCTTGTGCGTCACATTCGCCCCGCCGTTCTTCACCACCTCGCCGCACTCGACGATCATGTTCAGCTTGTGGCAGTTGACGAACGCATCGTCCAATACGTCGCCGAACTTAACATAGCTCTGCGAGGAGATCTCCGAGGCAGACGGATTCGTGGTGCCGGTGTACCAACGGACGGAAAGCAACTCCGTGCTCACAGCGAAGGAGTATTCATCAAACTGGATGTAAGGCGGCAACTCTCCGTACGAGTATCCGAACAATACATTCACGTAATTAGAGTAATAGAACACATCTCTGCCTACTTCTGTCAGACGGAACACTTTGTTGGATCCGCTGTAGGTGTGCTGGAAAGCAGCGGGCACATACAGGTTCTGGTACGCGAAGCCTTTGGCGTCCACAGCGGTCAGTTTGACCTCACCGGGAGCGGAACCCGAAGGTAGTTTCGTCACCTGATAGCTAAAGGAGACGGTTTGCTGTCCTACTGAAGCAAATCCTACGGTACCGAAGGTGTCACCCACCTTGGTGATTGTTGCCGCTTGCAGGCCGATAACTGCTATCAGCACTGCAAAGAGAGATAAAATCTTTCTCATGTCATTTTTAATTTTAGTTGTTTATAGTATAAGAGTTTATTGTTATATGTAATGCATTCGGATTATTCGGATAAATTCGGATAAACTCGGATTAATTCCGATTAATTCCGATTAACTCCGATAATCTCCGATTCCTTGTGATAGTACGGCAACCCAATGCCGTACTATCTGTGTGATTCCCTTTTGGGGTCCCCGACGGGCGCTAACGAAGCGCGTCCGTCGGGGAAAGCGTAGCGCAATGCGCAGCACTATACAAGCGTGTAACGCGCAGTCGTGCAAGCATTAGCGCAAGCACTGGCCTTGAACATTGTACATTGTACCGTTGTACATGATATACAGCACGCCGTCACGGAGGATCTTGGTGCTTTCGACTTTCGACTTTTGACTTTCGACTTCTTCTATTCCTGTCGCGTCTTTCTTCTCGTATTGTGCGATGACGGTGCGGTCGGAGGTGACGTTGGTGATGTCAGGCGCCCAGCCGATGAAGGTATAGCCCTCGCGTTCGGGGTTGGTGTCCGGTCCCTTGGCGTCCTTGCCTTCCTCCACTTTTTCCTCGTAGAGCTTGGTGGCGTTCCAGTCAAGGAAGGTGACGGTATAAGTCTTCACGGTCTGTACCAGCTCTACCTCTATGTTGATGGCACCATAGACCGTGCCTGTCAAGGTGTTGGATTTCTCATCCAAGGCAATGCCGTCGCGCCACTCCTTGAGTACCCAGCCCTCGGCGGGTTCGAGCGTCAGTGTGTAGTCCGTGCCGTAGTCATATTCTCCCTGCCCTTTGACCACTCCGGCTCCGGCAGGAATGACGGTGGCTGTCACGGTGTATTTGTTGACATTGAAGACAATCTCCACGTCGTGGTTGGCGTCGATATTCTCAAACGAGAGCGTTTGGGTCGTACGGAAGTTGTTCTCGTCGAACAGCCACATGGAGAAGGTGTAGTGTTCATCGTCTTTGAGTGTAAACGATAGGGTGGCGTTGTCGCCTTCCTTATAAGTTCCGGCACCGGTAATCTCCACCAACTCGGGGTCGATGCCCTTTACGGTGACGGAGATGTCAAAACTGCCTTTCGCTTCCTCGAACACGGCGCGGAAGATGTTCTGCATGGTACCGTCAAATGATTGGCCAAGTGCTTGTGTGGTATAGCTTGCCTCGTTGGACACTTCTTCCCAATCGGAAGTTACCATTGCTCCGTTATACAGCCACCTCTCCCATCTGACGAAGCGGTAGCCTTCGGCAGGCTCGGCAACGACGGTAATATCTCCGCCCACCATGACGGTTAACTCGGTCTCCGACTCATAACCGCCGGTGCGGTGCTGTTCCGGCACATTCAGACTGACGCTACCAAATGCCTCCTGACCCTCTTTAACCCTTACTTGTACATAGTCGTCTCTCATCGGCACGGGCCAGTCATAATAAAAATCGAACTGCAGCAAAAAAACATACGTTCCCCATCCATCGGCTTTTTCGTAATTGTCCCTTGCCGTGTACCACGGTGTGATAAATCCGTTTACACCCTCAAAAGCGTCCTTACCGAGTGTCGGCGGATTCCATGCATAGATGTACAAGTTCTGTATGTTCTTGCATCCTTCAAAAGCACGGGCTCCTATCTCCTTCATACTTGCGGGAAGAGTCAGGCTCGCCAATGTGGTCATGTGGAACGCGTCTTCCGGAATGGCGGTCACGCCCTCGGGGACAACGGCTTCCTGTAGCGGTTCGTCGCTTCCTGAGAGATAGAGATTGACCTCGTGCGGGACATAGATTTCATTAATGATGTCAAGAATGGTCGCCGGTAGGTTTTCCATCAGCCACGGGCGGCTCTTGGAGAGCCATTCGTTCATATCGCCGCCGAACCGGATGTCGGTCACGTACGGGAAGCCAAAGCTCTGTTTAAATTCTTCGGGAACTTCATCTAACAACGATAAATCGAATTCCACATCACCCATACCAGCGGGAACGTGTACCGTGTTGAGGAGCATACACCCGGAGAAGGCGATCGGCGAGATGGAGGTAAGGCTCTTGGGCAGTGTGACCTCCTTCAAGCCACATTCCATAAATGCCCCGGCGCCGATGGAAATAACCGAATTGGGCAACACGAGCGATTGCAGCAAGGGGCAACCACCGAAAGCCGATACGGAGATGGTGGTCAGCCCCTCCGGAAGATTCAGGGATTCCAGGTCTTCACAGCCCTCAAAAGCTGCTTCGGGAATGACGGTGATGCTCTTGGACAATGTGAGCGTTTCTATACCGCTGTATGCGAAGCATTCGTCACCCAGCTCAATGATATTGTCCGGAAGGTCGGCTGCCTCCAATCGCTCATTCTCATAGAAGGCACATCTTCCTATTTTGGTCAGCGTGGAGGGGAAGGTAACAGTCTTTATCTGTTTGGCGTTGGCGAAAGCATAGGGTTTAAGCTCGGTAGTGCCATTCGGGATAACCAGATCCACGATGTCCTCGCCGCCGATATTGAGGTATCCGCCGTCGGAGGTGTAATTCGTCCACGCACTCATTATCCATTTATTGTCGCGGGCGAGCCACTCTTCCATCGTGCCTTCAAAGACTAATCGTCCCACACGGAACACCGGTGCCCAATTTTCCTCTTCGTCCTCCAGCACTGTTTCCACATTCTCTCCTATTTCCTTGGGCATGGTGACGGTGTTGCACTCGTCGAAGGCTCGGTAACCCACTTTCTTGAGGCTCTTGGGGAGTGTCACGTCCAATTGGGGGCAGTCGTAGAACGCGAAGTCGCTAATTTCTTCCACCGTCTCGGGCAGTTCCATCGTAGTCAGTTTTTTGCACATGTAGAACGCACGATTGCCGATGGACTCTATACCCTCGGTTATGGTCGGGAAGGTGACTTCTTCCAGTTTGTCGCAGTTACAAAACAGCTTGTCGGGAATCTCTGTCAGACCATAAAGCCCGCTAAGCGATGCAGAGGTCAGGGCGGTGAATTCTTTGAAAGCACCTTTGGGCAGTTTGTCGCACGGATACATTACATCTTCCTGCAATTCGACGCGGGTAATTATGTCTTTAAACGGCATCCACGGCAGGTCTTCGCTTTCCAGTGACGAGAGGTCTCCCGCGCAAGTTGCTTGCAGAATCACGCCTCCTTCACAGCTCTCTTGAAGCCGCCAAGAGGAGTAATCGTCCGGTCCGAAATACTGCCAATCGAAAGGCGCATAAGTAAGATTCACTTCGCCCTGGTAACGTTTTATGAAGTCTATAGCGGCTCCACATTCATAAAGAGCAGCCTGAGTTCCCAAAAGATAGAAGCCTAAGCCCTGAGGTTTTGAGAGGTAATTACGTGCATCATACGTATCAAGCCGTCCCAGACCTTTAACATCAACATTATTAAAGAAAACATCTCCTTTCTTTTCGGTATTGGTAAAGGAAAAATGGTAATCACCATAGCCCAAATTGACAAACGCACGCTCCTGCTGATTGTCTAAGAATATCATATCCGAGGCGGTTTGGATATCAAAATTGAGTTTGCGGAGTTTGGAATCCTCAACAAGTCCGGTACCGAAAGGATTCAGATAAAGATTCATACGGTACAAATAAAAAACCGGCTTCCATGTTTCTTCGTTAGTTATGTTAATCTTCAGCGTAACGTCTTTCTTCAGGTTGTTATTCATAAATAACACCTCTACAGGATCGGATTTGGTGTCACAGAATTCGAATAACCGCACCCCGTCTTTCGTACTATGAGTGATTTCAAGGTCGTCATCAAATCCTATCAAAATGTAGTCGTAGTCATCCCCTATATAAGAAATAAGGTTGATGTCTGATGCGACATCTAACGTTTTAGAGGATGTTTCTCCGAACAGGATGCTCACCGTCCTGTCCTCAACGGACTGCTCAATGGAGATGTTTCCAATAGTGGAAGTACCGTCCTTGAGGGGGATCGTATTTCCCAACACTTTGAGGGCTGCTTGTACATCGGTACACAGCGCTCCGGTTACTAACATGGTTGCCAGAGCAACCCAAAATAAGATTTTCTGTTTCATAGGAATAAAAAATTAAAAATTATACATTATCTTTCAGATTTTTGATTTTTTATTGCTCATTTTCAGGCATTTGAGCATCATCTCATATGCAAGTCAGAGGTATCACCTGTAAATCACCTATGCAACTGCTGGTCAATGCCTGTTTTTTTGTGATAGTACGGCAACCCAATGCCGTACTACCGAGGTTATTCGTGATTACGTAATCCGTAATTCGTAATTCGTAATTCGTAATTCGGTCTTACTTCACGCGCTGACCTTGTACATTATACATTGTACCGTTGTACATTATATACAGCACGCCGTCACGGAGGATCTTGGTGCTTTCGACTTTCGACTTTTGACTTTCGACTTCATCGAGTCCTGTCGCGTCTTTCTGCTTGAACTGTGCGCAGAGACGGAGTTTATAACTGGACTCGGGGTGGTACGCTTCTAACATTCCGTCGCCCATATCTACGGGGTACTCGTTGTAGGTCTCTTCTCCTAACTCGGGGTCCATACCCATCGGCTGTAGTTCTGTCAGCAGTTCCGGAGTAATGGTCACCTCGCGTGTGGCGTCCTTGTTGCCGTCTTCCCATTGGTCGAACTCGAAGCCTTCCTTCGGCGTTGCCGTCAGCGTTACGGTGCTGCCCACGCTGGAGTACGGCTCGCTCAACTCAACCGTACCGTTGCCGTCCGTGCAGCGCTCTACTGCCACTGGCACCGCTTTGAGCGCGAACACTGCCGTCAGGTTCGGGTCGAACTGAGGATCGTAGGTCGTCTCGCCGTCCATCCACATGCCGGTCTCCGGGTCGTATTCTCCGCCGCCCATATTCTCCATTACGTCGAGCATAAGAGAATAGGTGCCCGGGTGCTCGTACAGTTCTTCCGGTCTCATAGAGTACGCTCCTTCGTCGTATTCCCACTCCTTGAAGTCGTACCATCCGTTGCTCATAGGAGTAAGATAAGCCTCTTCTCTGTCCACGTTGCCCATGATAATAAACTTCTGGTCGTTGCGGTTGTGTCCGTACTGGTTGGTGATCTTGATGGCACCGGCACCGGCAGGTTTCACTTGGAAGTTGGTCTGATAGAGGTTGGCATCGTTGTAGCACTGGGCACCGAGATACCACAGGTCGTAGGTACTGAGGTCGAAGTCGCGCGGGTTCTCCGTTGAACCGTCGCCGCGCCAGTAAGCGAAGGTATAACCCTCATCCGGATTGCACTTGAGCGTTACATTACCCTCGCAGTCGAGGTCGCTGACTACCTCAATCTTTCCGTTGTATGACCACCACGAGTCGCCATAGTTGTTACCGAGCAGATTGTCAAGATAGGACTGGGTATATTTGGTGTCAGTAGCTTGTATGTTAGCGCATACGGCTGTCCAGTTGGCGTCCGCCTTGATGGCATCGATGATGGAGCAGCTCGCTTTGATGCTCTTCACATTGCAGCCCTCGAACGTGTTCGACTGGATGGCAGGAACGGCTTTGGAGATGTTGATGGTCTCCAATTTGGCGTTGTTCGCAAAGGCGCGGACGCCGAGGGTCTGTACGCCGTTGAACTCTGCCGACGCCAACTTGGCGTTGTCGGCAAACGCTTCCTCGCCGATGCTCTTCAGGTTTGCCATGGTGCCCATATCGTGCATATACATCAGCTGCGTGTTGGCGAAAGCGCGTTTGCCAATAGTGGACAGCTGTTCGAACTTGCATACGCCGTTGTAGTTAGAGCCCTCGAAGGCGGACTCGCCTACCTCTGTCACGTTCTCCATCTTCGTCTGGCTGCCTGCGCCCCACATAGCCTTGCAGTTGAAGAACGCGGCTTTGCCTACCGTCTTCACGCTGTTCAAATAGGCGGAGTTGCTGGTCGTCAACACTTGCTGCAGACCCTCGAAGTCATAGAACAACGAATCAGGAATGACGGTCAGTTCGGGGTTGACATAGAAGCTCTCCACATTCCGGCGCTCTGCGCCATCGAGTTTGAAGAACAGGTTGGCATAGCTGCCGCCTACTGCATATTTGGTCAAAGACCTTGTGTTGAACCGTATTTCCTTCAGGCTCTTGCATCCGTCCACGAGCTGTCCTCCCATAGAGGTAACCGACTCCGGCACATAGAACGAGTTGATGGCAGTGCGTGCAAAGGCTCTCTTGCCAATGGTTTTCAGCGCGGTATGCGAGGAACCCAGAGAACAGGTTGCCAGCTTCGAGCAGTTTTCAAAAGCCGACTCTCCTATATATTTGATAGAAGCGGGAAGAGTCACGGACGTGAGAGACGAACAGGCTCGGAATGCACCCTCTTCGATAGTCGTCACATAGTTAGGGATGGAGAGTGAGGTCAGATTATACAAGTCATAACAGAGATAGGCTGGTATAAACGTGTTCGGGACATTCTCTGTCGAAGTGGATTCGATAGCAAAGCTTGTGACGGTCTTTGCGTAGTTGGCGAAGTACGAATCCCCATTGTCGGCGGGCTTGCTGGACTGCGACAGATAGGCGCCACGGTACGTGATGGAACTCAGCTGGTTGCAGCTGTAGAACGCAGACGGGTCTATCTTGCCCGCTACGGAAATGGTCTTCAGGTTATAGCAGCTGCCGAAAGCACCGTACCCGATACCCATTTCATAGATATTGACATTTTTCAATTTGTCCCAGATGTCAGCAGGGGTGACTACTTCTGTCAATGCGTAGAAGCCCGTAAACATGTTTCCCTGTACGCCGCTGTAGAGGTGAATCTTCGTTACGGAATTGCGCAATGGATAGAACGGAGATTCTGTGGATGAAGAATATTTCTTCGAATGTCCGTAGCCGTTTCCGTACCAGTAGATGTCCTTCACGCCCGTACAGCCCTCGAAAGCGGTCTTGTCTATCGTACCGCTTACATGGATGGTGCTCAGCGACGTACAGTTCGCAAACGCTTCGGAACCGATGGTGCCGGCGTTCACTACACGGATTCTCGTGGAGTTATATTTCGGGCAGTTTTTGAATGCCTTCGCGCCTATACGGTCGCAGCTGATGTACGTCGAACCGGCAATCAAGGGTGCGTACCTGACTTCCGTCAACACCTCGCAGCCCTCAAAGGCGCTGGCGCCTATCTCGAACTTGCCCTGCACATAATTGGTGAACACATCCGCTTTTTCGTAATAGATGGTGATATTAGTTACGTTCTTTTTCGCCCAAGAATCGGAAAAAGCGTTGTCGTCAATCCTCGTTACGACAAACTTCCTGCCGTTCTTGTCCGATACATAGCCGGCAATACAGGCATCTTTCAGCCAGTACGAGTACGCGGAACTGATGTCCGTAATCTTCAGCGTACCCGGGGCACCCGAGGACGGCATTTTGGTTACTGCTACAGTACAGCCGTAGTTGGACATGCTGCTGCCTAACGAACCTTCGTAGGCATTGACATAACCTTTTGCGCCGACGGCATTCAGGTCCGATGTCGTCGAGTTCTGCGCATGGGCTGTCACACTCACGCCTGTCAGCACTACCGCTGCCAAGGCGAACAAAGATAAAATCTTTCTCATGTTGTTAATAATTTGGTTAATAATAATTTGGTTAATAATGTTAATTGTGTTAAATATATAACTTTTAACTATACGACTTCTTTCAACTATCAACTTCTTTCAACTATCAACTACCCTCAACTCTAAACTCTCAACACTCAACACTTAACTTCTTTCAACTATCAACTTTCAACTTTCAACTACCCTCAACTCTAAACTCTCAACACTCATCACTTCGCTCTCGCCTCTTTGGGGCTGATGCCGTAGTATTTTTGGAACGCGCGCGTGAAATTCGGCACCTGCGAGTAACCGCATCGCTCCGACACCTCCGCTATCGTGATGTCGCGGTAGTTCTCTAACAGGTATTTGGCTTTGTGCATACGCACTTGCAGCACATATGCCTGCGGAGTCATTGACAGCGTACGCGTTATCCGACGCCTCAGCGTCACTACGCTGATGTGCATATGATCCGCTATCTTGTCGATGCTCACGATGCCTTTCTCCGCCTCCGTGTTGATGGCGTCTATCAGCTCGCCGATGAACAGCCGGTCGTCGTCTGTCATACCCGTGTTCTCTTTCATCTGCTCTGTCACAAGGTTCCGGTAGTGTTTGTTCACCTCGTCGTACTGACCCTTGAGCGAATTCAGATCCTGCTCGTAGTCCGTCTGTTTGCGTTTGTGGTAACGCCACGCGGTGGTCACACCGATGATGATAATGAACAGCACCACTACCGCGAGGGTGATGGAGGTCCAGAGGATAACTCGCTTCTGGTGCTCCGCCTGCTGCTGTTTCTCCTGCAGGATGTCGTTGTAATAGATGGCGTTGTATTTGCCCAGCGCCTCGCCTGTCTCCTGACGGTAGATCGAGTCCTGCAGCACTTTCGCACGCTCCAAATGCAGCATCGCCTCGCCCGGAAGCGTCAGCTTCGTCACGCGGTAAAGACCCTCGCGCGAATGAAGCTCGTTGCGCATGTCTTTCTGTCTCAGGAAGATACCTGCCGCCTCGCGGTAGTAGTCCGTCGCCTCTTCCGTCTTACCCTCGTTGGCGAGAATGTCACCCATCTGGTTCATGCATATGCCGTACGAATGCAGGTTCCCGCTCTCCTGTAGCAACGGCATCGCTTCTGCCAGCGAACGCTTCGCGTCCTCTACCTGACCCATTCCGAGCTGCACGTTCGCCACCTGCGAAAGACGTACCCCTATCTTCGAGCTGTCGCCCGTCTCGCGTGCTATTTCCAGAGCTCCCGTGGCGTACTGCAACGCCTTCGGGTTGTCGCCTATCGCCTTGTACATCTCCGACGCCGTGCCGAAAAGCACCGCACGACGCGAGAGGTTGTTCGTCAGAGCGTTCGCTGCGATACCTTCCATCACGTATTTCTCCGCCTCTGGTGCCTTGCCGCCTGCCACGAAGACGCACCCTATCCCGTTCAGTGTCGAACTTAGACGGTCGTAGTCGCCGCTCTTACGGTCTATCTCGTAGCTCTTCAGCAGTGCCTCGGCGGCTTTCTCGTAGTCGCTCGCACGGAAATACGCACTGCCCAACTGGCTATATACATCGCTCTTGGAAATCTCATCGACATGGCTTGTACAGTGCTCCTCTGCACGCTTCGCGTACTGCACGGCAAGACCGTATTCGCCCTCGTAGTAGTACCATTCCGAGATATAGAACCATACATTCACGTCCACCGAGTCCATGTGGGCTCCGGCTGGAAACACGATAGGCTCGTCGATATACCCGGTCTGGTACAGGTGTCCGAAGAACTCGTTCGCAAGCACCAGCCTCTTTGCCGGCTCCTCCGCTGCACGGTATTTGCATGCGTACTGCTTCATCAACTCCGCCTCCGTCTTCTCAACACCCGTCACATCAGCCTGCGCATCCGCCTGTATCTTCGCCGCATCTGCCTGTTTCTTCGCCGCATCTGCCTCCGCTTGTCGCACACCCGCCGGCTGTGCCTGCGCGTGCAAACTGCTCGTGCTCTCACCGCCCTGCGCGTACAATCCGTTGGCTGTCTCACCGCCCTGCGCGTACAATCCATTGGCGGTTTGACTCTTCTGCGTGTACAAACTATTGGAGGTTTGACTCTTTTGACTACTATCATGAACCTGTGTATATGCCGGAACGGATGCCGGTACCAGCATCAGCCACAGGAGAAAAACAGGGAATTGTGTCCTCATAGCATCTCTCTTTTTAGAAATCCGCTGCAAAGATACAACTTTATTTTGAAATAACTATTAGCATTTTCTTAAAAAGATTTATCATTTTCTTTACTTTTAGCATTTTTTGCACTTTTTTACACTTATCTATGCTAATTTCCGCCCATTGTTTTCCTATTTTTCCACCATCATGTCCTAATAATCCTCACCACCCCTTCCCCCTCTCACCATCATCTCTTTCCCCTCTCCTCTCCTTTCCTCCCCCTTTCTCCATCCCTCCTTCCCCCATTCTCCCCCTTACAAAGGGGGTTGGGGGGTGTGTTCATCCTTTGTGCCGGCCGAGTGTCGGCTTCTTCTTCTACCTGCCTAACCTTGGTGATACCTAGGTGATACCTAGGTTATACCTAGGTTATTTATCCACCTTTGCCGTGACATTACGCGCACCGTACACTCCCTCCGGTCCTGCTCTCGCGGGTAGTACCGCGAGCCTCCCCATACCCCTCCGTTTACCCTCCCCTGCTTCGTACACCCCTCCGGTCCTGCTCTCGCGGGTAGTACCGCAAACCTCCTGCTTTGGCAATCCCCCTCCGGTCCTGCTCTCGCGGGTAGTACCGCAAACCTCCTGCTTTGGCAATCTCCCTCCGGTCCTGCTCTCGCGGGTAGTACCGCGAGCCTCCCCTTACCCCTCCGTTTACCCTCCCCTGCGTCGCACTCCCCCTCTCCCTCCGGTCCTGTGCGAGTGCTCTGCGAGCGCTCGTCTCCCCCACTTTCCGACCCGCTACTCTTCCGCTGCTCTGGTCTTTCTCTCAAAAAAAATATCCTTTTTCTTGCGTATATAAAAAAAAAGTAGTACCTTTGCACCAGAAATTGCGTGAGTGCGCACTCGCGCGTGCTTGAACACACGCGAGCATTGTTTAATTAAATGAGTTTTTTTATGATTTATTCGGAGTACAGAAACCCGATTTAGGGGCACAGAAACCGATTTAGTTTGTATTGAGAAGATGAAGAATGAGTTTATCATTGAGGTGAATCACGTCTCGAAACAGTTTGAGGACGGCAAGTACGCCCTCGACGACGTGAGCCTGCAAGTGAAGAAAGGAGAGTTTGTAACCATCTTGGGTCCTTCCGGTTGCGGCAAGACGACACTCTTGCGATGCATTGCCGGATTCCAAGTAGCCAGCTCGGGAGACATCCTCCTTAAAGGCGAAGACGTGACGAAGACACCGCCCTACCGGCGACCCGTGAACACCGTGTTCCAGAAATACGCCCTGTTCCCCCATCTGAATGTTTTCAACAATGTCGCCTTCGGCTTGAAGCTGAAGAAAGAGGCACCGGATGTCATCAAGAAGAAAGTGCGCCGCGCCCTCAAGATGGCGAACATGACAGGCTACGAGGAACGAAAGGTGGACACCCTCTCTGGAGGACAGCAACAGCGTGTTGCCATCGCACGGGCTATCGTCAACGAACCCGAAGTGCTGCTCTTGGACGAACCGCTCTCCGCTCTCGACCTGAAGATGCGGCACGATATGCAGATTGAACTCAAGGAGCTGCACGAGAAACTCGGTATAACCTTTATCTATGTCACGCACGATCAGGAAGAGGCACTGACTCTCTCCGACCGCGTCGTCGTGATGAACGAAGGCAGAATCAAACAAATCGGTACTCCGACAGACATATACAACGAGCCGCAGAACTGCTTCGTGGCGGACTTCATCGGCGAGAGCAACATCCTCTCCGGCAGGATGATACGCGACAAACGGGTAGAGTTCATCGGACAACAGTTTGACTGTATCGACACTGGCTTCGGAGAAGACGTACCCGTCGATGTGGTCATCCGGCCCGAAGACATCTACCTGTGGAAAGTACAGGGGGACAATGTACTGAGCGACAAAGGTCCCGATGCTGCCTCACAAGCCGATTTGGACAAGGAGGACCGCGTACCGAAGGGCAAGTTCACCAAGTGGTACGGCACGGTGCAGAGCTGTATCTTCAAAGGGGTCCACTACGAAATGCGAGTCCTCACTCCCGACGGATTTGAGTTCCTCATTCAGGACTACCATGAGTTCCTGCCCGGTACGGAAGTGGGAATGCTCGTCAAACCCGAGGATATACAGATTGTAAAGAAAGAGCACTATCTCTATAACTATTTCGAGGGTGAGGTGACCAAGAACGGCAAAGTCCGTTTCATCGACGCCGAATGGGAGGTGACGGAGCAGCAGCTCGCAGGATTCGAACCCGGCGAACGCGTGCAGGTACGCGTGCCCTTCAGGAATATCGACCTGCAGGACTACGAAGAAGAAGGCACGCTCTCCGGAGAAGTGCATTTCATCCTCTATAAAGGCAACCATTACCACCTCACCATCCGTACCGACGAGGGACACGACCTCTATGTCGATACCAATGACGTCTGGGATGACGGAGACCGCGTGGGAATAGTCATCAAACCGGAGGATATTCTTATCGGCAAATTACCGAATGACTAAATAAATGAATAAATGGTAAATGAATAAATGAACAAATGGTAAATGACCAAATAGTAAATGAGTAAGATACTTCAAATAGCTTCTTCGCGTCGGACATGGGCTTGGCCATATGTGCTGTTTATGCTTCTCTTCGTGGTGCTGCCGCTGCTCTTGGTCGGCGTATATGCCTTCACGGACATTGAGGGGCATTTCACGCTCCGTAATTTTGCGAAGTTCTTCACGCATAGCGAGGCGATACAGACCTTCCTGTATTCGCTCATGATAGCGGTCTTCAATACCGCCATATGTCTCCTCATCGGCTATCCTGCCGCCTATTTCATGGCTGCTGAGGATTTCAAGACGCCTAAAGTGATGGCGATGCTGTTTATCCTGCCGATGTGGATTAATTTCCTCCTCCGCACCGTGGCTACCGTGGAGCTGTTCAACATCTTCGGGCTGCCTTTGGGCGAGGGAGCGCTGCTTTTCGGACTCTGTTACGACTACCTGCCGTTTATGATTTATCCCATCTACAACACGCTGCAGAAGATGGACACCTCACTTGTCGAGGCGGCACAGGACCTCGGAGCCAACCGCTGGGTATGTTTCTGGAAAGTTATCGTGCCCCTGTCCATGCCCGGTGTCTATAGCGGCATCGTGATGGTTTTCATGCCTACGGTCTCCACGTTCGCCATTGCGGAACTGCTGACGCATAACAACATCAAACTGTTCGGTTCGCTTATTCAGGACTATATCACCACGACCGACCTGCTGAACTACGGCGCTGTACTCAGCCTCGTGCTGCTCATCATCATCGGTCTTACGTCTTTCTTCGGCGACAACAGCTCCGAAACAGAGAAAGGAGGGATGATATGATAGACCGCTACGCTAAAAGAAATAATCGTGCCGAAAGGCTAAGAAATAATCGTGCCGAAAGGCTAAGAAATAATCGTGCCGAGAGGCTAAGAAATAATCGTGCCGAAAGGCTAAGAAATAATCGTGCCGAGAGGCTAAGAATAAAGACCGCTTCGCTCAAAGAATATAGACTGATTTTGTCTGTACTCTGTATTCTGTACTCTGTATTCTCATTTGCCCAGTCCAACCTGACCTACACGCTGCGTATGGCGGCGACGGACGAAGTGGAACTGCTGGATAACTTCCCTGCCGTCTATGAGACCGAGAAAGTGAATATCCGGCTCTATGACGGCGGCAAATACGAGCCGTTGCGCTACGACGAAGGGCGCGACACCGTGGATTTCATCTTTGCGCATCCGGGCGAAGAGGACCTGACCGCGTGGGGTGACAGCGTCTTCTGCTACCACGAGAGCGACGAAGTCGTCTGGACCGTCTGGCGGAGCAAGAAAGAGCCCAAGAACCGCAACCAGCGCGTCTTGGTGGCGAACGGCAGAAACGCCTTTGTGCAATATCTGCATAAGGAGACAGGCAGCAGCCGCAGCCAAGGATGGATATGGTGGGTCTTTGCAGGATTACTGTTCGCCGCAGGCGCCGCCTATGCTTGCTTGGTGGTCCTACAGCGGAGAAAAGAGCGGGAACTGAGCTCTGTGGAGCAGGAGACGCTCCGCCGGAAGCGTATGGGTAAGAGACGCCATTACGGCGCGCAGCTATACCTCTGGCTGCTGCTGCTCGTCCTCTATGCGCCGATAGCCCTCATTGCCGTCTTCTCGTTCACAAAGAGCAAGGTCCTTGGCAACTGGACGGGCTTCTCGCTTGACCTGTACGCCAACCTCTTCACAGGACAGGCGGACGCAGGGCTGAACAGTGCTATCTGGTACACCGTCGTCATCGCACTGGTCGCCGCCGTCAGCTCTACCCTGCTCGGCACACTTGCAGCAATAGGTATATACAACATGCGCGCGCGCCAGCGCAAAGTGGTCAGTTTCCTCAACTCCGTGCCGATGATTAACCCGGACATCATCACCGGTATCTCGCTCTTCCTGCTCTTTGTGGCACTGGGCATGAGTCAGGGACTGGCTACCGTTTGCATCGCCCATGTGGTGTTCTGCACACCCTATGTGGTGCTGAGCGTCCTGCCGCGTCTGAGCCGTATGAACCCGAACACCTATGAGGCGGCACTCGACCTCGGCGCGACACCTGCCCAAGCGCTGCGCATGGTGATGCTGCCGGAGTTGTGGCCCGGGATGATTAGCGGGTTCATTCTCGCCCTCACGCTCTCCGTGGACGACTTCGGCGTGACGTTCTTCACCAAAGGCTCAGGAGGTTTGGAGACATTGTCCACCTTCATCTATTCCGATGCGCGCAAAGGAGGACTGACACCCGAACTGCGGCCGCTGTTCACCATCATTCTGCTCGTCATGCTGACGGTGCTTGTCTATATCAACATCCGTGCTGCCAAAGAAGAGAAGAAATAGAACCGATTACAGTTTACCTGTTTACCAATATACTGGTACTCCGGTTCACCGGATAATAATATCAACCCCTAAAATATAACCGTTATGAAAAAATTCTCAATTCTCAATTCTCAATTCTCAATTGTATTGGCACTCGCGCTAATACTCTGTTCCTGTACCGGTACCGACCGTGCACACCAGCTCAAAGTGCTCAACTGGGCGGACTATATCGACGAGGACGTCAAGGCGAACTTCGAGCAGTGGTATTTCGACCAGACCGGCGAGAAAGTGGAGCTTGTCTATGAGACCTTCGACATCAACGAGACAGCCCTCACCAAGATTGAGGTGGGACACGAGGACTATGATGTCTTCTGCCCGTCCGAGTATATCATTGAGCGGATGCTGAAGAAAGACCTCATCCTGCCTATCCAAAAAGAGCTCATCCCGGACTCCATCTGGTATTTTGACAACATCTCGCCCTTCGTTACCGGCAAGTTCCAGCAGATGGCTCCGAGACACGACATCAAGGTCAGCGACTACACCGTGGGCTATATGTGGGGCACTACCGGTTTCATTTACAACCCGCAGTTCGTCAACCGCGAGGACCTGCTCAGCTGGGGGGCTGTGCTCGACCCCAAGTTCGAGAACCGTATCCTGATGAAAGATGCGTTCCGCGATGTCTATTCCGTCCTCGTGCTCTATGCTTTTGCCGACGATATAGAGGCTGGCAGAGTCAACCGCGACGAGCTGGTGCGTAACATCACTCCCAAGCGCGTGGCTGCTGTCAAAGACATCCTGCTCAAAGCCAAGAAACAGATATGCGGCTGGGAGGTCGATTTCGGCAAGGAAGAGATGACCAAAGGCAAGGCATGGCTCAACCTCAGCTGGTCCGGCGATGCACAGTTTGCCATCGAGGAAGCTGCCGACATGGGCGTGATGCTGGACTATATCGTGCCGCAGGAAGGCTCCAACGTATGGTTCGACGGATGGGTGATTCCTAAATTTGCCAAGAACGTGAAGGCTGCCACCTATTTCATCGACTATATGTGCCGTGCCGACAACGCACTGGCTAACATGGACGAGATAGGCTATGTATCCTGCGCAGGCGGACCCGAAGCTGCCGCTGTCATCCTTGCCGAGCAGAACGACGAGGAGGAGTGGCCCGAGACCGTTGATGCTTCCTATTTCTTCGGCGACGAACCCATCAAAGTAGGGGATGAAATGCTCGACCCGCACGCACTGCACCTCAATCCCGTTTATTATGCCGACAAGAGTATCATCGACCGCTGCGCGCTGATGCACGACGCAGGCGATGCACAGGAGATGCTGCTGGAGATGTGGAATGAAATCAAATTAGCACGATAAAAAACTCTTATTATGACGTCATTACGACAGTACGTAATCACGACCCTTTGTACCTTGTATTTGGTACTTTGTCCCTTTGTCCGTTCTACAGCCCAGACAACGGAGATGGAGACGCGCTACCAAGCTCTTGAAGCCCGTTTTGACGGACGCGACAAGCTGCTGCAGCGCGACCTCAAGACCTACTTGGAGGCATACCCATACACCACCTTCGCCGACGAGGTGAAGTTCATGCAGGGTGTCCTGCAGGTGGAGAAAGGGCATTACAAACAGGCACTCAAAGTGTTTGAGGCGCTCAACCCGCAGGTGCTCACACGTCCCCATCAGACCGACTATTCGTTCTATCGCGGATACGCCTATCTGATGATGCAGGAGTACCAGCGGGCATCTGTCTATTTCTCCCAACTGAGCAAAGGCACGAGCCGCCACACCACGCGCGGCACCTATTATTATGCCTATTGCATGTATAAACTGGAGAAATACGACAAGGCGCTGCCTGCCTTCAAGCACTTGGAGAACACTCCTCAGTACGACAAGACCGTCCCCTATTATCTGGTGCAGCTGTATTATGCGCAGGGTAACTACGAAGAGGCGGAGGCACGTGCCAGCACGCTGCTTCGCGAACACCCGGAGAGCCTCAATAACGGAGAACTGCACCGTATCTTGGGAGAGATGGCTTACCTCAAGCAGGACTATGCCAAGGCGACTGAGCACCTGAACAGCTACCTCGCCTCGGCATCGGAACAGAAAGCTGAGCCGCTGCGCAACGACATGTATATGCTCGGGAATGCCGCGTTCCGGTCCGGCGACTATGAAGCCGCTGTCAAAGCATACAAGCAGGTCAAACAGGAGAAAGACACACTCTCTGAGGCTACCTGTCTGGCGATGGGTAATGCTTATGTCAAGCTCAACCAGCCGGAGCAGGCGAAACTGTCCTACCAAGCCGCAGCAGGCTTCGGACTGACACCCGCCGTGACAGAAGAAGCCAGTTACAACTACACCCTCTGCACCTATCAGTCCTCCAGCGCCTTGGGCGAGTCCGTTCGCGCCTTCAATGACTTCCTGCACCGCTTCCCGGACTCCAAGTACGAAGGCAGTATCTACCGCCTCCTCTCCGATGCACTGATGCAGAGTAAGAACTATGCCGCTGCCATCGCCACGCTGGACTCCATCCCAAACCCCTCGCCCAAGATGCGCGAGACCAAGCAGTACCTGCGTTACCAACTGGGCGCGGATAATTTCCTGCAGGGCAAGATGCAGCAGTCGGCAGAGTGGATGACTGAGGTCATCAGCCATGCCGGCGAGTCCGACAAATACACCACGGAGGCATATTACGTGCGGGCGGAAGCCTATTACCGTCTGCGCAGTTACATGGCGTGCGAGAAGGACCTGACGTACTTCTTCGCCCGTCCCGACGCCCGCAAGTCCGCCAACTACGGCATTGCACGATACCTGCAGGGATACTGCGCTTTCTCACAGAACGAGTACGGCAAGGCGCGTGACGCCTTCTCAGCCTATATAGATGCGGCAGACGCCACCGACCCCACCTACGCCGATGCCCTTAACCGTATCGGTGACTGCTATTTCAACGCACGCCAGTTCCAGTCCGCTATCACCTATTATACACAGGTCAGCAGACTGCAGGCAGCCGGAGCCGACTATGCGCTCTTCCAACGCGGATACGCACTCGGCTTGCAGCGTAAGTATGCAGAGAAAATCAGCGTCCTGCGCGAACTCGTCAAACGCTATCCCAAGTCGGACTACGCCGATGACGGTGTCTATGAGACGGCACGTGCACAACTGGAGCAGAACGACGAACGGGGCGCTATCGTCACCTACGAGCAGCTGCTCAACGCCTATCCCCACTCCTCGCTGGCACGCAAGGCGTCGCTGGAGAGGGCGATGCTCTACCGCAACCTTGGCAACAACGACCAAGCCATTGCAGCTTACCGACGCACGATAGAGAAATATCCGGCTACGGAGGAGGCTTACACAGCACTGGAAGCATTACAGGCATTGTATGTGGAGCAGGGCAACGTGAACGAATACCTCGCCTACACCAAGTCCCTCGCCAAGATGAACATGACCGTCTCCACACAGGAGGACAGTCTGCTCTATGCGGCGGCGGAGATGCAGTATATGCAGGCGTCGTACCAGAAAGCTGCTGTCTCGCTCAACAACTACATCACGCAGTATTGTGCAGGAGGACGCTACTGCACATCCGCACGCTATTACCTTGCCGACTCCTATTACCGGTTGGGCAAGACCTCCGACGCCTTGGGGCACTATATCATTCTCGCCGAGACTGCTGCCAACCCCTATCAGGAGGAAGCGGCTACACGCGTGGCGGAAATCTGTTATGACAAAGGAGACTACACCTGCGCCCTTGACGGGTTCTACAAGATGCATGCCCTCGCCTCGTCACGGGAGAACGCTACCGTGGCACGCCTCGGCATCCTGCGCTGTAATCAAGCTCTCGCACGCCATCAGGCTACCATCGACATCGCCGAACAGATTCTCTCCGACACGCCGCTGAGCGATGACACACGCAAGGAAGCACTCTACGAACGCGCAAAAGCCTATATCGCTTTGGGGCAATGGGAAAAGGCACAGCCGGACCTGCAGCTCCTCTCTGCCGAGGTACGCACCGCACAAGGCGCGGAAGCCAAATACCTGCTCGCCGAGAGTTTCTATGCTGCCAAAGACCTTGATGCCGCCGAGGTGGAAATCATGGAGTTTACCAAGATGAACACCCAGCAGCAGTACTGGCTGGCACGTGCACTCATCCTTCTCAGCGACATCAACCGCGACAGAGGCGAGTATTTCCAAGCACGCCAGTACCTGCTCGTGCTACAGCAGAACTACACCGCCAAGGATGACATACAGACTCTCATCGGCAAACGCTTGGCAGCACTCGACGAACTGGAAAAACCTGTAAGAAAGGAGGATAACAATGAAGAGGATTAATACTCTCGGAATATCGGTATTCCGGTATATCGGTATATCGGTTGTCTTTGGTCTTTTGTCTTTGAGCGAAGCGGTCTTTGTTCCTGCTCTCGCCCAGTCTGACAGCACCCTGAACCGTTCCGTCACCGTGGAGCGGGATTTCCAGCCGGTGATACAGGCTGCAGGCAAGGTATCCACCAAACTGGAGGTGATTGAGACAACGATTGACCCTGCGCCTGTCGAGTATTCCGAATACACGGCGGAACTCGCTCCGGGCTCCGCCTTCAATCCGCTCCTCTCGCAGCCTACACGCTTCGAACCCGGCAAACCCTATCACGGATACCTGCGCGGAGCCATAGGGCACCCCAACACGCTCTTTGATTTCGGCTATCATCTCAATGACGGCAAAAACTCCATCCTTGATGTCTATGCGCATCATAAGGCGGAATGGGGTCTCGCCGCCTTGAGTAAGACCAAGATAGGACTGGATTTCACCCACACCTACTCCGCTTGCGACCTCTATTTCGGCTTCAATGGTGGCAATATCTATTACCACAAATACGGTCACTGGTATGACTATTCCCAGCCGTGGAACATGTGGGCGAAGAACAAGGAGGCGTATTCCAACTATCAGTCTCCGCTTGCCAAAGACCTGACTGCCCTCTGGACGGCAGAAGCGTTCTTCGGCGTCAAGGCGAATGCCAAACAGGACTTCCAATACAAGCTCCAGACGGGCTACATGCTCTTTGCCAAACCCGGTGCCGTAGCCGAACACCAGATACGGACCCACGCGTCGTTTGACTGGCATAGCGAGGCGCACCATGTGGGTGCCGTGCTGTATGTGCAGAATAATTTCTTGCAGCTCCGTTCGCTGGCGGATGTCATACCCGACTCACTCTATAACGGACGCCATAACTTCCGTGTGGAGCCGTATTATGCCTATCATGGCAGACGGCTGCGCCTGCACCTCGGCGTCAATCTGGACCTCAATCTGGGACGCGGAAAGAACAATCTCTCTGGCGTGGAGAACCTCTCCTTCGCTCCCTCGCCGCATATTAACTTGGAAGCACAGGTGGCACGCGAATGGCTGACTATCTATGCGGATATAACCGGTTCGCACGGACTGGGGAGCCTGCAAAGTTATATGGAGGCAAACCGCTACCGCCTCATCCATCCGGGTATCGTCTCGCACCACTCGTGCGCATACACGCCCGTGGATGGAGAACTGGGATTCCATATCCGGCCGCTTCATAACCTGCTCTTGGAACTCCACGGAGGCTATGCCTTGCAGTTCGACCAGATGACCCTCATCGCCAATACCGACAACCAGTCTGTCTATAACGGCGTGAAATACCAACCTCCGGTAGCGATGGAGGCTGGAGATTTCGCATACACCTACAGCGACTACAGCCGGGGAAAGGTGGGCGGACAGATCAACTACCACTTCCGCGATGCCGTGCGTATCAACATCTATGGTGACTATTACTTCTGGTCCGCTCTCCGGCATGAGAAGATAGGCTACACCTTCACCTCTCCCTGCACAGAGATTGACGCCATCAATGCCGGCACTAACAATACCGTCTATGACCGCGCCAACTGGCAGATAGGCTGCCGTATCGACGGACGGATTGACCGCCACTGGTCGCTCTACTCCGATAACCGCTTCGAAGGAAGCAGGCTGGCGTTAGCCAAAGACGGTGAGCATACCCTCAAACCGGTCATTGACCTCGACCTCGGTCTGCAATACGACATGTGGGTGGGCAAAAAAAATGATAAAATAGTAAATGACAAAATGGCAAATGGTACGGTTCTTCGTCCCGAACCCAAGCCCAACCTCTCGCTCTTCCTGCAAGTCAACAACTGGCTCCACCGCAAGAACGAGTATTATTACGGCTACCGTTCGCAGGGCATCAACTGCCTCATCGGGGTAACCTACCGCTTCTGAACATTACGCTTCTATGAAAAAGACTCGCTCATACAGCGAGTCTTTTTCTTCTATATACGATATACCCGATAGAGAAAAATAGCAGCGGTATTATAGCATCGCCTATCGGGTGTTCTACAAGCTGGTGGTCTTCGGGTAGCGGTCCCGAAGGGTCAGGAGGTCCCGGTGCACGGCGCGGTGCCGCCATACTCGCCATCTGAGGTGCTTCTTGTGCCTCCGGTTGCGCTATCTGACGCGTCGATGCTACCGCTACGAAACTCGTCATCGGCATCGTAGCAACCGAAGTCTGCGTATAGATAATCCCGCGCTGGGAACCCGAACCGGAAGAATTCGCTACACCCGGGGTTCCGATACCTCCGCCGCCTACCGAGCGAACCTTGGCACTGGAATGTAGATAGAGCCCTTTTACGGCATGCACTGCGGAGGTATTCTCTTTGGAGTGATAGGTATAGCTGTACGGCGTATGATGGAACAGCGATTGCGAGGTCGTGGTTACATGTGAAGCGATGGGCAGCACGGGTTCGGATACCGGGGAAGGATGGGACACTACGATACCGGGATTGATATACACCTCGGGTTTGTTAAACACAATATAGACCAGTCCCATCAGCGACACACCGCAAATCAGTACGATGAACGCCAATATTAATTGAATACGGAACCTTTTCATCTCGCACCCTCCTTTCCTATTGTTACACGCGTGCCTCGCGCGTCATATACCGCCCCGTGATAGAGAATCATCAGCTTACCCTCGTGGATAATCTTCTCAGCCTTCGTGCCACGCGGATCTACGCCGACAGGCTCTACCGCCGTAGGTGTCCGGGGAGGAGTGGCGGTAATCAGGAATCGGGGTGCAGCGGTCTTGTTCGTTGTGCGGAAGGTATAAGTGTTTCCTGTACGGATCTCCGTAGCCCTCTCCGCCAGACGGTCATAGAGATAAATCGTCTCGCCCTCGTAATCGAACGTGAAGGTATAGATACTGTCTTCACCCGCACGGAAAGTCAAAAAACGTTCATCTATTGTGGGGATTGCTGCTACAGCCATATTTCCTGCTTCTTTAACCACGGCTAACATTGGTGCTCTCCCATCGCCTTCAATCTTACGGCCATCCCATCCGTCTTGGAATTCATCAGAGAAGTCATTACGTGCCAATAGATGAACGCGGTCACCGTATGAGTCGCCACTGACGGTCAGTTGCATCACCTCCGGTCGGTCGTTGATACGCGGTGCACGCATCGGCTGAGTGGATGTCTTGAAATAGGTAGCGTCATAGACGGTGCGGTTATATACCAGTTTCAGTTGGGCGTTGGCAGCAGTGGTTTGCACGAAGAATCCCTGCATAGCCGGGATAACCGAATCTGCGCCCGTCAGGTAGGGTGACGAGTGAATAGGAATCACAGCATACTGACCGGGCAAGGTAGCCGCCGAACCGAAGTGTGCATCTACGGGAGTCCCGTTCTCTCCCCAGTTGGCGTATGAACCTGTATGATAGATATAGATAGATTTGTCCGCATTGACGAAATCGGCATCCTCCATTTCCTGTATCTTGATAGGTGCCGTCCAGCTGTTAGCAGCAAAAGCGAATCCATCTCCATCGCGGTTGTCCAGCTCCAGAGTAGTTGTAACAGGCGGATTGAGTTTACCTTCAAACTCATAGATTTTCGCCGCCTCTTGCGTGATACAATATCCTTCGAACGGCAGTAACACATCATCGTTTTCTACCCATTGCCATAGACCTCCTAACCCGTCTGTCGAACCGCTTGCCCACCGGCACATCCATGCCGCGTAGTACATCTGGATAGCCGTATGTCCGGACTGGAACGGAATACCCATGTACTGCCATACCGGATGTGCTGTCTTGGCTTCACTACCGCTACTGTAGTACTGAACCGTAGCCCGCACGTCCGACTCTTTATTGCCATATACGAAGGCACCATTGTGCGAAGCATCGGCTTTAATCAGCAGTTCATCTGCCGAAATGGTGATTGGCGAAGCGTATCGTGTGTCATTCACGGTGGCTACCAAACCGGCTATCGTCAATCCGCCTTCCGGCTCGATGATTAACTTGCCCTCCACAAGTTTATTGTGTTCGTCACGACCTTTGTTCACTTTTACACTACCTGCATGCGCATCGTCTGTATCTACATGACACTCGGCAATGATACGCGTCGGATGAACGGGAGTAGGGATGATGTTATATCCGGGAGCCCAGTTGGCTGCGGTGGACCATTTGCCATCTCCTTTTTCTCCTGTGCCCTTATAAGTGCCGGGGTCAAACGTGGTGTTTCCGGCTCCATTATCAAATACCAACGAGCAGTCGGCGATAGTTGTTTCATCGGTCATCAACAGGTAATCTACCATCTGGCGAATGATGATGCGTCCCGCCTTAGAGAGGTTACCCATCTCATAGAAATTGATACCGTACAGCATCAGACGGGCGGAGAAGACCACTTGCCGCTCGCAGCAGACAATCAAGTCTCGTTTATTATTTTCATCCCGTATCGTGGCGAGGAAGATAAAGTCCGGTGCCTCATTGATGGTGAAACCTTGCAGTCCTTTTGCGTCCTTTTCCGAACTCAATGCATCCAATACAACGACTGTGGTATCCGCATCGTTGATTACATCTACCGGCGATGCGTCCTCCTCGTCATACTTGGCGTCCTTGAAGACTGCGTGTCCGGCACAGAGCACTTTCATGTTCTTTACTTTCGGACTCGGGTCTGTCGGGTTGGATTGGATGTGCCAGTTGGAGAGGTTTGCTACATACGCCTCAAAACTCAAAATCGGCCTCTTGTCAATCAGTGTACCGATGGCATTGGTATAACCCTTGCCGGTATTGAGGAAATCAGTTACGATGAGCAGGTCGTAGTCGTTATAATAGGTAGCTATATCAGTCGTATTCTTTGAGGCGTAGCCGTTCACGCACTTCACATCGTAGGTGTGATTTAGATACTCGATTAGTTCGGCGCAGCTGGTAGAGTCGCTCTCGGTGTACTCATCGAAATCCCCTCCTTCTTTTCCTGTCAGAATCAAAGCGATACGTGCTTTTTGACCTGCCGGATAGATGCGAACAGCCTGCTCCACGGTATAGGTTTGTTCCGGTTCACAGTTGTTCTTGAAGGTGAAGGTGATGGTCTTTGTCTCCGCAGTCGAATAACCCGTCGGCGTGCCTATGAGGTGGATACGTGAATCGAAATACTTGTATTCGCATCCGGTAATATTGTCGCTTGCGGAGACAAACGAGTACTTGAGTGTCGTGGTATCTATCGAACACGAAAGTGTGGCTAAGGTCACATCTGCTTTCTTACCATTCCATATAGTTATTACGGGTGCTGCCGGCGTGAGCGTTGGCGGGATTTCACAAGGCTCCATCCATTTGGCGTACAAAGTGGCGGAAGCTACATCCTTATCCCAGTTCCTCGCACTCGTACCGGTGGCGGTATAATACTGCGTGCCGATGCCGTCCGGATTCTCGAAATAGCCTGCAAACACATGCGTTGTGCTCAACGGTAAGTTCGGAATAACCGGCATCGGTTGATTGAGCGGAGCAACCACCGAAGAAGTATAATGGTTGTATGCATCGGTAGCCTTCAGAGTGATTTCCGTATGTTTGATCTCTGTCCATTTGGCATAGATTGTCGCCGTAGGAGTGGTTTTATCCCATGCTGTAACGCTCTCGCCTGTCGATGAATAATACTGCGTGCCGGTACCGTCCGGGTTCTCAAAATAGCCCTCGAAAATATACCACTCACGTGTCGGTAAGTCAGTTATGGTTGGCATCGCTTGAGTGTAAACGGCTGTCACAGATTTTGTATAACTATTCTCTGCGTCCGGTGCACTCAAATTTACCTCTGTTTCAAAATGTTCCACCCACTTGGCATAAAGCGTCACATCGGCGTTCGCTTTGTACGCCGCTCTATCGGCTATCTCGGGACCGGTGGTTGAACCTTCTGTCCAGCATTTGAATTCATAGCCGATTCGCTCATAACTATTTGCGGGCAATGTCGGCTTGGTACCTTTCGGAACCACAAGCGACTCCATCGTGCCTGTTGCATCTGTGGCATTCTTATCAAACTGAATCGTCACGGTAGGCACTTCTACCACTACTATGACACGACTTTCTTTTCCGTCACTCTTGATAGAAAACTCACCGCTATACGGTCCCTCAAAATAGTCAAAACGGTGCAACTCATATTGTTCGCCCGACGGAATAGAATAAGTGCTTGTCGTGCCGTTCACTTTGATATCCACTTTGTATCCATCTGCACTTGCCGGGAAGACGTAGAACATAATGCTGCTGGCTACCAAGTCGTTCAAGTTAAACTTCATGGTGCTACCACTTCCTACCTTGAAAGCTCGGATTGATTTGTTTACCTTTGTTGTAGCATCATCATTATGGCTCCAACTGGCATTGTCGGTGAGTTTGGTAACATCCTTTGTCAAGAACCACTGGTTTGCCGTATTGAGAGAAGGAATCTTGATATCCGAGGTGGCTTTTAAGGTGTTTTGGTCAGCAGTCGCACCAGCTTTGTACAACCAAGCGCTGTAACTACCATTCTCTCCTTGTATCCATTCCTCGCCGGTCACTTGGCATGAACCGATGATATAAGTCACTTTGGTCTTTTCGTTCTCCCATTTAGCATAGTATTGCTTGTCGTTGCAGTCGGTAGCACTTATCTCCGTTACCGACGTACCTGTCAATCCCTCATTATCATACCACCCCATGAAATCCTTGCCGGTAAGCGACAGACGCGTCGGCAATGTGGCTCCGATGCCATATGTGTATTCTGTCACGTCACCCTCTAAGATAAGTCCGCCGTTTGCATGCAACGTGACGCTGTAGGTGGCGGGTTCAAACTCTGCATCAATGGTTGTTCGGGCATCCAAGATATAGGTGTCTCCGCTGGTGAAAGGAGTTCCGTTCACATATAGCGAGGCTAACTGATAGCCGCAGGTGGCAGGTGCTGCCTCTATCTTCAAGTAACAGGTATGCGCCAAATCGCGGTCTCCGCTGGTGAATGATTGATTATTACCTTCCACATCCGTGTAACTAACCGTGATGGTTCCGTTCTCCGGATTATCAATCATTACGTTCTGCGTCTTCATACCGGGCACTGTCTGGTACGGATAGAATTCGCAGTTATCATTTACGCCGACATCTGTTCCTGTCGAGTGATCACCTGTCGGTACAATCGTTATATCTTGTGTGGTGGCTCCGCCCTCGTAATTAACAGATTTGGTAATCTCATGCGTGTCACCGGTCTTGGTCTTATAGATGGAGTAATCGGAGCCACTACCGGTTGTACCATCGTTGTTCGCAATGTGCCATTCGTCCAAATCGTTGTATTCAGGTGTTTTGTATTGGTATAGGTTTGCTGTACCCGGTACTTTGGAAATCGCTGCCGCTTGGGTATGATTAGCACTACCACGTTTTCCACGACCAACACGGTAATACAAAGGTTCTTCCCAATCCAGTAAACTATTATCAAAATAAATCATCTTGCCTGCTACTTGGTTGTCGGGAGGATAGATAGCGGAAACCTTAGGTAGAGATATGTTTGTATAATCCACTATAAACGTGTAAGTCGCACCATTCTCTGTACGAATAAAACATTGTTTATCGCTATTCATTGCCCAATTGGTACAGTTGCTACTCTTCATCCAACCAGCCTCGTTATCTGTGTTTTCTTGACCGTAGTAGTTTCCGCAACCATCTGCCACGCTGAACGCATATGTCCATTCTTTACCCAAGAAAATCATACCTGTTGCTTTCTTGTTATCAGAATCTGTATTACGCAAGTCTATTGTGCCATAATATGTACCTCCACGACCCACATTGAAATACATCCGCAGCGTCTTTACGGTGTACTTGGCACTTGTGATTTCTGCCCCGTCTCCGATGCGTGATTTGCAATAATAATCCCCTGCGTCTTCGAATGTGAAATTATAGTTGATGTAGGTGGCGGTGGTAGCACCGGCTATTTTATTGCTCTCATCTGTTCCTCCTTTATACCACTGGTAGCGTGTGGCGCCTGTACTGGTTGCCGTCAAACTCAGTGCTTCACCCACGAAGCAAAGACAAGTATTGGAACTTAGGTTTGTATTGGTACTTGACACGCAGATACTCAAGGGTTGTGTTCTCCAGTGGGTGTCGGTACTTCCATCCCACGCACTATTTGGTACTTCATAAACTCCAGCCTCAGCGATCGGCATCGTCAGGTTGCCGGTTTGGTTCCATTTATTGCCCCAGTTGTTCTCAGTAGTACTGCCATTCATGCGGCAGAAGATCAAATTGCTATAAGTGGCTTTTACCTCCGCCTTATAAACCGTACCCGAACTACAGCCGGCATCTACTGCCGTCATATCGTACCATTTATCTCCGTCGCCGTCGTAGCAATATACCGCAAAACGAGGGTTTGTGGATCCGCCCTTTTGTAACCAATTCGTTCCCGGTCTCAGATAAAGCGTCTTGACGGATAAGTCAGGAGTCGTCACGTATGTAGGGGGAGAATAGTTATACGCCATATCGCGGTGAACGATGGCATATACTTCCTTGCTGGCGAAGGTTGTGCTTGCGTTATATGCAGTAGCATCTTTTGCTAACACTCTCACCAACTCCCAATGCCCGTTTTGATCTATCTTCGGACCCTCGGTTGCTGCCAAGGCATAGATACCTTGGTTGTTGAGCGTCAAGTCATTCTCGGTGCCATCGATACGTTTCCAGATCAATGTCGCTTGCACGCCCGTATTGGCATCCGTACCGCAAGTCCAAGTAATCTTCGTTTCGGTAGCTGATGCCGAAGTTGCAGCAGTAGGAGCCGTCAAATCGACTGACGACTCGGTGGATACATACGCGATTATATCGTCGAACAACACATCTTGCTTATTGGCGTGCTTCCGATAGAAACGGGCTGTCGCACCGGTCTTGTCCGAACCGGCTTTGCCTGAAGAGGCTGTGATACGCCTCCATGAGGTCGTAAGGTTCTCCGCTAATCCGGTGCCTGTAGTACCCGTTCCGTAAGCTTCTGCGGATGCCTGAGTTCCCGTACTGGCTGTCGTGACATCTGTGGAAAGCAATTTGGCGTAAGCAATAACATGAAGATAGGAATTCTTTGGTACCGCGAAAGTGGGAGTTAAGTAGAATCGCCTGTTATTGTTATTATTATAACTGGTTGTCAGGCACGCCGAACCCGTTCGCGGGGCATCCGAAGATGAAGCTACGGCACTACATTGGTCTTTGGTTATGTTGCTCGTGCCGTTCTCAAAACCGGTGGCATAATTGGAGATGTCTTCCCCAAATGCGAAGGTGGTGAAAAATAATGCGACAAAGAGGAAATTTTTTTTCATGGTTTTAATTCCTTATGTATCCTGTGGTTAATAGTTTCACAATTTTGAGCACAAAGTTACTGTTTTTTTGGTATCTTGATTTCTCAATACCCATGAGATACCCTCCTCCTGAAATACTATTCCGATACCATTACATTAGGTTCTTGGTCTATTTCTCCCTCGTTGCCGCTTTGGGTGGGTAGGCCCGCTCATATTCCACGGCAGCCATCAGGAAGGCTCCTAACACTTTTCCTTCTGTGTTATCCTGTATCGGCACGTCTTTGCCTATCAGGTAATAGGCGGCAGTGCCGTTACGGTCTTTGCTCAACCCTGCCGACTGACAGCTGGACGTGATGTCATAGCCTGTTGTCAGGAAATGCTTCACGATACCTTCAAAACCGCGTTTGCCGGCTTCCGCATAGTCCAGCAGCCCTAACCGCGTGCCTTTCAGCAGTGCCGCCGTAATCAGGCACGATGCTGAGGACTCCAAGTAGTTGCACTGTGTGCCGCCTTCCGCTACGTTCGTGTATTGGGGCGAACCGGTGTCGTCCACGCCCTGCGTCGCGCATTTCTCCGGCCCGTATTGCAGCAGCTGGTACCAGCATCCTGTCATGGGGTCCTGTCGCGCCACCAGCCCCTCTGCCAGTTCCTTCAGATACCCGTGCAGTATCTTAAACTCCGCCGAATGAGAAACGGTACTTGGTACTTGGTCCCTTGTCCCTTGTCCATTGTCCGTTGCCCCCTTCATATAGGCTTCCAGCACATCCACCAACGCTAATATATACCATCCGTCTGCACGCCCCCAGAACTCCTCCGAACGGTAAATGGAACATGGTACTTGGTCCCTTTGTCCTTTGTACATTGTACTTTGTCCCTTGTACATTGTACTTTGTCCCTTTGTACATTCATAGAGGTGTCCTGCGTCGTATATCGCCTTGCCGTTCCGGTTCTCCGTCACATCGGTGAACAGCACATGATATAGCAGCCTCTTCTCCTCGTCCCACAGATAGGGCCATGAGGCGGTGAACTGCCTGACGACATCATCCCATCCGAGGTCGAAGCCTTCGGTGGCGCCTGCCGCTATCAGTTGCGCTAACAATGCCGGACCCATATACGCTCCGTCGCACCACATCTGTCCCCAGTAACTCTTGGCGGGGTCTCCGGTCGCTTTGTGCATCCATCCGCCCGCAACGCCGTCCTTTGTACTTTGTACATTGTCTCCTTGTACATTGATGGAATACAATGCCTTGTGTTCTGCAAGCCCTTTGGCGCCTCGCCGCATCTGCTCCATGAAATAGGCGGCGTTTTCTGCGTTCTCGAACTTACCGCCGGGCTTCGCTCCCTCATACAGACCGATGAACACTTTCGTGCAGTTCAGGTCATCGAGGATACCGCCCCTGTCAGTGGCTTGCTGTCTCAGACCCCAGTAGCAGAGACTCTTATACCACGCGTCCGCCCATACGGAGTCCTGATAATACTCCCATGTGTCAAGGATACCTTTTGCCACTACGCCGGGCACGTAGTCCCAACTCGCCTCCACGGCAGGGGCTGCTACAGGTTCTGCGCTGTCCGGCTCAGGGAAAGCCACCAGCACGTCTTTGTTATACCACCCGTGCAGGTGTGCCTCAATCACCTCACGGCTGTATCGCTCCGTGAGGACTCCTGAACCGCTGTTTCCGTCACCGTTGTTTGCGGTCTCATTCAGGCTGCACCCTGCCAGCACCGTCACAGCCACACTCAGTGCCGCTGTTTTAATGATCTTTACCATATTCGTTTGATATATTAAATCCTTAGCACATTGTCCTTTGTACATGGATGGTTCTATGCCCTTCCATCCCGCCGGGAACACATCTCGTTCGCATTGCGTACGTCACCGTACAATCACTATACCCCCTGAGTTCCTTACGCGCACGCGTATTACCTTATATATTGCGAACGCACACGCGAGAAGCATCAGCGGCAGCAACCCGTCGCCGATAGGTGAGTTACCATCATCATCTTCTTCATCCGGGTCGTTCGGGTTGTTGATATTGTCCTCGGTTGGGTCTTTCCTCGGTCTGCTCGGTGCTCCCATATACGCACTGGTATTCACACTCCCGTCGCCATTCAGCATAGGTGTGATGCTGCCGTCTCCCCATTGCCCCGAATAGGCGCTGGTGGACTGGAAACCCACTGCCGGAGCAGTACTTTGTACACCGTACATTGTCCCTTGTACATTGTCCTTTGTACCTTTGTACGTATTTCTATATGCCGGTGCAGTTGCCTGCGCGGTGCTCAAAAGCACCGGCAGGATAGCTGTCATCACTATTGCTACTATACTACGTTTCATATTGGTTATATTCGTTTTCATGGTTAAATCTCCTTTCATCTTTTGACTTTTGACTTTCTACTTTCGACTACTTATTCATTTAACCACTTTTCCGATTATGTCATATATCTTTCCTCCTCGGATGATATATACTTTGTCTTGGTAAATCACTTTCTGCACCTTTGTTCCTTGTACTTGGTCACTTGGTGCTTGTCCTACGTCGGTAGGCGTCTGCGGCGCCTCGAACGGCGTACCGCTTATCAGGAACCTATTCGCCTCATCGCCTTCCTCATAGGTGAAGGAGTATGTGTTTCCTTCACAGATGAGCATGGACTTCTTCTCCTTCAGGTCATTGAGGTAATAGTTTATTCCCGAACCCATGACACGGATGGTGTATTCTCTCTCCCGTCCGGGTTCGAAACCTACCTTCGTTCCCTCCAGTTCATTGGTCGCCAGAACCGCCATCTTGCCATTTACACCCCTTGCATAGAATTGTGCGGAGCGTCCGTCGCTACTTAGGTATTCTGCCTCCCATCCGTTATCGAATTCATCGGAGAACCGTCCGCCTTCGAATAAGCTGAGGTCTGTATGAGTCTTGCTATCCGATACACGAAGGATTGAAAGCTTCACTTCATCTTCGTCGGCATAATCCCTGCGCGCCGGAGCACGCAGTTTGGCATTCAGGTCATTCGTACTGCCGCGCACCACTTTGTTGTAGTCCAGCGTCAGCGTAGCTTCTGCCGCCGTCTTTATCTGGAATGCCTGCATAGCCGGAATAACACTCAGCTTGCCTGTTTCTATCCATGTTGCGAAGGAAGCTGCTTCGAACGGTACTGCCAACCACTGACCGGCAGTCTCGGTATCTCCGGAAAGAGCACCTCCTTCTGCATCCCGACCGGCACTATAGACATATACCGTCTTGGTGATATTGGCATCGGTATTATCTTCCGACAACGCGCCTATCTGTATCGGTGCCATCCAGCTATTACCTACCAAGTTCAGTCCCGCGCCGTCATGTGTCAGCGTAATCTCCTTTGCGGTCGTGGAAGCGAGGGTTCCTGTCATCGTGTATTCCATCGCCGTTGCGGATTTTGTAGTGATTCCCAAGCCCTCGAACGCATACAGACCATCATAATAGCCGCGACGTGTCCAGCCGGATGATGCCTCTTCATATACATACGTGTATATCTTCGTACCTCCGTGGTTCTCATTGGCGAATGTAGGTGAAACGTCCAAGTACTCCATCGGTATAGCGAAGTACTGATACTTATAACTGCCGTCATTCCTTCCCAAACTATACAGGTTCACCGTCGCTTGCGTTTGTCCGTCGTCGTTGTTCAGTATCAACGCTGCCTGAGCCGTACTGCTGGTGTTGATTGTCAGATCCTCCGGCGTCGTCGGTTTCAAATTGTCTATACCGAAATGCGGAGCAACAGCAGTGCGTACCTTGCCGTTCACTATCAGCGCACCGTCGGAGGCGATGGTCAATGAGCCGTTACACTCTGCCGACCCGGTGGCGTTGTTTCGTATGCCACTCTTACCGGACGAGGCAATGTCCACCTGCGCCACATGCGGTACTATACCGCTGATTTCGCACGGCGCAAGAATCCGCACTTTCGCCTCGCTCAACGGCAGACCGTCTTTCGACCAGTTGCCTACCGTACTCCACTGGTGGTCTCCGGTCTTGTCTGTGAAGTAGTTCGAGCAGTCGTCCACCTCCTCCATGTTCGTCTTGAGCAGGTAGTTGAGGATGTTCTCTATGATTTGCTTGCCCTCTGCTGTCAGTGCGTTAGGCAGGGCAAGAGCTTGGATAGAGAACACCAGCAGACGTGCCGCCGGTTCTTCCTGACGCTCGATAGCCGCCTGCAGCGTACCGTCCAATATACGTCCCAACCCTAACAGGCTGCCTGCTGCCGCACCGGTAAAGCCCTGCAATGCAGGCTTCTGGTTTCCGCCGGTCTGTTCGTTATACGCCAGACCTGCGTACGGGCTCTTGGTACTATCCACCAAGATGATATGACGGTACGTCTCTCCGCCGACTACCTCGTCCCATACATGCGAGCCGGGAGCGGCATCCGGCAGACCGGCTTTATAAATCTCATGGTCCTTGCACTCCAGACGCAACTCATACTGGCGCGGATTCGGAGAGGTCGGCGTTCCCGCGATACCTTTGGTTTTCCAGTTGGCAAGCGCACTCACGTATGCCTCCATCGTCAATATCGGACGCACGTCTATCATCGTACCAAAGGCATTCACATAACCCTTTGTTTCGTAGTTCTTCGCAGGCTTTTTGGTACTCGGGTCATCGGTAATCAGAATGGCATCGAACTGCGAGTAATGCTCACGGATAGCCTTCTCGTCTATGGTCGAATAGATATTCTGCGCCGTCAAATCAAAGGCTCCTGTTCCGCCGCTTGTGGTGTAATCCAGATAAGCGTAGAGAGCAGATGAAGAACCATGCGAGGTGTTCTCTGCATTAAACGCACCCTCTTCCGTTCCATCTACTACAAAGGCAATACTCTTACGGGCTGTAGCCGCTTGCTTATGAATAGTGATATTCGCAGAAGCACTGCTGCCGCAACCATATACCGTGATTGTCAGTGTCTCGTCACCTGCTGTCAAATCGCTCGTAGCATCACCATTATCTTTCGTTCCGTTCAGATAGATGATTCCGTTCTCGTCCATATGGAAGCCGCAGCCGCCGAAGCCTGTCTTTACAGAGCCGTCGCTGTTCCAGATAACCGTGCTACTGCCATTTGTTACCGTAAAGCTCTCCGCACCTGTCGTCTGTACCAGTTCGATGTCCGGCGTACGGCGCCCGTTCTTCACGTACCAGCTATCGACAATCTTCGTTGCCGTAGCCGCAGCCTTCGCCACCACTACCACCGTGTTCGTGCTCGCCATTGCGCAGTGGTCGCCCTCTGCCGCACTGTTATCTACCACCACGTAGTACTCGCCTGCCGTCGTAGCCGTGTAGGTGGCACTCGTCGCACTGGATATGGTTGCGCCGTCTTTGTACCACTGATAACTTACACTTGCAGTAGCCGTATGTCCTGTAACGGTCATCTGTATGCCGTCGCAGCCAAGGTCCTCTGTTCCTATCGTACCGGCTACGTCAATACAGTTATCTACTACGTTGATGGTATAGGTAGCCGTAGCCTCATCGAAACAGCCGCTTGCCGCCAGCGTGGCGGTAATAGTCGCCTCTCCCGCTTCGCCAACGATATGTACTTTACCCGTCGTCGCATTGACAGTTGCTACAGAGGGATTGCTGCTGCTGTACGTAATCGCACCCAAGCTGTTCTTGTCCTGCGTTGCTACAAACGTGAAGTCCGCATCGCCGGTCTCTTTGTCAAGACGGCTCTCTGCGATGTTCCAGTCTCCACCATCGCTTGCCAATGCCGGACTCCAACTCAGCGTAGGAGTAGCACCACTGCTTCCACCTGCACCCGGGCGAACTACGGCGATGGTCTTGAAATTGCTATTGGAACTATTACGCCACAGGTAAATTGTTGTTTGACCAATCATACTACTCCCTACAGGAATTTTATATGTTCCTAATATAGTTGTAGATCTTGTCGAGCTTGTGGTAATTCCAAGAGGATATGAGGTGGTTGTACTATTAACAACAATCATATCACCGGCAGCCAGAGCATTGTTCAGTGCTATTTTTATATACGTGTTATCACTCCCGTCTGTAAGCTGAATTTCATTGGTGGCTCCCTTTACTTTTCCTGCGCTGCTTGCTTTCGTATATAGAGTTCCACCAGATACATAACTTAAGATATTTCCCTCTCCTACGGCTCCTGCAGTAAGTGCTGTCTCATCTGTTCCAGAGCCGATATCGCTTGTACCGATTCCATTATTTACCTCTGCAAAGAACAATACACTGGACGGACGCATTACTTCGAAATACTTAATATTAGCATCCGAACTATTTTTAGTCAAGTTCACAGAACTTCTACCGTGCATACTATTGTTTACTGCAACCATCTTGTTGCCTGCAGGTAGGATAACATCTGTCAGCGCGCTATAAGAAGTGCCACACATCATATGAATGATATTGTCCAATGAACGATATATCACGATATCACCACGCTGGAGTGTCCCCGCAGACAAAGTCGGAGTTAAGTAACCGCTTGTACTATGCAGGCATAGCATTGAGTCTTTGTTCGTCTGAATGTTTCCATTACCACTCAATGTCATCGCCAGTGTACCCCCTTCTATAACGGATAAATAGTTATCCGTAGTTGCAGCTTTTACACTGCTACTAATATTGGTAGCACTTGAACCAAGACCTGTCTTTACTTGGAATTTGTATATTGCACTTCCACTTCCTCCTCCGCATTCATCCAAATCTACCGGATTCTCCAACTCTGCTGCTGCATAACTGCCTGCGGCAGGTACGCTCAGCGTGAAGGTGATCTCTGTGGCATCGGCTGCTACGCCGGTTGTGATGTCGAAGTCCGCCGCCACTTGCGCTTTGCCTGAAGCATTGATACTCTTGACGATATTCTTCAGCGTCACGCCTTCCGTAGCCGTCAGCTCCAAGTCTTCCTTGTCGCCGCTGGCATCCCAGTCGGCTTGGTCCAGATAGACGGTCACGCTGTAGCCGCCTCCGCCGCGATAGAGTTTGCTATCTACTTTCGTCACGCTCCATGTCGCCGACAGGGTTGTTCCCCATTGCGCATACAGCGTCGTGTTGGCGGACAACTCTATCTCGTCGTCCGGCATATAACTGTCGCCGCTACCGTCGGCTGCGGTGTTCCAGCTGTCAAACACCTTGCCGCTCGGAGCTGTGAAACCGTTCTCTTTGACGGTCGCATAGTGTACGCCCGTCTCGCCGGTCATCGTGCCCGTTCCGCCGTTCTTGTCATACGTCAGGTCATACGCGCCGATGACGGTGAAGTTATCCGAATTGACAGCAACCATCGCGTTTCCGCACGCGTCTGTGCCGCTGGCAACCAGATACGTGCTGCCTGCCGCCACATAACTTACCGTCGTCACTCCGGCTACTGTCGCCACCGTCGCTACGCTTGTGTTATTGCTGGTTATCGTCACAGCCGAACCGTCCGAGCTGACTGCCGCTACTGTCTGGTTCGTACCCGACAGACCGCCCGCAGGCTGCGTCGTCCATCTGATCGTCGCCGCCGGTGTAGCTTGGTTCTCTATAGTACCGAAGATCTTTACAGCGGTACCTAAACGGTAACCGTCTGTCCATCCCCATGCATAAATCCGCAGCGTCACAGTGCCTTGTACATAACCGTAAGAATCGAACTCTATGTTGTTCAATGTGCCATTGGTTTTGTTTGTCAGGGTGCCTGTGATAGTGTTTGTTCCATCAGTCAGTACTGCTTCGAAATTATTCGTGTTGCTTGATACAGGCTGAACGGGTATTGAGATACCTGTTACTGTTAGTTTCTTGCCACAAGCTACACGGAAACTCAATTCCAAATATTCGTCTAACTTCTTAGTGGTCTCTGTGCCTGTCACTTTGGCTGTCTGTCCGCCGTTGCTGGTGTTTCCGTTACCGCTAATCGTCAGACCTGTTGCTGCCAAAGCACTCAAGTTGGTAATATCCAATGGAGCCGCCGTCGTAATAGACGAAGACCATGCTACATTACCCGTAGCCAGTGTGTTGGTAATCAACGCCGCCGCCTCTGCAGACCACTGCGCATAAAGGGTCATATTGCTGCTAATGCCAGAGATAGTTCCGCCTGCGGAATAAGCGGTTCCGCTTCCGTCATCCTCCGTGTTCCAGCCCGTAAAGGTATAGCCCGTCTTGGTAAAGCTGTTGCTTGCAACGGTTACATTGCTTCCGTTGGCGTGTGCCGTCTCGTCCGTCGTGTACCCGCCATCTGCGCCGTTACCGTTATACGTCACAAAATAACATGTGCCGCCGCCAGCGCGCTTAACAGATAAGGTTTTAATCTTAGTAGAGGTGGAACTCGGCCATACATATATTGTTGATTTTCCTATTAAAGTACTGTTTTTCGGAATTGTATATTTATTCGATGATGTGCTTATTGTAGTTGAGTATGTCGTGGTAGTTGTAATGCATATCTGAGCAGAACCATTTCCCGTAAATTTAATTGTATCTCCCTCCGCAAGGTCATTACTCATTGTTAATGTCAAATACGAACTAGTTGCAGCAAACCTAATATGTCTTTCACTATTATCTTTTCCTACCATTTTATCCGGTCCTCCTGAATTAGTATTAGCATTTACCGCAGTAACAGTACCACCTGTAAGTTCTGAAAAGGCATTGCTTGTTGTGAGGGAAAGTGAGCCTCCACTACGTGCCACCGTTAAATCATCTCCACTATCATTTACTGTGAATGTGAAAATTGCTGTTCCACCGCCACCACCTCCTGCGCAAGAGGTGGACTGCCACTGTGCATAGAGCGTGATATCATCCTCGGGAACATACGATGTTGCACCACCTGCACCGGCAAATGTTCCGTCGGAAGCGTACCATCCGTCTAATGTATAGCCGGTCTTTGTCGGACTCGGCAACGGATTGCCGGAGTTGCTCACAGGACGTGTACCGCCATCTGCACCATTATACTCATAGGTCACGGTGTAGGTCACTTCCACGCCTGTTACGGTAATTACGATATCGCCTGTCACATATGCCGCCGGAATGGTCAATGCACCTGTGCCTTGATTCCATGTGCAGTTAGCCGTTATATCACTTCCGCCAACAGTCACCGTCACTGCCGCTGGCAAGGTATAGCCCGAACTTGCCGCAAAAACAACACTGTATGCCGTCCCGTAGGTCGCTTTGTTGCTTCCCGCCTCGCCGCCACTGGAGCGACTGACATTGCTCAGGGTATGCGTCACATTGTACTTGTTCGCCTCCCAACGTGCATATAATGTCACAGCAGCACTTTCGTTTATCCATGTCTTGCTGGACGTATAGCCTTCACGCGTGCCGTCGAAAGTTTCATCTGCTTTGATAATAAGCGTATGGTCGCTTGTCTCATAGCCGTTTTGGGTATAACCGGTACGCGTCGCATGGGTTAAACTTGTCAGCGAGTTACTGCCATAAGTAGCCGTTGCACTACCATCTGTATCACCGCCGTTCTTGTCCAGCGTGATAGCCGTCGTCTTGGCTGTCCAGACAGGATAGAGGTCCGCAGCCGCATTGGCGGTATAAGAGCCGCCTAACTCATATGCTTTGCTTCCGCCATCCGTGGTAGCCCAACCGGTCTGCGTGTAACCAGTCTTGCTAAACGTTACACCCGGCAGCGTCAGATTCACACCGTGAGTCTTGGTGTCATCGGCGTGCGAACCGGTAATAGTTCCCGTTCCGGCGTTATAAGTCACTGTATAGGTCTTAATCTGCCAAACCGCATATAACGTCACATCGTCGGACGCCCCAAAGGGAGTGCCGAGATTTGCAACTGCCATTCCTGAACCCGGCTCTGTCGCAGAGGAACTTGTATTCCAACCTAAAAATGTATATCCCTCACGCGTCGGCTGAGTGGTGGACAGTGTCCATTGGCAAGGAACACTTTCTACAGACGCATAGCTTGCCTCCGGTGCTCCGCTTCCTCCGTTGGCGTTGTATGTCAGCTTGTGGTGAGGCACAAAACGCACATACCAGTTCTTGTCGGTATAATCCGCGTTCATGCGGAACTTACCACTCTTCTCATAGGCAGACCAAGAACCACCACTATTACCGTTATCTTCGCTCCAGTTGGCGATTGTAAATACATTTGTACTGCTCTCCAATGATTTATCACCTGTAGAGTTCCACACATTGGTATTTGTACCGTCACTATCGTTTGTTTTCCATTTCAAACTGCTGCTTGCCAAACGGTGGAAACTAACTGTCGCACAACTTGACGGCACCCATCCCTCATACAAATAATCTTCGCCCGGAACTTTGACCATTAAACATGTCCATGTGCTGTGAGTAACATCGAAAACTCCGAAATTACTTGCAGATGCTGTACTCCACAAACTACTTCCTCCGGTATTCAGGAATATATGCTGCATCCCTTCGGAGTTGTCTGTAGCCACATAATCGCCGCTTGCATCTACAATACCTACGCTGACATTATTATTCGCCGTAGAACTGCTATATTCCACTATTTCCGAACGGTATTCATTTCCGGCTTCTACGGACATTGCATATTCCGTACTACCGAACTTCAGTTTATAGCCATTCGGAATAAAGCCCGCATAGCGGTTATTCCAGCCACTGTCATCATAGATACGTACTGTACCTACTGCACCCGTGGCTTGTCCCACCATCGGACGATCTCCATTTCCTTGCGAAGCAGCGAAATACAGATTAGACCAACTCCCGCCGTTTTTCTTTGCATCATTGCCCGCAGCGTTATCTACATACCACCATGTCTTCTCCGGGATAACGAAGTTTGTTATCTGCCATTCGTGAGTTGAACCCACTTGCGTAAAACATTCTTCTGTCCAGTCGTCTTCGCCGTCTGTTCCATAATGCAATCCCCAATCCGAACAACCGGAAGCCACTTCTTCCGCCACCGTTCCTGTTATGGTGATAGGCGTACCCAAACGCCAAGAATTAGTCGCACCATATGCATATATCTTCACAGTCACTGTTCCTGTTAGTGTCACAGGGTCTGAAGCATCGAAATCATATGTCAAAGTGCCCACACTGCTACCATTAGTTCTTGTTTGCTCAAGGTATTTAGTGTTGGGTGTCGCAGCGTTATCTGTGAATTCAAAACGGATGGTCTTATCGTTCGTAACGGCTACCGCTTTCAATTGAACCTCTGTAGGAGTAAACGTATAGCCGTCGGCAATTTTGAATGTGAGTGAAAGGTATTTGCTGGAATCATAACTTGATGTTGTTGTTATTTTTCCGGACCGTTCAGAACTTTCCGAGTCATCAATCGTAACCCCTTTCGGCCATGTAAGGTCTGTAGCGTCATAGAGCGCACCGTTAGTTCGGGTGATAGAAGAAGTAGTTATGGTATTGTCTGAATATCCTAACGCATATGTCAATGTACCTGTGCCTGTAGCTGCTGCTCGAGCTGTCCATTGAGCATCTATCGTCTGGTCGGTTGTGGCTGACGAACTAATAGAAGATGGCGACCAGCTTGAGAAATCATAACCCACTACATGGCGCAGTTTGGTAAACGATGCCACTCCAACACCTTCTGTATAACTCGTCGGGTTGGCGGAGTTGTCTGCACCCTTTAAGTTGGTATAAGAAATGCTGTGAGTCGGAATTGCCTCAAATGTACAAGTTACCGTTGCATTAGCAGACCCCATAGTCAGGGTTGTCGTTGTACTATGACTGCTTCCGCTCGGACTTATGGTTGCACCTGTTCCGCTGACAGCCCAACTGGCCACACGATAACCGCTTGCCGGAGTAGCTGTAATAGTTGTCGTTTCTGATGCATCCAACGACGATGCACCTGCTGCAACTGTTCCCCATGAGTCATTATTGGATTCTACCGTAACAGTATAGGCTTTCGCAGCAGCAGGTTCTACAATTACATAAGCCTCTTTTATAACTCTTCCTCCGCCCGTTCCGTTTGTAAAAGTTACTGTTTTACTACTTCCGTTCCATGAGCAATTTGAATATGTATCAGGAGATGCAGAGAATCCTGTATAAGATTTACCATCATTCACTAAAAACGCAGCATAAAGAATATTGCGACTAGAAGTAAATACAAGGGTCTTACTATTCGGCCAAGTTAATATGTTAGATGAGACGCTTGGCGAACCATCAGATGTTATTGATGTCAGAGCGGACGTTCCAGCTGAAGATGTAAAATTCACAGTTCCTGACGATACGGAAGTAAATGTAATTTTTTCTACAGTATTAGTTCCTGTATTAATTCTTACATTTGATACTTTTACTGAACCTTTTTTGCCTGAATTAGATGTAAGTACTATACTCACACTATTTTTATTGCTGCTTGCGGTAAAAACATTATCTGTTATTGTACCATCGTCTGATGACAACGTACCACTGGAAAGATCAGTGAATGTTACGCTTTTAACATACATATCCGACTTCGTAGCCGTAAAGGTAATAGTAATAACATCCCCATTCGTTCCTGTTGAAATTGCGTTGCTTGATATTTTAGATCCGCTACTCGCCGCAGTACTACTGTGAGAAATCGTAACAAGTCCATATGGAAATGATGTTTTATTTTCAGGAAACCATGTGCCTGGAGCCACATCAATATCCGTTCCCCACACATTACCTATTCCGACAAAAAGCATCATCACCACACACGCCGCATAACGGAACATCTTTCTTTTTTGTCGCATTATTGCGACAACTCCCCCCTCTCGTAACATCTTTCTTTTTTGTCGCATTATTGCGACAACCTCCATACCCGCATACTTCCATTTACTGTCCAAAAGCGCGTTATTAGCGCGAGATAAGCGCGTTGTTACCGCGTTATTACCCCGTAATTCCTCTTGCGTTCCTATACTCTTAGTCCAAAGGTATAGCAAGGGTATAGCAACCCTATACGTTTGACCCGTACGGAACGCGTGTCCCTTTGCACTTTGCACCTTGTCCATTGGCACTTGGTCACTTGGTACTTGGTTGTGCGAATTACCCCCCCCTGTATTTAAGAGCCTCTTCGCTGTGTTTTTAGCAAGATTAAGTAAAAAGTTTTTCATAATGGTATTGTGTTTTTATGTTATTATCTATTTCTGTGTGTTATTTGGATTCATGTTGTATCTGATAGATTTCTTTTTGACGCTCAATCTCCCTACGCAACTCTTCTTCTGTGGGAAGATATAATTTGTATTTGGTTGCATACAACTGCTCATTCTTTGATAGCGAAGAATAGCGAACCACATCTCCATCTGTATCAGCACAAAGAATAATTCCGATGGTTGGCTTGTCTTCCGGTTGTTTCCACATTTCATCAAACATCTGCAAATACATATCCATTTGCCCCACGTCTTGATAACTGAGTCTATCCGCCTTTAAGTCAACAAGCACAAAGCATTTCAAGATATAATTGTAGAATACCAAATCAATATAATAATCATTCTCTGCCGTACGAATATGCTGCTGTCTCGCCACAAAAGCATAGCCTTTTCCCAACTCCATCAGAAACTTTTGCATATTAGTAATAATGGCTTCTTCTATCGTCGATTCTTGCAAAGAAGGATATTGTTGCAGTCCGAGAAATTCTGCCACAACAGGATTCTTTATATAAGCCGTTTTGTCCTGCTGAAACGAATGAGTCTTCTCTTGCATCTCTCTTATAACAGGCTCCTTCTCTTCGCTCAGCATCAATCGTTCATAATACTGCGTGCTGATATTCCTCTCTAATGTTCTCACCGCCCACATCTGCTGTGCGGCCTCTTTCAAATACCACAGCCGCGCAGACTCATCTACCACACGCATTAAACGCTCGTAATGAGACCAAGATAATTGCGGATAAACAGGAATAGTATATCCAGCTGATTTAGCAGACGCTGTCTGCTGATTTTGCTCTACTAACTTTCTCAATTCAGCAGGCACTGTCTGCTGAATCTCTAAAGTGCTGAATGTCAGGTAGAATTTGCGCATGTTTCGTATATTAGTTTCGGAATAGCCCGAACCATACTCTTCTGTCAAAGCCGCCGATGCCAACTCTATCACATGCTTACCGTAATCGGCGCGTACCTTCCCCTCTTGTTCTTGCTCCACGATGCGCTTACCTACCAACCAATTACTAACCACTTGCATTATATTAATCGCATGATAAGCATTCTTACGGGCTGTTTCAACAATCCTACGTATCTCGACTATGAATTGCTGCTCCGTTTGGTTATATGTCTCTATCTCTTTGCTCATTCGAATCTCTCTATTTGCTGTTTTTCATTCGTTAAGGTTCTCTCTAAACACTAAACTTCCCATCCCCTGCATTTTGGAGCCTCTTCGCTGTGTTTTTAGCAAGATTAAGTAAAAAGTTTTTCATAATAGTATGTGTTTTTATGTTTATTCGTTAGTTATTTTAGTTTGCAATAAATCCTACAAACTCTTCTAAACTTCGTTGAAGTACACTTCCGACTTTCAGTTGTTCCTCATATTTCGACACCATAGTCGGACTCATACTTCGATTAAGCGCATAACGCACAACCTCCGGGTTAGCGTCCTTACACATCAAAATTCCTATACTCGGATTCTCATTGCTGCGACGCTCTGTTTGGTCCAGTGCTTCCAAATAAAACTCCAATTGTCCTAAGTCGCGCGGATCAAACTTCGTGGTCTTCAACTCTATGGCCACCAAACATTGTAACGCTCGATGATAAAACAATAAGTCACATCGGAAAATCTGACCACCAACCTCTAATTGATGTTCCTGATCAATATAGAGAAAGTCTTTCCCCATCTCTAAGATGAAGTCCTTCATATGCTCTACAATCCCTTTTCGCAGTTTCGACTCTTTGTACTTGCGAGGCACCCCCAACATATCCAACACCGCATGGTCTTTCAGCAGCACTTCCGCTTGCGGATAAGTGGCTTTTAGCATCTGGGATTGATACTTCTTGTCCGACAATACCCGTGAATAAGCATCTGTCTTAATAGCGCGCTCTAACTCTTTGTTCTGTAATTTTTCATACTCTGCATAGAGGATATAAAACACATATTGCTCAGGAGTTGTACAGCCACGGAGTATAATCTGGTGGTTCGTCCAACCAATCCTCATCAGCAATGACGGCATTTGTGTCATTTCGAATGACATTATCGGCTTTTCATCTAATTGTGTCATTTGTGGTGACACAATTTCCTCACTCTCTATCTGTGCCGATAAAGACGACATGAATTGTTGGCTCAGTTTGAGCCTTTCTATAAGTGCATGGAAGGCCGTTGATGTATAGGTCTCATAGAAGTTAACCATGCGATATATCGTAACCTTACTCCATCCCTTCAATGACGGGTTTTGGGTGTGGATATATTCAGCCAACTGCTGCACAACCTTGCTTCCCCAAGCTGCATTCTTTATCTTGTCCGACACATAGGCTCCCACCTGCCAAGCCGTTAATACAGAAGCATGATTTACAGCCTGAACAGCCTGTGAGCGATTTTGCTCAATGATTTGCAGCACTTGCGCAAAATCGTTTGCTTGATTATATGTATCTATGTTTTTGCTCATTTTTCTTTACCACTGGTTATTTCTTTTTCTCTTTTGCTTCTTTCTCATACCGCTCGGCTGCCGCAGCAAAACCGATTGGATTGCGAGGCGCACCTTGCGCTATCACACGCACGTACGCAGCACGCAAAGAGAATTTGGGCACAAAATTACAATATTTAAAACATATCTATGTGCAATAATTAACACTTTATGACGAAAAATCGCCACATTTGCCATATTGACTTTGCAAAATACAGAATTTGACTTGCACATGTCCGAAAAATATTGTACCTTTGTACCATATTTTATACCAAATGGGTTACAAGGTACAGATAACAGGCAAACGGCTTCGGTTCCTCGGACTATCGCTGCTGGTGAGTGTGTGCGCAGCTGCGCACACAGCGGAGGGCACAGACACTTCGGATGTGGCTGCGCAGACAGTCCAAGCACCCCAACCCGCCAAACCCGCCGGAAATACCTCCAAAGGACTGCTTTTCTTCTACCGCCTGTCCGACCGTGTGGACCGTTTCCTACGGCAAGGTATTGACACCAATTATATCGACCTGCCCGAACACAGCTGGCGGCTCGCATACACCAATGCCATGATTGGCGTCAACTCACGCATCAGCTCCACCCCCTCCGAACCTGTCGTGGGTAACGGTGACGTCACCCTCTTCAACAAGACAACGCCCAGTGTGGACCTCGGTTTTTATGCCGGATACAGAGGGTTCGGTTTCGGCTATTCATGGGATGCCATTCACGCCTACGCACAGCGCCTGAGTTTCTCGCTCGGCAGCAAGTCCTTGGGCTTGGATTTCTCCATCCATACCAGCACCAACATCCAAACCTCGCTCGTTGCTGGAGAATGGTCTATACCCAACCTGACCAAAAACAACGTCGTCATCACCAATGCCAACCTAAACCTGTGGTATGCCCTTAACTCCGCGCATTACTCCCATCAAGCCGCCGTCAAACAGTCATATATCCAGAAGAAGACCGCCGGTTCGCTGCTCCTGCATCTGTCATACATGTCCAGCCAAGTATCTCTGAGCGATACCCTGAAGATACCCGACATGCAACTGCCGCTGCTGCCTACGCTGATGTCGGACATGACCGCCATACGCACACGGCAGATAGCCGTCGGTATCGGCTACGGCATCAACTACACCCCCAACCACGGCAAAGTGGTTCTCCACGCCTCGGCAGCGGCTATGCTGGTCACTTATACCGTCAATCTCGTCTCTTTCTACCTGCCGGACAGCATCGCCGAAGGACTGCCTGATGAGCCGATGTACAACCTTCGCCCCTCGTTCCCTGTCCATGTGACGGGTAACGTGCGTGCCGCTGCCAGCTGGGAGATAAACCGCTGGGTACACCTCTCGGCGTGGGCTACCGGAGAGAACATACGTTTCCGCTCCGCTATCACTGCCAACCAGAACCGGATTTTCCTCTCTAACTGGGACTGGAAAGTGCAACTCTCCGTCGGCGTACGTTTCGGTGCCGGCTACGAGAGGCGAAACCGCGCCTTGGAAGCCGCAGGTGAACTGCCGCAGCAAGTACTCCGGCAGCCGCGTCCCAACAAACTGCCGCAATGGCTCACCGACTTCTTCTATTCCCCGAAGTTATAATCCAGAAGCTGCACAAAAAATAATACGCGCGTGTGCGCGTATTATTATATAATGTGTGTCCTTCGGACCGTACCTTAGAGCGAAGCCTCGTATTCGTTCGCGTCCATCAGTTTGTCGAGCTCTGAGGCGTCCTTCACGGCAATACGGATAATCCATCCCTCGCCGTACGGGTCGTTGTTCACCAGCTCCGGCTGTGCATCCAGAGCGCCGTTGACCTCCAGCACCTCGCCTGTCACCGGCATGTTCAAGTCGCTCACCGTCTTTACTGCCTCGATAGAACCGAACACCTCGCCCTGACCTACCGTCTCGCCCTCTGTGGGAACATCCACAAAGACTATCTCGCCTAACTCGGACTGGGCATAATCGGTGATTCCTACAAAAGCCTCGTCTCCCTCCACGCGAATCCACTCATGTTCGCTCGTGTACTTGATATTTTCAGGAAAATTCATAAAATATTAATTCTTGATTTTTAATTTTCAATTAACGTATTACCGGTGTTCCGGGTATCTGGTCGCCCAATGTGGACATTGCGCAGCGGAAACCAATCTTGGATGAAGCCTTGTCTTGGTCCAGATAACGACGGCTGGAGGGGTTGAGCCAGTAGATACGGTCAGCCCATGAACCGCCCTTATAGACACGCGTCTTCTTGGTAATCTCCGGTGCCAGTACATCCGTCGGGTCATACTTGACTGCCTCCAGATTCTCCATGCCGGTGGTGTCCAGCGGATAGTCGGTGTCTATCAGGCTGGCAAAATCACCATCCATCACGTCACGCTTATCATCTTCCTTGCCCCACGTAATCATCACTCTGCCTACGCTGTCAATCTGGAACTTGCCGTTCTCGTCCAGCACCGGATGGCTGTAGATATTACCACGGTAGGAGTTGTACTCGCTGGTCTCCTGATAGGTCGTCTCGCGATATACATCCATCACCCACTCGTTTACGTTACCTGCCATGTTATACAGACCGAAATCATTCGGAGCAAACTCATCCACCGGATTGGTGATTACACGGCGGTCGTTGAGCGCACCGCTCACACCCATCATATCGCCTCTGCCACGGACAAAGTTGGCGCTCATCTGACCGAGGTTCTTCTTCGACATGTCACGGGGATGATAACCGCTCCACGGATAAACCTTACCCTCGATGGTCAGTCCGTCCTCTCCGGCTACTGGCGCATAAGCGGCAAACTCCCACTCAGCCTCTGTCGGCAGACGGTAACCGGTCACGAAAATACCGTCGGCGATATTCACCTTGCGCTCCGTGCCATAGCTGTCACGCAGCGGACGGCGGCCGTACTCCGGTACATAACTCTCATCCATCAGATATTTATCGGTGTTGAACACAAACTTGTCACGTATCCACTCAAACGGCGGACGGTACATCGTCACGGTCTGCTCGGGATCCTCGGGGCTGACTTCCTCATACGAATACATCTCGTAACCGTTCTGTTGTTCCCATTCGTCCTTGTATGCTTCGTCGTCTGTGGGTTGCAAATCGCCGAACGGAGGAACGACCATAGCACCGGCATTGATCAGTGCCATCTCATTCACACGGTCCGTACGCCACTGGCAGTACTGCATCGCCTGCTCCCATGTAACACCCACTATCGGGTAGAAAGAGAAAGCCGGGTGCTCGAAATAGTTGTCCTCATACGGGTCGTTGTACGCCAAGTCTTCACGCCATACGGTATGGTCCGGTTTGGCTTGGTCAACCAACTCGGGAGCTACTGCGCCGAACACAAACTCCAGCCAGTGCAGATACTCGTTCCAGTTCAGGTTCGTAATCTCATACTTGTCCATGTAGAACGAACTGACAGTCAGACTACGCGTCTCGTTGTTGCGGGGTGCTGTCAGGAACTCATCCTTCTCGCCTACGGTGAACGTACCACCCTGAATAGGAACCATTCCTACCGGGTTTACATTACCTACACCCTCATTGGCTTGGAAATTGGTAGTTCTCTGGTCGAAATAATTCCAACCCGTTGTGTTGCTCACGCGGGTGTTGAGCTCACGCTGCTGGCAGGATGCCGCACCCATGACTACCGAAACAATCAATAGATACTTACATACGTTTTTCATATACATCATATTGGTTTTAATATTTCTCTAATCCTTGTTTTTTAACCATGCGTACAGGCACGCAGACACACGTACACATGTTTCAGCCTGCAAAGATACTATTTTTTTCTCAAACAAACTAAACTTTTTGGCAAAAAATGAAAAAAAAGTGCATTTTTCCCATAAAAACACGAAAATTTACACTTTTTTTCAATTATTTGTAGTACCTTTGCATCGTGAATGCGCAGATTATGGCGATAGGGAACGTCACGCCGGATAGTTTTTATGCCTCCTCTCGGTTGGCAGATCCGGCATCGGTCGTGGCATGGGCGAAACACTCCCTCGATGAGGGGGCGGATATCCTTGATATAGGTGCCTGTTCCACCCGTCCGCATAGCACGCCGGTGAGCGAAGAGGAAGAGTGGCTCCGCTTGGAACCCGCATTCGCCGCCCTCAGACGCGAATTGCCGGACGCCTCACTCTCCTTGGATACCTTCCGTCCCGCCATCGCCCGCCGTGCACTGGACCTCTTCGGACCTATGATTATCAATGACGTGTCAGGCGGGTGCGATGATATGTACGCCCTCGTGCGCGAGAAGAAGGTGCCGTATGTCTGGACTATCAAAGGAGACTATGACTTGCCTGCGAAGAGTAATTGTATGGGCGGCATAGACTATGTTCTCGACCCGGGATTCGGCTTCTTGGGAAGCTCTGAGAGGGATTATGAATGCCTCCGGACAATGAAGAGACTGAAACAGTACAGCAAGCCCCTGTTAGTGGGTATCAGCCGGAAATCAATGGTCTATAAACCCCTCGGACTCACTCCGAAGACTTGTCTCTCCGCCACACAGGCGCTGCAGTTATACGCTCTGGAGCATGGCGCTACCATTCTCCGCACGCATGACATTGCAGCTACACGCCGGACTATACAGCTATGGCAGCAACTTAATGGCACAACAAATGACAAATGGTAAATGACAAATGGTAAATGACTAAATAGTAAATGACTAAATAGTAAATGACTAAATAGTAAATGATATTATGCATTTTCTGGCTTTTTCATTCGGATTCAAGGATTTGATAGATATCCTGCTGGTGGCAGGACTTTTGTATGAGATGTACCGCCTGCTGCGTAAGACAGGTGCAGCCAACCTCTTCTGGGGTATCTTGGCGTTTATCGTTGTATGGTTCCTCGTAAGCTATGTATTCCAGCTGGACCTCACCGGCGCTCTCTTTGACCGCATCATATCCGTAGGCGCCATAGCCATCATCGTCATCTTTCAGGAAGAGATACGTATGTTTTTCTACCGCATCGGTGCCGGCTTCTCCTCATGGCAGCTGTTCCGCCATCGCGGACCGGAAGACAACGGGGAATCACGCCAGCAAATCATGGAGATAACACAAGCCTGCCGCCATATGGCTTCCACCAAGACCGGTGCGCTGATTGTGCTGGCAGGCAACAGCAGCCTTAAAGAGATTGTGGATACAGGCGAACGGCTCGATGCAGTCGTCTCTGCCAGACTGATTGAGAATATCTTCTTCAAGAACACACCGCTGCATGACGGCGCATTGGTCATCCGTAACGGCAAGATGCTTGCAGCAGCCTGCATTCTGCCTGTCAGCAAAGACCAGACTATCCCGCAGCATTACGGTCTCCGCCACCGCGCTGCACTCGGACTGACAGAAAAAACGGACGCCACATGTATCGTGGTGTCCGAAGAGACCGGATTGATTTCCGTAGCCAAAGACAATTCTATCCGTGAGGTGAAGGAAGACGAATTATTCCTCCTCATACTTCATTCCTTTTCGGCTGCCTCCTGACTTATAGATTGACTGATAGGAATCGCGGCAGATGACACACTGACCGGGCTTGGGCAGTTCGAAGAGAACAGTGAACTTGATACCCACCATCAGGCTGTGTACGAACTTGTCAGCAAACGTGCTTGTCTGCATGATATCCGTCAATTGTATCCCTTCCACCATAGAGCGGTTGTCTCCGATAGAGCCGTCAGGCTTATAGGGGTTGAACGCTGCATCTGCATCATAGGTCTTATCTTTCGCACCCACAATTGCCGAAGCAGTAGAAGCACTGTTTGCTTTGCTCCAGTTGAAGAGTCCGAAATCGGCAAAGACACCGATACGGTACTCCGTCTTGCGTTTCGGCACGTCAAAACCTGTTTCACGGGACAATGCGCCGATGCGGTAGCCCAATTCCAGACTGGCGTCAATATCTATTCCTGCCGAACCTGTAACACTCGAAGCATCCATCTCCACGTTTTCAAAGTACTGGTATTCCGGCATATTATGCAATTCTCCTGAACCTACCGGGCTTCCGATAAGGTCGGGATATTTGCCATACGTGGACAATGTACCTTCCGATATGTTCTTGGTCAACAGGTTATAATAGAACTTAACACCAGCCAAACCGTAGAAATGGTTGTATTGCAAACCTATCATCAGCGGAATCTGCAATGCGACATTCAGGTATTGGTCTCTGCGCCCCGTCACGGCATACATGAATGTGAACTCATTACCGTATTTATCTGTCTGCGGAGTAGGTATAGAATCCAGCATATTAGTGCTCTGCTGATAACTCGTCCATCCGGCAGAAGCACCTAATCCGGCATCAAAAAGAAGCGTCACGGGACTGTAAGAGTGAGGCTTGTACTGCAACTCGTATTGGAACACCAGACTCCCTGCAGCACCCACACTCGGTTTGTATTTCACCGGCTCGGCAGATGCAGCATGAGTTGCAGCAGGCATAGGCATAGGCTGAATTGTGGTCTCATCAGTGACATCATTACCCGTATTCCCTCCTTTCTGGAACGGCAGCAACGACCATTCGCCGACACTGATACTACCTCCTATGAAATGTGTATCCTCTGCCTTGACTGTACCTGAAAGCACCGCCAACAGCAGCAAAACAGAATATGTTAAATGTTTTTTCAACGAATAATTTGTATTTTTCATTTTTTTGTAGTACCTTTGCACCCGATTTCGGAAATGCACACCGCTGTTCAGCCTCTACGAACACTTACACAGCGTTATATGGAGTCCTTTTATGGAACGCGGCGGCAAAGTTACTGCTTTTTTTTGACATACGCAAGATTTTTGAAGAAAATAATCAATTTTGTATAAAAATTACACAAAATATGGCATTTAATCGCACTTTAATTACAGCAGCACTTCCTTATGCCAACGGTCCGGTGCATATCGGGCACCTTGCAGGAGTGTATGTACCAGCGGACATCTACGCCCGCTATCTCCGTTTGAAAGGAAAAGAAGTTCTCTTCGTCTGCGGCAGCGACGAGCATGGCGTTCCGGTCACCATCCGTGCCCGCAAAGAGGGCATCACTACCCAGCAGGTGGTGGACCGTTATCACGAACTCATCAAACGCTCGTTTGCGGACTTCGGGGTCAGTTTCGACATCTATTCCCGCACCACTTCCGCCATTCATCATCAGTTTGCGGCAGACTACTTCCGGGCTATGTACGAAGCCGGACAGTTCGAGGAAGAGACTTCCGAGCAGTTCTACGACCCTGAGACCGGTCATTTCCTCACCGACCGGAACATACGCGGCGAATGCCCCCGCTGCCACTCGATGGGTGCGTATGGAGACCAGTGCGAGAAATGCGGAGCCACTCTCTCGCCCGATGAGTTGATCAACCCCTACAATGCCGAGACGGGCAACCCGCTGACCAAGAAAGCCACCAAACACTGGTATCTGCCGCTGGACAAGTATCAGGCATGGCTGGAGGACTGGATTCTCAACAACCATAAGGAATGGCGTCCCAACGTATATGGGCAATGCAAGAGCTGGCTGGACGGCGGGCTCAAACCCCGTGCCGTGACACGCGACCTCGACTGGGGTATCCCCGTGCCTGTGGAAGGAGCGGAAGGGAAAGTGCTCTATGTGTGGTTCGACGCACCTATCGGTTATATCTCCAACACCAAAGAGCTGTGCGACGCGCAGCCGGACAAATACGGACCATGGGAGAAATGGTGGAAACAAGACGACACACGTATGATTCATTTCATCGGCAAAGACAACATCGTCTTCCACTGTATCGTCTTCCCCGCCATGCTCAAGGCGCAGGGATACAACCTGCCGGACAACGTGCCGTCCAACGAGTTCCTCAACCTTGAGGGAGACAAGATATCCACCAGCCGCAACTGGGCGGTCTGGCTCAATGAATACCTTGATGATTTCCCGGGCAAACAGGATGTGCTGCGCTATGTGCTGACCGCCAATGCCCCGGAGACCAAAGACAACGACTTCACATGGGCGGATTTTCAGGCACGCAACAACAACGAGCTGGTAGCCATCTACGGCAATTTCATCAATCGCGCACTCGTGCTCACGGGCAAGTATTTCGAAGGACGCGTACCCGCTTGCGGAGAACTGACCGACTATGACAAAGCCACCATCGAGGACTTCAAGAATGTCAAAGCCACGCTGGAAGAACTGCTCGAGGCTTTCCGCTTCCGCGACGCACAGAAAGAGGCGATGAACCTTGCCCGCATCGGGAACAAGTATCTCGCCGATACCGAGCCTTGGAAACTCGCCAAGACCGACATGTCCCGTACGGCTACCGTGCTGCATCTGGCATTACAGATAGCCGCCAACCTCGCTATCGCCTTCGAGCCGTTCCTGCCGTTCTCGTCAGAGAAACTGAAAGCCATGCTCCGCCTGAACGAGAGCACGGGATGGGAGGACCTCGGTCGCATCGACCTCCTGCCGGAAGGACAACCGCTGGGCGAAATCAGCCTGCTCTTCGAGAAGATAGAGGACTCCGCCATCCAAGCACAGCTTGACCGTCTGGAGCGTATCAAGAAAGAGAACGAGGAAGCCGCCAAAGCCGAGGCTCTCAAGAACTGGCGTCCTGAGCCTGTGAAAGAGACGACCACTATCGATGAATTCGACAAAACCGACATCCGCGTAGCTACCGTCTTGGAATGTACCCCCGTGAAGAAATCCGACCGTCTGCTGCAGTTCAAGCTGGACGACGGCATGGGCGGACGCACCATCCTCTCCGGTATAGCACAGAGCTATCCGGACCCGTCCGTACTGGTAGGCAAACAGGTGCTGTATATCGCCAATTTCCCGCCACGCAAGATGATGGGCATTGAGTCTCAGGGAATGATTCTCTCCGCCGTTGATGCAGACGGCAAACTGGTAGTCACCACCGTCTCCGCGCCCGTCAAGAACGGCTCCGCCGTCGGCTGAGGACCGAGGATATGCCGATAAGACCGGAACAAACGAAAGAAGCCCGCTCATACGAGTGGGCTTCTTTCGTAGCGGGACCCAGGATTGAACTGGGGACCTCATGATTATGAATCATGCGCTCTAACCAGCTGAGCTATCCCGCCAAAGAAAGTACCATTGGGTCATTTACAATGTACCGTTGGGGCTTTCCGGTCAAAAGCGGGTGCAAAGGTACTGCTTTTTTTTGACATACACAAATTTTTAGGCAAAAAATTTACTTTCTTGCACTTTTTTATGCCATAAAGGGCGGAATAGAGGCGCTAAACCGTGGTTCATTGCCGCTAATGTCCACAAAAACCGTCTGCGGACCATTGTGCAGAATCAGATAGGGCACCTGCAGTCTGCGGTTATAGACAAGGGCTTGGTCCAGCGTCTTCTGGGTCAGGGGCACCGTCTCCGCCTTGCACTCAATGAGAATGGATGGTTTCATGGTCCGTGTATAGACCACCGCATCAGCGCGAAGCGACCTGCCTTCCTCCGCTCCGTCAAGGAGCGGCAGATGAAAAGCCACCTCCACCGCGATGAGCGAGGCGGGATAGCCCAACTGCTCCACCATACGGTGAAGCAATTGCTGGCGTACCCATTCCTCTGGTGTCAGCCGCACCCATCGTTTGCGCCATTCGCAGAAGACCTGCTCCTTATTATTATACACGCGCGTGCGCATAATACGTTAAGTTGTTAAATAGTTAAAATGGTTTCGATTGGCATCGAAACGTTAAACAATTACTACTTAGTCATAAAGGCACGAATACTGCTTGTCAAAGGGCAACGATTATTTCAAGTAATTATCCTTGAGGGAGCAGGTGCGGTTGAGGACGAGGTGGTCTGCAGTGGTGTCCGGATCGACTACAAAATAGCCTTGTTTAAGGAGCTGGTAGTGGGACATATCGACCACTTCGTTGTTAGACCGCTCTGCTGTAAGAGCGCTGTCGCTGTAAGACTTCATTTCCTTACGGAGGGAGCCTTCTACTTTTGCCGTCACCACTTTCAGGCTGTCGGGGTTGAGGAGGTCACGGAAGTCACCTTCTTCGGCGGAGGGGTTCTCCACCGCGAAGAGACGGTCATAGAGACGCACCTCGGCGTCCAGTGCAGAGCTGCATTCCACCCAGTTGATGGTAGCCTTCGTCTTTCGGTTGCCGCCTTCCGTGCCGGACTTGGAGGCAGGGTCGTATGTCGCATATACCGTTGTGATATTACCGTTTCCGTCCTTCTCGCAGCCTGTAGCCTGAATGATATAACTGCTCTTGAGACGCACTTCGCGTCCTCCCGGTGAAAGGCGGTAGAACTTATTGTCCGCTTCCTCCAAGAAATCGCCGCGCTCAATCCAGAGCTCTCGTCCAAAGCGCATCTCGCGAGTGCCTAAATGCCCGATTCCATCGATATTTTCGGCGATGATAGTCTCTCCTTCTCCCTCATAGTTGGTGATGACGAGCTTTACGGGATCGAAGATGGCGCACACACGCGGAGCCTTCTCTTTGAGGTCCTCGCGGACGGTGTGCTCAAGCAAGCCTTGGTCTATCATACCTTCCACCTTGGTGTAGCCGATACGGTCCATAAAACTGCGGATAGCAGTAGGCGTATATCCGCGTCGGCGGAGTCCGCAGACAGTCGGCATACGGGGGTCGTCCCACCCGGCGACAAGCCCTTCTTTGACAAGCTGGAGCATTTTGCGCTTGGACATGACGGTATAAGTGATGTTCAGCCGGTTGAACTCACGCTGTTTGGGGCGGTAATCCGGTCCGTAAGGCGAGAGTCCGCAGAAATTCTTGCCGCTGAACTGGTCAATAAACCAGTCGTACAACGGACGGTGCACCTCAAACTCCAGCGTGCAGATGGAGTGTGTCACACCCTCAAAATAGTCGGATTGACCGTGTGCAAAGTCGTACATCGGATAGACATTCCAGCGGTGTCCTGTGCGATGATGGGGATGCGAAGTGATGATGCGGTAGATAATCGGGTCGCGGAAGTGCATGTTCGGGTTCGCCATGTCAATCTTGGCACGGAGCACCATCTTTCCTTCCTCAATCTCTCCCCTCTGCATGGCTTCGAAGAGACGCAGGTTCTCCTCAACCGGTCTGTCGCGGAAGGGGGAAGCCACTCCGGGCTCGGTAGGGGTACCTTTCTGCTCGGCTATCTGCTCGGCAGTCTGCTCATCGACATAGGCTTTTCCCTCCTTGATGAAACGGATAGCGAGGTCGTACAGCTGCTCGAAATAGTCGGAGGCGTAGAAAATCCTGCCCCATTTGAAACCGAGCCACCGGATGTCGCGTTCGATAGTCTCTACGTACTCCGTGTCCTCCTTGACGGGGTTGGTATCATCAAAGCGCAGGTTGCAAACGCCGTTGTATTTCTCGGCGATACCGAAGTCCATGCAGATGGCTTTGACGTGTCCGATATGGAGGTATCCGTTCGGCTCCGGCGGAAAACGGGTCTGGATGCGTCCGTTGTTCACTCCCTCAGCGAGGTCTTTCTCTACAATCTGCTCAATGAAATTGAGACTTCTTTCTTCAGTCTGTTTTTTTTCGTTTTCCATATTATATAAGTGATTTATTGTTCCTTGGATTGCGCGCGGAGGCGGTTGTAAATGAGCGCAAAGACAAAGCGGTCGAACTGGGAATAGACCTTCTGCCTGCCTGTTTTTTTGAGGACGGGTGCTTCCTTGTCCGGTTTTCCCGTAGCCAGTTGCCGGTCAAAACGTGTACGGAGTTCCGTCAGGTCCACGGAATCGGAGGAGAGGTATTGTTTCGTCAGCCTCTGCGCCTCCACCATGAGGTCCATATTCTGTTTCTCCGCTCCGCGCGGCGGTTTTTTCTTAAAGTTACGTTTGTCCTTTACCGCATACGCATGTTTCCCATCCAAGACGACGCGCCCTTGCGCATCATACCTTCGCGTAGAGCGGAAGATGACTTTATCCTTCCGGTTGAGTTTACCGGTCAGTCGTTCAAAGATTGCTGTGAGACTAAACTTTGCCATTGTATCGTTATGTCAAGAATTGCTAATTGTCAAATATGTAACCTAGGTATCACCTAGGTATCACGCAGGTATCACCTAGGTTAGTCCCGATTTTGTCACGGCGTTTCCATTATGCTCTAATGATTCCCCTCGCAGAACTGCGTATGAACTCCAGTATCGTATTTCTCTCGATGGAATCGGGTATTTCTGCCGTTATACGTTCCAAAGCCTGTGTGGTATTCAAGCCGGAGTTATAAATCAGGCGATAGACCTCCTGAATGGTATGAATCTGCTGCGGTGTGAAACCTCTGCGGTTCAGTCCCACGGAATTGATACCGCAGAAAGCGATGGGTTCGCGTGCGGCGATGGCATACGGCGGGATGTCCTTATTGACCTTCGAACCGCCCTGAATCATGCAATGCGAGCCGATATGTGTGAACTGGTGTACCAGCGACCCGCCGCCAATAATGGCGAAATCATCGACCTCCACTTCTCCGGCTAACTGGGTAGCATTGGACATGATGATGTTATCATGCAGGATACAGTCATGCGCCACATGGCAGTACGCCATGATGAGGTTGTTGGAACCGACGACTGTTCTGCCTTTGGAAGCCGTACCGCGATGAATGGTGACAAACTCGCGGAGAACACAGTTGTCGCCGATAACAGTGTAGGTCTCCTCTCCCTGATATTTGAGGTCCTGCGGCACGGCACCGATGACCGCAGAAGGGAAGACATGGCAGTTATCACCGAGGATGACATTATCGTCGATATAGGCGAAGGCATCGATGGTTACATTCCTGCCGATTTGAGCTTTCGGGCTCACGTAAGCCAATGGGCTGATTTTATTTACCATTTTGATATTTATTTTCTCATTTGGTCATTCCGTTATTTTCTCATTCGGAGAGTATCCTGTTTCTAAGGCGGCGGACACACTGCGTGTTGAAGGTATGCCCCGGTTTCACCGCTATAATCCGCCCCTGCAGACGCATTCCCAAGAGGGAAATATCCCCGATGACATCGAGCAGTTTATGCCTTGCGGGTTCGTTGAGATAGTTAAGGGGAGAGAGGTATCCCAGTTTGGTGGCATCCATATGCGGCTGCCCCAGTTTGTCGCAGAAATAGTCCATACCTTCCTGCGACATCTCGGTCTCATAGATGACCAGCGCATTCTTGAGGTCTCCTCCTTTAATCAGCCCCACCCTCAGAAGCGGTTCAATCTCCCTGACGAAACAGAACGTCCGCGCAGAAGCCACCTCTTTGGGATAGTCGGCAAGGTTGCACAGCGTGGCGTGCTGCTCACGGAGGATGTTGGAATTGAAGGCGATGGTGACGTCCACCTCGTAATGGTCGCAGGGCTCGATACGCAGGCGGTTACCGTGCTCAGAGATATATTCTATCGGTTCTCTCACCACAAAGACCTGCTGCTCCGCCTCCTGCTCCAGCCGTCCGACACGTTGAATCTCCCTGACGAAGAGACGTGCGGAGCCGTCCAGAATAGGCATCTCGGGACCGTCAACCTCGATGATACAGTTATCCACTCCGATGGCGTAGAGTGCACTGAGTGCGTGCTCTACGGTACTGATTTTCCATTTGCCGTGCTCGAGGACCGTCCCCCTCTCCGTAGCGGAGACATAGTCCGCCAGCGCCCGATGACAGGGGCGGTTAGGCAGGTCCACACGGCGGAGACATATACCCGTATCGGCAGGTGCCGGCAGGAAAGTAGCCGTGACAAAAAGCCCCGTATGGAGACCAACGGAACTGAGCGTAAACGATTCTTTTAGTGTATGCTGCTTCAAAGTAATTAATAATTAACAATTAATAATTAATATCTTTTTTTCAGTGTTGACCGCTTTTTTCAGTGTTGACCGCTTTGCTTGAACCGGACGACGGCACGGCGCCAAACGGAAGCGTCAATAGCCGGATAGCCCATATATGTACCGGGCTTGCGTACCGAGTTCGGGACCCCCGACTGCGCCCCGAAGACACATTGGTCAGCAATCTCGATATGTCCAGCCACGCCGACCTGCCCCGCCAGCACGCAGTGTTTGCCAATCTTGGAACTGCCGGCAATGCCCACCTGCGAGCAAAGGAAAGTCGATTCTCCGACCTCTACGTTATGCGCAACCTGCACGAGGTTGTCAATCTTCGCATTCCTGCGGACGATGGTAGAACCCATCATCGCCCTGTCCACCGTACTGTTTGCGCCGATTTCAACGTCATCTTCGATAATCACATTGCCAATCTGCGGAATCTTGCGATTTATGCCCATTTCATCGGGCTCAAAGCCGAATCCATCGGCACCGATAACCACTCCTGCATGCAGGATGCAACCGGCTCCGACAACACAGTTATAATACACCTTGACCCCGTCGTAAAGGACGGTGTTATCGCCGATAGTGACATTATCTCCTATATACACGTGCGGATAAATCTGCACGCCGGCTCCCAGACGGACATTGCGTCCTATATAGGCAAAGGCACCCACATAGGCATCCTCCGGAAGAGTGACACCATCGCTGACAAAAACAGGCTGCTCAATGCCTTTTTTGCGCGGATTCATCGCCTTGGCGACCAGTTGCAGCAACTGCCCCATGGCAGCACGGGCATTCTCCACCAAGATGAGGGTAGTAGAAAGACCGCTGCGCTCAAAGTAGAAAGTCGAAAGCAGAGATGCAGTCACAAGTACGATGCCTGCTTTCGTTTCTTGGAGAAACGGCAGATATTTTTCGTCTGTCACAAACGAGAGATGATGCGGTTGCGCCGATTCTATCGGAGCTACGTCGGACACTTTCGCATCCGCATTGCCGCACAGCTTTCCGCCTAATAATGCAGCTATTTGTTGAGCACTGAATTCCAACATGAGTTTTATTTACGATTTGACGATTTACGATGTACGATTTATTGACGATTGTGCGTATATGGTCAGATTCTATATTTGAAGAGGTATCTCTTTATCGGCTTACGCGTGAGGGCTTTGAGGTCGAGTATCTCGCTGGCTTCCGCGATGTCATGCACGGTGCCGTCAGAGTACAATATATCGATGGAATCAGCCTTTTCCGAGTATGTGTTGCTGGTGGAGATATGTTCGCTCCAGCAATAGCGTGCCTCGCTCTCACTCACACCGAGGGCGTCGGCATAGAGCCTGTCAAGCGCTGATTTCTCACTCTCCGTCAGCGGTTCTGACAGCAGTTCTCCCCTGAAGAGCCTGCGGTTGATGAAACTGCTGCTGAGGAGAGAGAGCACTTTGTCATCACCGGATATCCACGCTTTGATAGCGGACAGTACATCGGTGTCATCCAAGAGCGCATAGCGGTCCAACGCCTCGCTACGCACGTTGAAATCGGCAAAAGAGACATGGTTATAGAGGAAATAATGCAGCGCCGGAGAGCAGAAGAGCGGACGTCCCTCCGCTGCCAGTTCTTTGGCACGGCTCAGAATCTTAATCAGGTGCTGCTCGGCAGCCACGGAGGTCTTGTGCAGATATACCTGCCAATACATCAGCCTCCGTGCAACGAGGAACTTCTCCACGGAATAGATTCCCTTGAGCTGCACGACCAGCCTGTCCTCGCGTACGTCGAGCATCTTCAGCAGGCGTTCGCTCGCCACGCGCCCCTCCTGCACGCCCGTGAAGAACGAGTCGCGGCAGAGGTAGTCCATGCGGTCCACATCCAACTGGCTGGAGATGAGCTGGTGCAGGAAATGTTTGGAGTATTCGTTCTTGAAGATAGCAATCGCCATGTCAAGCGGTTTGGACTCCTTCGTACATCGTACATCCGTCCTTTGTGCATGGGACAGGTCCTCGTTAATCCGCTCCATCATCAGCAGCGAGATGTCCTCATGCGTCACGCCGTCCACGAGCGTATGCTCCAGCACATGGGAGAAAGGACCGTGGCCGATATCATGGAGCAAGATAGCTATCTGCGCAGCCGTGGACTCCTCCTCAGTAATCTCTATCCCTTTCATCCGCAGAGAATTGACAGCTTCCTGCATCAGGTGCATAGCACCGATGGAATGCCCGAAACGGCTGTGCATGGCTCCGGGATAGACGAGATAGGAGAGCCCCAACTGGCGGATACGGTTCAAGCGCTGCACATAGGGGTGCTGCAGCACATCGAAAATCAGTTCGTTCGGAATAGAGAGGAATCCGAAAACAGGGTCATTGATTATTTTGCGTTTATTTGCCATTTTTCAAATAAAAAGTCATTTAGCGTGCAAAGGTACTATTTTTTTCGCACATGTGCAAGCACACGCGACGAAAAGCGCATTTTTTTTGCCCAAAAATTTGCATATATCAAAAAAAAGCAGTAATTTTGCCGCCGGTTTGCAAAAAAGAGTGCTATCAGCATGGAGATGTCCGTGCACGCCGCGATGTTGGAATCGGTAGACAAGGCAGACTTAAAATCTTCTGGGCATTTCGCCCGTGTGGGTTCGAGTCCCACTCGCGGTACAAGACTCTGATGCAAACAAAAAGAACTGCACGCGCAGTTCTTTTTTTATGTCCGTACGGTTATAGCCGTGAGGTGATTTTCAGACCATCAGGCGGTGTTCTTTACATACGGCGGATAGCCACCAGATGGTGGGTATAGAGCCCCTCCGGGTGGTCTTTGTCTGCCCGCTCCACCGAAAAAATGCCGGTTTCATCGAGCCTCTCCACCTTCACGCGTCCCGAACAGTGGATAATGGATAAATCGGCAGAAGCCGTATGGAGAATAATCCCTACATGACTAATCCGCCCGTCGTTATGGTCAAAGAAGACGAGGTCGCCGGCCTGTGCATGCTGCAGGTCAGGGACCGGCTGCCCTTGCGTCACCTGCTCGGAGGCGTTGCGTAACAGCTGTCTGCCGAAGAGACTCATCACCACCTGTGTAAAACCGGAGCAGTCAAGTCCCATAGCGTTCTTCCCTCCCCACAGATAGGGCACGTTAAGGAAGAAACGCACCGCCTGAAGGAGGTTCTGCGGATTCAGTTCAAGAGGATGCCGTGCCACCATGGAAGGGTCGATACGAAAACCTACGCCTAACACCTCAAAACGTCCGGTTTCATCGTACTTTGTGAGCCTTGTTCCGGCAGTAAGCGGGATGGTCTGTCCGTTGTTCTCACTGACAGCATAAGCCATGGGCATCACGACGACGGCAGCATGAGCATAATCAGCGCTGTAAGATGCATATTCCTCCGATTTCATCGGACTAATCATCTTCGCATCCGCCCATCCTTCCTGCCCGTCCGTATCCAGTCGGATGCGGTACCATTGCGGCAGCTGAGGGTTGATCTCCGAGGGCTGGGAATCCAGTATGGTACACAACTCGCCGAAGAGCATCTGGGTGCATTGTTCGGCACTCTCTCGCGCCTCCGACCGCACGGGCACGACACTATGTAAAGAGATAGCTTTCATAACCGGCTGCAAAGGTACAACAAAAATTTCAAAATTCAAAATTAATAATTTAAAATTAGCATAAAAGCGTAAAAAACGACCCGTAAAGGTCGTTTTTTTTAGTGCAAAGTGCTTTAGTGCTATTATCCCCGCCCATTCCCCTTCCATCCCGCCGGGAACGCATCTCATTCGCACTGCGTACGTCACCGTACCCTCGCTGTACTTTTCTTTTTCGGTCCAAAATTATCAAAAATTATCCAAAAATTATTATGTCCACAGATTTACCGGATTAAACAGATTTTCCTTTCTGTCAACAATTAAAGACAATTACCAACAATTTCTTTAGCGAATCTGGTTAATCTGCTCAATCTGTGGATAGTAGAATAATTGTCTTTAATGGTCTTAATTCTTATCTCGCTTTGCTCGAACAATCTATGGTTGGTTGACCTTATAAATAATTTTCCTTAATTTTTGATAATTTTTGACTTATTGATAATTGTTTTGTGGGTTTATTGCCTTTGTTGTTTGCAAGCTCGTAGAGGTGTATGTTTGGATGGTTGCGTGGCTGGGAGGCTTGCATACCAAGACACGCGAACAGCAAAACATACGTTAGTCCGAAGGACTGCGAACAACGAAGGGGTTTTATATGTTTTTTTCGAAAAAGGACCAATTCACCAAGCACCCTGCGTAGTGGTAACGTAATGGTAACGCAATAGTATTTCAGGAGGAGGGTATCACCATGGAGTCAGGAAATAATTAAAAATTAACAATTAATATCTCGCTAGGCAGTGTCTTATGGCACGAGGAGGATTATCTCTTCGCGGGCACCTTTGAGGCTGTACTGTCCGGCGGGCAGATTGAGCGTATGAGGAGCATCCACCGTGGCTTCCCAAGCCTCCGAGAAGTTCTCTCCCGTAACCGTTATATGCTGCGGCACGGAGACGGTGACGAGGAGCGTATGCGGGTCGCCGTCCACGCAGGAGACATGAACAGTGGCATGCGGGATGTCCGGCTCTACGATGGGCGGGTCGGTCTCCTCAGGGGCGGTGGTAGTGATGGTAATCGTGCCTTTGTTATTGGGGTTGAAGACCATATAGAGGTAACCGTCTCCGTCCACATGGCTTGCCCAAGAGGTGATGTCGGCAGCAGGGATAGTGATGGTGTTGTTCTTGCCTATACGGTCGTTATAGAAGACATGCGGGTCTTCCTCCGTGGCACGGATACAGCTGTCGCCGACATAGAACGGACAGGCGCCTGTCTGGCATTTCCATTCGATGGTCATGTCACCGCCCTGCCAGTCGGAGTAGAGCAGCCGGTGGTTGGCGGTCGATTTGGCAGAGATAGAAACAGGCTCTGCAGGAGTGACGAGGTCCGCCTTCATGACACATTCCGACGGTGCCCAGAGGGTTGGCAGGAGCGTTGT
>JAFSLP010000074.1 GCA_017448345.1 Paludibacteraceae bacterium | reverse complement strand
TTCTCCGGCATGCCATGCCGGATGTCTTTTCTTCGTCCTGTTCGCGGGTCTTTAGCCCCGTGCTCTTTCTTCTTTTCCGCCCGCATCCGTTTTTATTCTCCGGCATGCCATGCCGGATGTCTTTTCTTCGTCCCTTGCCCCCGCATTAAATGCGGGTTTCCCCTACCCACCGGTCCCGTGCTCGCGCTTTTTGAGCGCGGGCATCCCCTCTCGTCGGTTCTGCTCTCGCGGGTAGTACCGCGAGCAACAACAGCCGTCCAGACCTCGCCGCTGTTTCGGCGAGCTCCCGGATGAGCGAAGCGCTCCGGATTATCCGGATTTTCCATAAAAAATCCACCTCCCTCTTGCATATCTCGAAAAAAAGCAGTACCTTTGCACTCGCAATGTCGCTATCGGCCATACATAGGCGATTGCGCATCGCAACGACATATGTATTAATTAGCGTTTGCTATTTGTCTATTCGTATTGGAATGTGGTAGTTTCAAGTAATAGATAACAACAATAGTGAATGCCCGCTTTACGGGCGTTACTTGTGTTATCTATAGGCACCTACCACAGCCTCAATACGAGCAAGTAATTGCCCGTATTTTTGTAGGCTGGTGGTCGGCAGAAGGAGAGGTAGCAAACATAAACAAACGCTGCCATGAACGAATTTATCTCCCTCTATATCAAGGAGATCAGTCTCTTGTACCAAACCGGTCTCACCACCGAGCACTCTTTTCGTCCTGCCCTGCAACGCCTGCTGCACTCTTGCACCGCCTGCACCGTCATCAACGAACAAAGCCATATCGACTGCGGAGCACCCGACCTCACGCTCCTCTGCAAGCAACTGCCCATTGCTTATATCGAAGCCAAAGACCTCGAAGACGGCGATCTCGACGGGCGCAAAAAGAACAAAGAGCAGTTCGACCGCTACAAGGCTTCGCTGGACACTATCATCTTTACCGATTATCTGGATTTCCACCTCTACGAACACGGCGAGTGGCAGCAGTCGGTCCGGCTGGCAGAGATTCAGGGCAACAAGATCCGCCTCTCGGATGCTGACCGCTTCATCTCGCTCATGGAGCATATACGCTCAGCACGTCCGCAGCGTATCACGTCTGCTTCCAAACTGGCGCAACTGATGGCAGGCAAGGCGCGTCTCCTCCGTGACATCATCGAGCAGGCACTCATCCAAGACGGAGACTCCCAGACCGAGCTACGCGGGTACATGCAGGCGTTCCAACAAGTACTCATCCATGACATCACTCCCAAGACCTTTGCCGACATCTATGCGCAGACCATCGCTTATGGCATGTTCGCCGCAAGACTGCACGACGACTCTCCAAACGACTTCTCACGGGCGGAAGCAGCCAACCTCATACCCAAAACCAACCCCTTCCTACGTAAAATCTTCCAACAGATAGCAGGCTACGACCTTGACGAACGTATTGCGTGGATTGTGGACGACCTCGTTTCTGCTTTTGCCGCTACGGACATGGAGCGTGTCATGCAGGGATTCGGCAAAAGCACTCAGCAGACCGACCCGATGTTGCATTTCTACGAGGACTTCCTCTTCCAATACGACCCGGCCGCCAAGAAACAATGCGGTGTCTATTATACTCCTCAACCGGTGGTGGAGTTTATCGTCCGCGCAGTAGATCACATCCTCCGCACGGAATTCAATATCCCGATGGGATTGGCAGACACCGCACGTCTGAACGGACATCCGCGTGTGCAAGTACTCGACCCCGCTACCGGTACTGGTACATTCTTGACCGAGACAGTACGGCAAATCAAACGCGACTTGGACGGACAGATGGGCGCTTGGAAGAGCTATGTACCCGAACACTTGTTGCCCCGCCTGCATGGCTTTGAACTCATGATGGCGCCTTATACTATCGCACACCTCAAACTGGATATGGAGATCGGTATTCCTGCGCAAGACCGACTGCGAGTCTTCCTGACCAACTCACTTGAAGAAGCCAATATCGATGCCGGCACGCTTTTCGGCAGTTACCTCGCGCAAGAAGCCAATGCCGCCTCCATCATCAAAAAAGAAGCACCCATCATGATTGTCATGGGCAATCCGCCGTATTCAATTAGTAGCAACAACAAAGGCAACTGGATAAACCACCTCCTTGACGATTACAAAAAGAACCTCAACGAACGGAATATCCAGCCTCTCTCGGATGATTATATCAAATTCATCCGCTTGGCGCAATATTATGTGGAACGCAACGGCGAGGGCGTTCTTGCCTATATATGCAACAACAGTTTCATTGACGGTCTCATCCACCGCCAGATGCGCAGCGAACTACTCCGTGTCTTTGACAAAATCTACATCCTCGACCTGCACGGCAACACCCGCAAGAAAGAAACCGCTCCAGATGGCAGTAAGGACGAGAATGTCTTCGACATCATGCAGGGTGTCAGCATCAATATCTTCATCAAGAAATCCGCCAAAAGCAAATCCCCAGCCGAAGTACGCCATTTTGACCTCTACGGCACACGTGAAACCAAGTACGACTTCTTGCATACACATAACTTAGCCTCTGTTGATTGGCAATTTCTAAATCCGCAAACTCCTTCCTTCTTCTTCGTTCCTAAAGATTTTAGTATTCAGAAAGAATACGAGAAAGGATTTAGTGTGGCAGAATTAATGAAAAACGTTAGTGGTGTACAATCCGGTAGAGATGATATATTTGTAGACATGGATAAGGAAGCGTTGGGAGATAGAGTCCACACATTATTGTCTGGAAATTTAACTCCTCAATTTATTCAAAAATATAAAGTAGTGGATTCGAGTAGTTATCCATTATTAAAAAGAATGGAGAACTCTATATTCTCACCACAAAACATAGTTCCTTATTACTATCGGATATTTGACATTCGATATATCTACTATGACAAAGATTTAATTAAGCGTTCGTTTTATAATCTTCTTCGACATACATTTCATCAAAATATTTCTTTTCTTCTATCAAGACAGCAAAGTTCATTTGATTTTCAGCATATTGTTGTGTCAAGTTATGTATCTGATATGAATGCTGTCTCAATGCAGACTAGGGAAGGAAATTACGTCTTCCCCCTCTACCTCTATCCCGAACCCGGCTCTATAGACACATCTCGCCGTCCGAATCTGGACGAGCATATCTGGGCAAAGATCAACACCACCGTTCGCAAAAACACCACCCCGGAAGACATCTTCGATTATATCTATGGTGTTCTCCATTCGCCTGCGTACCGTGCTAAATATAAGGAGTTCCTCAAGGTGGACTTCCCGCGTATCCCATACCCAAAAGACGATGCTGCCTTTGACCATTTCCGCTTCTATGGTCACCAACTCCGTGAGCTCCATTTGATGCGCTCTGTGCCGGACCTCCATGTCACCTTCCCCGAACCCGGCTCCATGCTGGTCGAGAAAGCGGAGTTTTCCTACCGTCCAGACCTCGCCGCTGTTTCGGCGAGCCCATCTTTGTCAGGTGCGCCGTGCGTTAGCGCGGCGGCTCCTTCGTCCCTTGCGCCCACATTGAATGTGGGCATCGGCTCTGCCGACTCTCCGTCCATTAGCCCCGCATTGAATGCGGGTTCTGGCATCGTCCGCATCAATGCCACCCAGTACTTCGCCAACGTCCCCCGTGAAGCTTGGGATTTCTATATCGGCGGTTACCAGCCCGCCCGGAAATGGCTCAAAGACCGCCTTGGACGCACCCTCTCTTATGACGACATCACCCATTACCGCCGCATCATCGCCATCCTTATCGAAACCGCCCGCCTCATGCGTGAGATCGACTCCTGACACCGCTGTAGCCGCCTCCGTCTATGTCTATTGTGCGGGATGCTATCCCGCTATAGATTACAGCCGCCCCTGTCTATGTCCATTCTGCGGGATGTTATCCCGCTATAGATTCTTGGTAGTTTCAGGGCAATGCCATTGCCCGCCCTTTACCCATTGCCCGCCCTTTACCCATTGCCCGCCCTTTACCCATTGCGCCTCCCTGTACTCCTCCTTTGCGGTGTGTCCTGTGCCGAGTGCCCGTCTCGCCCCTTGCCCCCGCATTAAATGCGGGCATCTCCTCCCCACCGGTCCTGCTCTCGCGGGTAGTACCGCGAGCAACAACAGCCGTCCAGACCTCGCCGCTGTTTCGGCGAGCTTACGGATGAGCAAAGCGCTCCGGATTATCCGGATTTCCCGTAAAAAATCCCCTCACTCTTGCATATCTCAAAAAAAATCACTACCTTTGTACCAAATTTGAAATAACAGCAGCTATGAATCAATTCGTAATGGACAAACGGGAACAAGACTTTTTCATTGATATTGTCATTAACAGGCTCCAACATGTCAAACATGTTTGCAGGGTTACACAAAAGCCGATGGAACAAGCTCTGGTCTTCCTTAATAACATCTGTCAGGATGATTACCCGAATGCCTTAATACACAATATACATAACGTCCGTCATTCGTTCGGGAAGGAATACGCCTATTCAGTCGCCAACTATACACCCACGGTGCATTATTCGGAACTCATGTGGGAATACATGTACCTCCTTGCCTTCTATTTGAAGAGTGGCAATCCCCTTTGGATGGATTATGCATTGCCGGAAATGATGGCTATGCTGAACAATGAATTCGTACGCAAAGAAATCGAATATGGTAAAAAATTAGTCCTTGAATGTATTGAGAAGAACAAACGTTTTCAACAAGCGGTAAAAGAACTTGACTACAAGACCTCGGATACCCACCTTACGGATAATTCTCCATATGCCGTCGCTCCGAAACGTAAAGTGGATGTGATGAAAGTGATGTATTACATGTTTAAGAATAATATGTTTGTCAATAGCGACGGCACAACTGCGAAAGGGATTAAAACATTCATGAATACTATCGGAAAGTTCTTTAATGACGACTTCTCGGCATATGCTCAGCATATAGGCAAGGCGAAAGCTATGGATGCGTACATGAATGTCTTTAATGACCTGCACGATACAGCCAAAGAGGATTACCTCAATACTAACTAAACCGGGAAAGTAAACATCGGTTATGTTTTTTAGGTTTATTTCTTTTGAAGGCTTTTACTCGAAGAGTTGCGGAGTTTGATGGTAAAAACTATCTGGGTGCTTGCACACAAGGAGTTTTTAGCAGCAAAATACGCGAGAGCGAAGCTCAAAAGCCTTCAAAAGTGTTTATCTTTGTTTTTTTTCTTAAAATTATCGCAACACTACTAAACCCTGACAAAAAAAATGGTAAACCATTGCCACAAAAAAAGTAAACCCTCCTTAACAGTTAGTTAACCACATATTCCACCCAAAACCACTACCTTTGCAACCGATTTCGAAAGTCTCGGTTGCTTCTTTTGTTTGGAAGAACCTGACCTTTACGAATTCATCTGGTCAACACGTGCGAGTGTACATAGTGCGTACGACCGCGTTCCTTTAATTAATTTATTGTTTAACCAAAACCCTTCCCGGCTGGATATACACAACCGGCTTGCAGCCATGTCTAAGATCAATATGGCTACGCCGTTCGATTCCAACAACGGCAAGTACGCTCGCACGGATCAGATTTATTTCAAAATCCGTAAGTTCGATGAACAAACTATCGGTGTCCGTCTCAAACACCCGGCTACCAACGAACCGCCTTCTGCCGCGCAACAAGCGGCGCAAACAAAATTAGTTGCCGCAGCTGCACGGGCAAAAACAGCTCTCGCGGATGCAGAACAGAAAGCTACTCTGAAAGCCGAATGGAAAGCACAAAAGAAGTACAAAACACTTTTGAGCTATGCTATTCATAAGTTCTACAACACAAATGAAGGAGGAAACAACAATGGGTAAACCTGTTTTTCTTGACCCGATAGATTACATATCGGGCAAAATAAGTAGAAAGTTCAGAACTATCTACAATCGTCGCAAAGACAGCGACAGACGGTACACACAAGTCCGTGATGCTCGGAAATCACCTCCGACATCAAAGGAGATGGCGCAACACACGAAGTTCCGCACCTGCCTGATCGCCGCACGTGAGCGCGCAGAGGACCTGATGAACATGACACAGGACCAAGCCGCGTACAACACGGCGAAAAAGTCTGCCGGATTCAAGTACCACACCTTCCGTGGCTGGCTCACAGCCAAGGCATGGCAGTACTACAGCGACGCCTCGCACTCCGTCGTCTGGCCAGAGAGCCTGTAAATGGTAAATGACCAAATGGTAAATAAAAAAACGTCCTTCGGGGCGTTTTTTTTTGCATATGTCAAAAAAAAGCAGTACCTTTGCAGTCGATTTGGAAAAACAAGAAAGAAACGATATGAGAAACAAGATTATTATCTGCGTGCTGGCGGCAGTAGGTCTATGCTTCATGGCATGCAACAACGAGCCGAAACTGAAGAAGAAGACCCGTGACTTGGAGGTGCTTGCCAACCAATGGGAGTTCGACCAAAGCGCCAAGATGTACTACTGCCATTTCAACGTGGCAGAGATAAGCTCCGACGTGTATAACTACGGCGAGGTGAGCGTGAGCCGCGAATACAGGTCCACGGATGGCAATGTCTATCAGGTGGCACTGCCGGAGACGACCTACAAAAGCGCTACGTCAGAAAGTACGTCTGTGGTGTATTACACCCAGCACATTGATTTCCGGATTGGTGTGGGTTATGTGGACATCCAGATTACCAACTCGGACTATGTGTATGGTCAGGAGAACCCGGAGACGATGCTTTTCCGTCTGCAGTCCGGCACGGACATCATCGACCTGACCGTGCAACAGGCAGACTGGCAGTTTGACGGGGAGACGAAACAGTTCTACTACCATTTCGAAGTGCCGGAGATAACCGAGGATGCGTATAACTTGGGTCAATGGAGCATCAGCCGCGAGTACAACTACGGCACCGCCGACGCGTACCAAGTGGCACTTCCGCTGAGCAGTTATATGACCGACACGGTACAGGTAGAGTCCACTGTGAACTACTCGCAGCACTTGGACTATGCAGTGGGTGTGGGGTTTGTGGAGGTATTCCTGACCATCTCGGATTTCTACTACGACGATTTCACCCCGGAAGCCATGCTTTTCCGGCTGCAGCTGACGTATTGATTAATTAATAATTAACAATTAATAATTAATATTAAGAAATTTCTCATCTTAGGTCCCTGCGCGGCGGAGAGCCGGGAGCAGGTGGTAGTCACCGCACGTCAGATACAAGAGGCATGCGGTGATATTCCGTTTATTTTTCGCGCGGGCGTATGGAAGCCCCGAACGCGTCCCGGCACGTTTCATGGCGCAGGTGCGGAAGGGCTGTCATGGCTGCAGGAAGTGCAAGCATCAGGCGTCCCTGTAGCCACCGAGGTAGCGACCGCCGAACATGTTCGTCTGGCAACAGCCGCAGGTATCGACTACCTGTGGATAGGCGCCCGGACGAGTGCCAACCCGATAGCGGTGGAGACGATAGCCGAGGGCTGCTCAAAGACAAAGGGCATCTTCATCAAGAACCCGGTGAATGCGGATGCGGGGTTATGGTTGGGCAACATCGAACGGTTAGAGAAGACAGGCGTGCCCGTGGCGGTTATCCACCGTGGCTGCAACCACCAGCCGTGCTGGGCAATGGCGCACAAGGTACGTCAGGAACGTCCTGACATCCCGATGCTTCTTGACCCGAGCCACCTGAGCGGCAAAGCAGAGAGCGTGCCGGAACTGATGAAGAAGATTCCCGAACTTGGACTGGACGGCGCTATGGTGGAAGTACATTACCGCCCGGAATGTGCGCTGTCGGATGCCAAGCAGCAGATAAAGCCTTCCGATTTGGCGGAGTGTATCAGAGTGTATCGGAGTGTAGCGGAGTGTATCCGAAAGGACATAGAGTTGAACTGGCTTCGTGCGGAGATAGACGAGCTGGACGAGCAGTTATGGGAGACGATAGCCGCACGAATGGACGTGAGCCGCCGCATCGGCGAATGGAAAAAAGCCCAAGGCATCGCCCCACTCCAACCCGAGCGGTACAAGGAGATTGTAGAGCGATTAAAGACAACCCCCAGCCCCCTCTGTAAAGGGGAGAAGGGATTGCGGACGGAGTTCAAGCTGGCATTATGGGAGATGATTCACGAGGAGAGCCTGCGTCAGCAGGAATGAAAAATTAAAAATTAAGAAAATTACGAATTATACATTGAAAAAGTTAAGGTACATATTATTTTTCTTGTGCATAGCCGTGATGGCAGGCGCACAGGAAGTGACGAGTATCACGGGCACCGTGATAGACGGCGACACAGGCGAGACCCTGCCGTTCGTGCAGATATATTTTCTCAAATCCACGACGAGCAAAGGCATGATTCCTTCGGAGGTGGGAACGACCAGCGACATCGACGGAAACTTCACCATCAGCAATAGTGCCGGATACAACACGCTGAACTTCCAGATGTTAGGTTACAAGACCGAAATGCTGACCCTCCGCAAGGGTCAGAAGCGCAAAGATGTCAAAGTGAAGCTGACCCCGGACGTGTACGGGTTGCAGGACATCGTGGTGACCCCAAAACACCGCAAACGCGACTACAAACGCAAAGGCAACCCCGCCGTGGAGCTGATTAAGAACGTCATCGCCCGCAAGGACTCGTTCTACGTAACGGAGAAAGACCACTACACGGCGCACAGTTACTCGCGAATGTCGTTCGCGCTGGACAATATCAAAGTGAACTGGGAGAAACCGTTCTGGAAGAACTTCAATTTCGTGCAGAAATATATCGACACGACAGGCGTTTATCCGAACGTAACGGTCAGTATCCGCGAACACATCAATGCGGAATACTACCAGAAACGTCCGCACCGCGAGAAAAAAATTCTGCAGAAGAAACGCATCTTCGGCGTGGAGGACATCATCTCGTCGGGTTCGTTCCAAGAGAACATCAACGCCATCTTCAAAGACGTGGATATCAACGATAACAACATGAACCTGCTGTTCAACCGGTTCGTGTCGCCGCTGAGTTCCACCCTCGCCGTGACATTCTACCAGTATTATATCATGGACACCATCATGGTGGACGGTTATCCGTGTATCGACTTGGCTTTCGTGCCGGTGAACTCGGAGAGCTACGGCTTCACAGGGCACCTGTACATCGTGAACGACAGCACGTACAGGCTCAAGAAATACGCTATCAACGTGCCACCGGACATCAACATGAACTTTGTCAGCAATTTCTCTATCGAGCACAGCTACAAGCAGCTGGAAAACGGTTTATGGGCACCGGACCGGACGAGCACGTATGCCAAGTTCTATATCATGAACAACAAACGAGGCATGTTAGCGCGTCAGACGAAGATATACACGGACTGGGATATGGAGACGCCCATCCCGAAAGAGACGTTCTCCAGCCTGACGGCAGATGAGGTGGAGACGAACGACTCGACTGCCGTTCGTCTGGATTCAGAACTATGGGACGACCTCCGCCCCGAACCCCTGACCCATTACGAGAACTCGGTGGTGGAACTGGTGAAGGAGTTCACCTCCACGCCGATATTCAACAGCCTTGCGCTGTTCGTCAACGCCGTGACAACAGAGTTCATCCCGACCATGCCTTCCGCGGTGATGTACAACAGCAAGTTTGATATCGGTCCCATCTATAACTTCGTGAGCTGGAACATGTTGGAGGGCGTTCGTCTGCGTTTCGGCGGAGCAAGTACCGCCAAACTGCATGACCAGTTCTTTTTCCGTGGCTATGCAGCGTTCGGCACCAAGGACCTTCGACCCAAATACAATGCGACGCTGGTCTATACCTTCGACAAGCACAAGAACCAGCCATACGACGGGCTGCGGCACCACCTCCAGTTGAGCGCACAATATGATGTGGAAGAGCCGGGTCAGCTGACCGACGTCATCCGGCGCGACCATATCCTGATGTCCATCCCGACCAGCTCCCCCACCCTCGGGTTCTACCAATATGTGTTCCACGCGAAAGCCGAATACATGAAAGAATGGCGCAACAAACTGAGTATCCGTGCATCGTTCGACTTCTCCAACAACGAGGCGGCAGGTGTTCTTCGGTACGAGAAAATGAACTGGACGATGAACGCCGATTCGACATGGAGCAACAGCCTGACGAACATCGGTTCCTACCGCAACTACGAGGGCATGGTGGAACTGAAATACTCGCCGGGCAGCCGCATCTATATCGACCGGATGGGCGTGGAGAGTCCTTTTGCGATAGACAAAGATGCCCCGACCTTCAAACTGACGCACTACATAGGTTACCTTGACGACCGGCACAACGGCGGCGACGGATTCCTCTACAACAGGACGGAGTTCCTGTTCGACAAACGGTTCTGGCTGTCCGCTTTCGGTCACCTTGACCTGCGCGTACAGACCGGCATGATCTGGCAGAAAGTGCCGTTCACAAAAATATACATCCCGAAGAGCAGTACCAGTATCTTCCTTGCGCAGCGCGCCTTCAACCAGATGAAACCCATGGAGTTTATGATGGACGCATATGTGTCGCTGTTCGCCACCTATTTCTTCAAAGGCTGGATTATGAACCGCATTCCGGGTATCAACAAGCTCAAACTCCGCGGTGTGGTTTCTCTGAGCGGCATCTACGGCGGTTTGACGAAGAAAAACAACCCGTATATAGAGAGCGGTTCGGGACTATACGCCTTTCCTCACACCGACTGGGAGAACGGCATTGTCGATAACGCTTTCGACCACGACGGTTATATCAAAGACGGCTACCGCACGAGTTCGCCTATCGGCAAACTGCCGTATCTGGAGCTTACGGCGGGATTTGAGAACATCCTCAAATTCATCCGTATCGACTATGTCCGCCGTCTGACCTACAACGACTATGAGTTGCCGTATATGATACAGAAGATGGAGCCGGTGGACCCGAACCGTCCCACCCTCGGTTTCCAGCCCGCTGTGAATGAGGACGGCAGCCCCGTGATGGTACCCGGACGCCGGCGAATCGGCGCATGGGGGCGCAACGGCGTGAAAATAACCTTCAGATTTTCTTTATAAGACCATGAAACACCTTGTTATTACCCTTCTATTTGCCGGCATGGCAATAAGCTTGTCCGCCCAGAGTACGGACACCAAGATACAAATGAAACTGGACGAAGCCAAACAACGTCTGGAAGAGTTTAACACCGAGCACAAACTGGACTCACTGGATCAGGAGGACCTGCCCCGAATAGTGTCGGGTGGCGTGTTTGCCGGAGCCAACCTGAGCAATTTCATCATCACCCGCGACCACCACACGATGAGTTCCTACATGCGCATAGGCGGCGAGTTGGGCGGATTCTTGGATTTCTACGTCACCAAGCATTTCTCCATCCAGCCGCAAGTGCTTTTCACTGCCCACCAGAACTATTTCGAAGCCACCGACACGACGAACCACCTATGGTCGTTCGGCGCAGAGATACCAATTTATTTCCTCGGCCGTTTCGGAAGCTTGGACCACGGTTACATTCATTTCGGCGGCGGTGTCTTCACCCATTTCACTTTCGCCTCGAACGTGTCCGGCAAGTTCAAGCACTTGGATGAACCCGGTGCCAAGACCACTCTGCCCCAACGGATACGTACCGCCGACAGCTACGACTACAGCCGTCTATATAGTCTGCACAACAACCATTTCGGCGTGTGTCTGATGGTGGGTTACGAGTGCTATTTCGGCATGTTCGTCAATGCCACCTACAAAGTCAGCCTGTCCGACATAGCCGGTTTCTACCGTGAGATGAAAGGCACCGAAATAGCCAACGCTGTGATTTATCCACAGTCCGTCAGCCTGAACATAGGGTACAGGTGGAGATAAAGACATTTACCATTTGGTCATTTACCATTTGGTCATTTAGTTTTGAAATAATTATTCCTGATCAGACGGTCAGATAACTGGAATGCCTCATCTTCATCGATGGGGCGTTTTTGTGTTGTGTCCATGAGGTTGATGCCGAAACCGCGCCATCTGTAGTTCTCCGCGCCCACCAAGGACCGATACGTAGGATAGATATCCATCTGGTAGCAGTCCTGAATATAGTGCGGGTTGCCGGAAATCTTAGGAGAATAGATGATGAGCGGCAGGCAGTCATCCTCCGGCGTGAGTGAAGCAATCCACTCGAGGTCCGTGCCGGCGAACTTATCCGCCCAGTGACGGGCATAACGCTGCATCTGGCGGCGTTTCTCATAGTGCAGAATGCGGTGGTCGCCGGTGATGACAATGGTATAGTTCTGCAGCACAGGGTCCGTCTCAATCTTGCGGACCAGATGAGCCAGTCCGTCATCCAGTGCATTGAAACCGCGGATGAAATTATACATCACCCACGGCATGGATTTGGGCAGTGCCAGATGCGAGTACTGCTCGTTGACAAAAGGCGCGTGGGTCGATTGGGTAATGCATTGTATATAACGCCAGCCGTCATCGACAAGGCTGTCAAGTTTCTGAAAAAGGATGGTGTCTATGTCACAATAACAGATAGTGGAGTCATATCCGTAGGCAGGCGACATATGCGTCTGGTTCCACACCGTGGTGTCGTGCGGCAGGAGACAAACCGCACTGTCAGGAGCCAGTTTCATTACTGCCGGATAGGTATTCCGCCAGTAATGAAGACAGGTACCGCCTGCATTGATGGGCAGCAGCCCTGTGTTGACCAGCATCTGTCCGTCAGCCGACGGAGCTCCCATAATCTGAGTATGGATACGATTGGCATAGAACACATGGTCGTTTTGCGTCAGGCGGTAAAGGTTCGGCATGATTTGCGGAGTGAGGACCCAGTTCTCCAAACTCTCCAAAAGCACTATCAGCAGCGGAGAAGAAAGCGAGACACTGTCCTCCCCGGCATCGAGGTGCGCCATAATCGCGTAGTCATGGGGTGTGAGAGGACGGACAGGCTGGATGTCATTCTTCATCAGATAATAATCAGAGGTGATATACAGCGGCGAATAAAGCACGCTGGTGTTGGCAACCGTCGTTGGGAAATGAGTGCCATAGACAGGCTCACGGTGCTCCCGTGTAAAAGGCACAGCATCATATTTGACCTCCGGCTGGACCGTTTTCTTCTTGACATCCACGTATATTCCTTCCGCTACCAGACGGAGTACGACAGCCACCAGCAGCATAATGAGCCATCCTTGCCAGTAACGGGCAGTCTGCTTGGTATAGAGATATACAAGCGAGAAAAGCGCCGTGAGACCAACGAAAAGGAGGTCTATCCCCCACTCTATATAAATCAACACTGACCAGAAATAACCATGCAGGTTGCCGGACATATTAAATGCCTCGGCATCCAGCAGAATATGGTTGTTGCGCATATATATGAGGTTCGCCACGAACCATGTATCAATAATCAGCGAGATGGCAATGAGCCACCGTTTGTCACGCAAGAGGAAGGTAAACGAGCCGAAAAGCATGGACGCCGCCAGTTTGGAGAGCAGCATAGCCACGACATTCTGCCATGAGGGCTGGAGCTCCATCTCGCGGAAGGCGAAATGGTCAAACAGAAGCGTCTGCACGAAGACAAGCAACGTGAAGAGACCAAAGATAATCCAGCTGGCTTTTCTGTCTTTCTTATCCATCATGCCTTAGCAATGAAAAAGCAACCGAGCATCACCATCACAACCCCAATCCATTGCAGGTACCCCACCGACTCATGGAAGATAAATACCCCAGACAACATGCCGAACACAAACCCAAGACTGGTGAGGGGATATATCTGCGAGAACGGGTATTTGTCCAACAACCAGAGCCAGAAGAGGTTCGCCGCCACCAGCAGTATTATCGCCGCCATCAGCCATGCGTTGAGGAGGACCTCATGCCACAGATATGACCACGACCATTGCCAATCCGGCATATCGCGCATTCCTAATTTGAGCGCCACTTGCCCCAATACCAGCATTGCCGTCTGGAGCAACATCAAGAGAATCATAGTCAGCATAGGAAGTTGAGTGTTTATGGCACAATGATGCCGTGTTTCAGTTTATAACTCTGTTGTATATCGCGGTACCGGAGGATGACCTCTTCCATCACATTCTCCCACGACCGCGAGATGGTAACAGAGGCTTTGTCCCCGACACGCTTGAGGACCTCGGGGTGCTCCATAAGGGAGACAATCTGGTCCGCGTAGGCTTGTATGTCATTAGGCGTCAGGAAGCCGTTGACGCCGGGGTTGACGACCTCCGAGGCGGTAGAGCCCTGCAGCATCAGTGCCGGTGTATGCATCGCAGCCGCCTCTCGTACCACCAGCGGCGCGTTGTCATAGAGCGAGGGGAAGAGGAACAAATCCGCCGCAGCATCGATACGTTTGAGACGCTCGCGGTCATGGATATTACCCAGCAGGGTGACGTGGTCCTGCAAACCGAGTTTGCTGATTTTCTGGCGAATCTCACGCACCGCATAACCCGTTCCGACCATGAAGAGATGGAAGGGTTTGTCCTTTATCAGTGCCAGCGAGTCAAGGATAAAACCGATATTCTTCTCCCAGATATGCTGTCCGACAAAGAGTAACATAGTCTCCTCGGGCAACATTCCCAGCTCATCGCGCATTTCCGTGCGCATCTGTTCTATCTCCGTCACAGGCGTATAAAAATCATTGCCGTTCTCCACCACCTCTACGTGTCCCTTGAAACCGTATTCGCGCAGTGTAGGTTCCACCGCCGCCTGCGGAATCCAGACCTCATCCGCCTGCTCAAAGAAACGGATGATATGACGCACCATCCAGTCCACCACCTTCTTGTTGGGCACATTGTGCTCGAAATCCTGACGGTATTTGGAATGGAAGGTAGCCACCATCGGAATCTGCTGCCGCCGTGAAGCGGACAGAGCGAGGTCGCCTGTCGTGAAAGGGCAATGGGCATGGACAATCTCAAAATGCATCTTACTCCATTGGTGCAGGAAGACCGGCGAAATATACGGCAGTCCGTAACGATATGGGTGGCGGAAAGGAATAGGAATAGAAGGATAGCGGTAAATGGGATATTGTGCGGCTTGTATCACTTCCTTGGAATCAGGGGCATAAGGTGTAATAACCGCTACCTCATGTCCCTTTCGCTGCAACCAATAGGCATAGTTCTGCGCAGTCAGCGCTACTCCATCCAAGATAGGCGGGAAATTATCATTGAAGATTCCGATCATGCGATGTACGATTTGCTGGTTTTCGTTGTACGATTTAGTATCCGGCAGTTATGATTAACGGTTGAGTGTGCAAAGATACAAAAAAAATCCCACATACACAAGCGCACGCGGGATTTTTTCTTATTTATGCGTATTTTTATCGCAAATACGACTATTACAGAGCCATAATCTTACCGGATTTGATGATTTCCTTGCCGGAGATGGTGAACGAGTAGAAATAAATCTGACCCGGAATGACATCAACCAGCAGCCCCGAACCGAAGTCCATGACATCCACCAGCACATCCTTATCCATGGCATCCTTGTACAGGTCAACGGCATTGGCGTCGGCAACCGGCACATTGTTGCTATAGACGAGGCGTCCGTTCTGGTCGTAGAGCGAGAAGGTAACCGCCTGACGGATGGTAGCCACGAAAATCTGGTAGGAGCCGAGCACGCGTTTGAGCAAGACGTCATTCGCCGTCGGTTTGAGACCATCGTTGAAGCCTTCCTTGAAATATATGTAATAGTATTTCTTGGAAACTCCGTCTCCGGCAAGGACTACAATCGTACAGGTATCCCCCGCCGTAACCGTCACCTGCGCGTTCTCGGACTCGGCTTCCGCCTTCACCTCCGGCGCGTTGGTACCCGCCAAGAGGGTGTAAGTATAGAAGGTCTCGTCCGGGGAGAAGTTCGCCAGCGTATCTCCGCCGATAACAATCAGCTTGAGGTTATTGTTGGTGTCCGGTCCCATGGTCTGGCGGATGATGTAGGTCTGCTTGGTGACGCCATCCTGCGCTGTGACTGTGATGAAGATGACTCCGTCGGAAACAGTAACCTCCGCCGTAGCCTCAGCATCACTGAGCGTATAGGTGATATCTTCGGCGGTGAAGAACTCGTCCGTCGGGGTGCCGTACGGGTGCTCGATTTCATATTCGGTCACGTACGGGCTGAATTCCTCTACAGGCGTACCCTCTATAGCCAGCGAAGCCAAGTAAGCGTCTGCCGGTTTAACCCAATGGAAGATGAGGGTATAGATACTCATATCCTCGCCGTTCGGAGCTGTAACCGTGACATCCACCTGTACATCGCCGTTGGGGAGCACCGTGTGGGTGGTGTCGTAGGTCTGCATTTCATCCGAGAGGACAATCTCCATAGTCGGCAACACCTCTTCCATCGCGTGCTGCGGGTCGTACGGCAGGATAATCTGTTCGTACAGGAACTCCTCGGAACGGAAGGGGAACTGGGCGGTGGTGAACCGTACGCCCTCCGCGTCACGGAGCACGATGTCCCGCAGGAGTGCGTTCGCCGAGAGGATTCGCTCGAAGGAGAGCGTGTAGATCTCTGTGACGGACACGTCCTCCGCCCATACTTGGATATGCACCACGTCACCATCGACGCGTATCTCGTAGGTCTGCGCCTCTTCTTTCTTGAGAACCGAGACAACAGGGATAGATGCCTCCATCGGAATCTCCAGTTTGGTATAGTTGAAGCGCTCTGCATCGAAATTAGCAAGCGGTTTGCCGCCCAGCAGGATCATGTTCAGCGTCGCATCGGTGGACATCTCTACCGGGTAATGGATAGTGTAGGTCTTCGTTGTGCCGTTCGCCGCCGTCACAGTGACAAGCGATTTATAGCCCAGCGACTTGCCGCTGATGGCATCAGGTGCCTGCGAGACAAAGACGGTCTGGTACTCGTCGCCCTCGATGAAATCCACCTCGGGCAGTTTGCCGTTCAGCTCCGTAGCGCGGGCAGCCGTAAGCGTATAGGAATACTCGTCCTTCTCCGGCTGGAAGTCCGCCAGCTGGTTCTTATCCACGATAAGCATCCGGAGGGTGTTGACCGCCGATTTGCGGATGACATAAGTCACGAAATAGGTGTTGCTCCGTCCGTTCTCAGCCACCACGGTGATGGAGCGGACAAGCTGGCTGCCGTCCGGACTAAGGCTGACCGTATCCATCGACACCGTCTGCCATGGGTCTACGGTCTCCCAACTGAGGTCAGGGAACGACTTGGTGCCTACTGCCAGCGAGTCGGTATAGCTGAGTTTGTCGGACTTGAAGCCCGGCAGGGTCTCGCCATCCGCGAAGATAGCTGTCAGATAATCCGCCGACGAACGCGTGAACTGGAAGATGAGGTTATAGGTCATCTCAACCTCCTCGTCCTCCGCCTGCACATTGATCTGCACTTGGTCGTTGGACTTATCCCAGTTAGCGGAGATGGTCTGCACCGCTTCGCCTGCCAGCCAGCTGACATCCGGGTACTCGTGCACGCCTTCCGCCAGTTGCACCACATAGACATATTTGTCCGCCTTGAACGCCGGCAGTTCTTCACCGTTGAGGTAAATCATCTTCAGTTGCGCATTGCGCGAATAATAGGTGTGGAAGTTGAGGCGGTAGGTTGCCTTGGTGATTCCGTTCGGCGCGGTCACATGGATGAAGATAGTGTCCGCCATCTGCTCGATGTTCACCTGCTGACCCTCCACTTTCAGTTGTGCGCTCACCTCCGGAAGCACGCTCATACTGGACGGGATGATGACGTCATAGACGGTAGCGGAGGACTCGAACTTCAACGGCGGGTTGGCGTTCAGCGCGCGCTCGAAGTCGGAGAAGTTCTTGCCGTCAAGGGTGATGTTCGCCAACTGGCAGTCACTGGACGGGTTCTCCACATAAATCTGCACAAGATAATCCGACTCGGTGCCGTCCTCCGCCTGCACATGGAAGTTATACTCGTATTCGCGCTCCTGACGAACCTCCGTCTGCGAGGTTGTTACCGTCTGGAAGCGGTCGTCCGAGGTATAATCGAAGGTGAAGACATTGGTGTGGAGCGAAACGGAATAGAAGTGACGTCCCGCCTCGAAGTTCTCGATAGCCGCACCGTTGAGGATGATTCCCGACAGCTCGGCGCAGTGGCTCGGCTCGGACAGAACCGTGACCTCATAGGAGGAGGAATTGGCGCCTGCCTGCCCGTGAACGGTCAGTTTGGTAGCCTTGCCGTTGAGCGTTCCTGTCGTTACCGTCACCGTCTGACCTTCGTGTCCGGGGACATAAGTGATTGACGGCATCTGCGGCTCTGCCTGCTTGGCTCCGATGGTCGGGATGACTACCGTGTAATCGAACTTGTCCGGCTGGAAGCCTTCGAGCAGTTCGCCGTCCAGCAGGATACCGTTGAGCGTAGTCATCTCGCTCTTCGGTTTCGAGACACGGAGGGTATAGGTCTTCTTGGTTTTGCCGTCCTGTGCCGTTACAGTAACGGAATAGGTGACGGTGTCGCCGGAGAAGGTCTGTTTGGTGGTCAGCGATTGTCCTTCCTCCGCTGCCACAGCCTCCATCCAAACGGTGGTGTCCGAGAATATCTCATAAGACTCCATTGCCGCATTGAAGTCGGCATAGTTCTCGCCGTTGAGGAGGATATTGCCCAAGTCGGTGTTCTGAGAAGCCGTCGGGTACGTCAGGGTATAGACGGTCTTGACGCTCTCCGAGTTGGTGACATCCCACGTCATCGCCTTCGGCGTGATGGTGAAGGAGACGGAGTCTGCTTTGCTCTCACGTTCAAAAGCGATATAGTCCGGACGGACACGCGTAATATTGTAGTTGTCAGCGCCGAAGTCAGTCACTTCCTCGCCGTCTATCTTGAAGTTGTCAATCTTTCCGCTGGTGGCGTCTGTCGGCTCTTTGAGAGTGATGGTATAGGTCTTCTTGGAGCCGTTCTCCGCCGTTACGGTGATGGCAGCGCCGTAGTAGCCGTAGTTGAGGTCCACGGTCTGTGCCGCCGAGCCGCGTTCGTATTCCAGCTCAGGCATCTCCGTGCCCGTGATGGTATAAGCGAAGGTGTTAGAGTTGAACGCCGGCACCAAGTCACCTGTCTTGGGCATGATGGAACTCAGGGTAGCCGTGTTGTTCTTCACCTCGCGATAAACGAAGACCTTGGTAGCCTCGCTGCCGTCCTCGGCTTTCACCGTCACTTTGACCACACTACCGTTCTTCTCCACTTGGAAGCGCTGGTGCGCGCTGAGCGGAGTGATATCAATGTCCGGCAGCACGGTGGTGCCGTCCGGGATATTGATAAAGGTGGTGTCGTTATTGGGCACGACGGTGTTTCCGTTATAGGAGAAGTTGAGCGATGTAACCGCCTCGCGACGGAATACAACAAAATACTCGGTCTTATCCTGTGAGTTCTCGCCATAGTTGGTGATTTTTGCTGTCAGTTCGCCGTTGAGCCACTCGCCGTCATTGAGCCATTCGATAGTTTGCATCTGGTCGTGTACGCGGCCCTCGAACTCCAGAGACGGAATACCAACGTAGTTTGCATCTACATCCACGTAATACGTTCTCTCCGGATTGATGAGGTCTGCCATCACCAGCTCATTGCCGTTCGCGATAATCTTGGTCAAATCGGAGTTATAGACAAAATGGATGTCTCTCAACTGTAATGCTGAGGTGTACAAAATACCACTGAACTGCTTCTCCAAATCCTGTGCATTCTCCGTGTGTGCGGAGTTCATAGTAGCCGTAATAAGGGTAACCGGGTTAGTCGGCAAATGGATGGCAGCGTGCTCATATTTGGCGGCATTCAGTTGAGAATACGTTCCTGTAATCAATGTCTGCGTGCCCAAGTTATAGCCGTCGCTCATACGCAAACGGAAACTCCAGCCTGTGACTGCATTGGTTGCTACCTCTGTACGCCAAAAAGCAACTGAGTCGGGCGTGTTACGGAAAGCAATACCTTTGCTTGCCTTCTCTTTAATAGAAGACGTGGAGTTACCCGCTTGGTTCAGGTTAAGGGTCATGTCTCCGGTAGTCATCATGCCCGGTACGGAACCGGCTAACGATGCGCCGTGGATGGTTTGGAGCAATACGCCGTTGCCGTTACTCATCACCTCATTACCCGTAATATAATTGAACTTGATGAACGCTACACCCCACTCATGTTTGTCTGCACAATCGCCGGGAACGGTCCAACTGTTATTAGGCTTGGAACCGTTATATTTGGCTTTAATCCACTGGTTGGAGAAGTCAAACGGATTGCCGTCAGCTGCGTAGTACCAGCAAACGGAATAGGTCTCGCCGTCAGCCACGGTGAAGGTAATCTGTTTCTTCTTGGCGTCCATCGGAGACACCTCGACTGCCTTGCCGGCAAAGGCGGTGTATTCGAAGTCCTCGGCTGCCGGTTGCTCGGTGACGTTAATCAGGTAGTTATACACATCCGGACGCCAGTTGGGCACTGCCTCGCCTTTGAACTTGAGCGAGGAGAGTTTGCCCGCCTCTTCGTATGCCTTCACATGCGGCGTAATGGTATAAACGACCTCTTCCTCACCGGTTCTGTTGGAGATAACAAGCAGTTTGGCACTGCGGCGGATGGAACCGTCATAACGGATGACTGACTGACCGGTGTAGTTCTTGGTGATATTGGTAATCTTGAATTCCTTGGCACCGAAAGGCAGGTCAACGGGGTTGTCGCCTTTGACGGGAACAAGACTGCCGTTGTGGGTTGTACCCTCCTTGTCGGTGTAGGTGTATTCCACTTTTTTGAGGATGTTTTCACCTACCGGTTCGCCTACGTTATAACGGATGTTATAGGTACGCGAAATGCCGAGACTGTTGGTAACGATAATCTTCGTCACGCCATTAATCGGTGCAGAGATGAACTCTACCAGCTGGGAAGGATGCGCTTTGGTGTATTGCACCTCGTACGGCTCGGTGGTGCCGTAGGGCACGTCGAACTCGTATTCCGTCTGCTCTACGTCCTGAGCCGCACCGTTGATAGTGAGCGAACCAAGCGAGGTCAGTTCATTCTCGCGCACGGGGAAGAAGATGGTATATACGCGTTTGGCACCGCCTTCCGATGTCACGGTGATTTTGGTGGTCGAGCGCGGACGGCTGAGTTCCGTAACGATGGTCTGGTTGGGCAGTTTGGCTACGGGGAACACATCCGGCACCACCTTCTCGTCATTGGTCAGCTCATACGTATATTTCGTCTTCTCAGGAGAGAAGCCTTCGAGACTCTTGCCGCCCACGAGGATATCCGCCAGCGAGGCGTCCATGCTCTCCGTGCGGTTGTAGGAGATGACATATGTGTTCTTTGCACCGCTCTCTGCCGTCACATAGACGTAGGTGCTGTTGCCGTCGTTATGGTTCAGCACTACCTGACCTTTGCGGGTCTTGTAGGACACGGCAGGCAGGTCAAGACCTTTCTCCAGCTCCAGCGAATAGTTGAACTTGCCCGGCTCGAAAGCAATGGTCTTGCCCTCTACGCTCAGGCTCTCTAACGTAGCATCGGAATAAGGCTTGATGTTGATTTGCAGTTTGTAGGTCTTCTGTGCACCGTTCTCGGCTTCTACCACGAACTGCCATTTGCCTTCCGCTATCTCGCCGAAGAACACTTTCTGCGACTCGTCGCCCTTGGTGTAACCTACCTCGGGATAGGTGCTGCCCGGCTCTAACTGCAGGGTATAATCAAGCGTGGCGGCTTTGAAACCATCAATCGTCTTGCCGTCCACGAGAATAGCGGCAAGGCTGTTGTTGGTCAGCAGTTTCCGGGTAAAAGTGATGTTATACGCCGACGTGTTATCCAGCGAGTCACGCACGTAGAGCCAAGCTACATTGCCCTTCCATAGCGAATCGACTTGCTGCTCCGGGTAATCCCGCACAAACTCGATTGTCGGGATGGTGCGCTCGTACTCATAGGTATAATCCATCTTGTCGGGCTTGAACCCTGCCAGCTCTTTTTTGTTGACGAGGATGGATTTGAGGCGTGCGCTGGTGGCTACCACCGAGACGAAGTTGATGACATACGTGTTGGCGGCACCTTCTTCGGGTTTCACAACAATCTTCGCCTCTCCTGTGGAGTACGGCGTAGTGATGGTCACTTGCTGACCCGGAGCCTTGTCCACCGTGATGGCGGGACAGGTGCCCGTAGCCAGTTGCACCTCGTAGTTCAGCACGTCTTTTTTGAAGCCGGGGAGCTTGACTCCGTCCAAGTAAATCATCTCCAGCTTGGAGTTATCCGACGCAGTGACGATGAAAGTGACGGTATATTCGCGTTTGTCGCCGCTCTCGGCGGTTACGGTGATGCGTTGCACTTTCTTGTCCAGCACGCTGACTACGCGTTGCGACTCCTCCGCCTTCTCATACGTGACGGTCGGAATAGTGCTGACGCCTTTTGGCAGGGAATATTCGTAGTTCAGTGTTGCCGCTTTGAAGCCGGAGAGCGCCTTGCCGTCGATATAAATCATCTTCAAGGCGGTGTTGGTAGCTTTGGCAATGGTGAAATGGATGGTATAGGTGCGGCTCTCGCCGTTCAGCGGACGGACGGTGATGCGGTAGATGAACTCGCCGTTCTGGCTCGTCAGTTTGGGCTCGCTCACTTTCTGGAAATTCGCGTCCTGAAGCTCGTAGGTCACCTTGGGAAGCGTGCTCTCCGTAGTGCCTTTGGGCAGGTTGACATAATACTCATCCTTCGTGCCGTTGAAACCGTCAATCAGTTTGCCGTCCAAGTAAAGCCCTGCCAGCGTGTTGTCGCTGTAGGTGGCTACGGAGAAGGTAATCTGATAAATCGTGGTGTTGCCGTTGCCTGCGGTGACGGTGATACGTGTCTTGCCGTTGACGCCGCCCGGGGTCACGGTGATGGTCTGGAACTCGTCATGCGCCACCGGCTCGATAGCAGGCAGTTCGGTTGTTCCGACCGGCAGGGTGTAGGTATAGTTGGTCACGTCGGCTTGGAAATCCGCAAGGTTCTTGCCGCCGATTGTGATGCCTTCGAGGGTGGAAATCTCTGATTTCTCGGTGGCGAAGACCAGTTTATACACCGACTGCTCGCCGTTGCCGGCTGTGACGGTGATACGCACCGTACCATCGACTACGCCTGCGCCCAAAGAGGTAACCACCGGCTCTTTCTGATACTCGTCGCCTTTGGTATAGACAATCTCCGGAAGCGTGGTTGTACCCATCTTCAGGTTCACATAATAGGTCAGGTTCTCGGGTGTGAAGTCCAGTGCGGTGTTGTCGTCCGTCTTGGACGGGTTGACGCTCTGAATCTGTTCGCCGCGTACCTGCAGGTCTGCCAGATACGAATAGGATGACTCCTCGATACGGATGTTCAGCCGATATACTTTGGCTACGGCGTTTCCGGGTGTGGTGACGGATATCTGTACCGTGGCACCGTCTATCGCGCTGCCTTCGAGGGTCCGGGACGGCGAATAGGTGATGGTTTGCGCACCGTTGGGATAGGCGGACACTGCATCCACCGTCATCTTGGTCGTGCCTACCGGCAGCGATACCTTATACACCGTCTGGAGAGGCGAGAAGCCTGTCACGGACTTGCCGTTCACTTGGATGTCCTTCAGGGTGTTGTCAGCCAGTTGCGCCACAGAGAAACGCACGGTATAGGTCTGTTTGGTCTTTCCGTTGGCGGCGGTGACTGTGGCTGTAGCCGTGCCGTTGACGGAAGCCGCCTGCGTGAGCTGCACTTTCTGTCCGTCCTCCTGCGTAACGACGCTGATGACAGGAGCCTTGGTCGTGCCGTAAGGCAGAGCCACCGTGTATTCATATACGTTCGGGCTGAAAGAGGGCACCACTGCCTGCTGCTCCGCGCCGTCTTTGTCCGTATAAGCGTAGGAAATCTCCGCTAACTTGGCATTGCTGCTGGCGGCTTTGCGGAACTGGATACGGTACGTCATAGTATGCTTGCCGTCCTCTGACTTGACGGTGATGACCGTCGGTTGGGAGTTGAGGTCGCCTTTCTCTACGGTTATCTCGTCGCCGGAGAGGCGGCGTCCGGGGAAGGTGACGGTTGTGCCGTGGGCGTTGGTGATGTTTCCTGCACCGCGCATCGCAACGATGTCCGGCACTGACGTGGCATTCTCGCCCAACGCGTATTCCTGAACCTCTTCTGTCTCGGGGTCGAAACCGCGCCACTCTATCTCATCCACGATAAGTTTCTGGATCTTCGCCGAATAGATAAGCTCGATATCATCCACATAAAGCGAATTGCCTACATAAAGTCCGTTGTTGGCGCGGAAGTTCGGGTAGTTGGACGCAGAGAAGATGAGGTTCATGCGCGTGGGTGCCGTGTTGTTGAAATAGTAAATCGGCACGCGTATGTTGGTCCACTGGCCGTACTGCTTGCGCTCGCGCCACATACCTTCCGACACCTGCGTTGCTTTCTGCGCCGTGCCGCACTCGTTGCCGTTGAGCGCCAGACGGATGTCCGACTCCTCGTCCGTGCAGTTATACGGAGTACAGGAACCGTTCTTGGCTTTGTATTTCTCGCCTTTTGCTACGCCTGTCCATGCGTAATAAAGGAGATAGAAATCCTCTTTGTCCCAGTTGGAACCGGTGCGTTTGATCCACACGGACATGGAGTCCGGACGGTACTTGAAGTCTATACCGCCGTACGTACCGGCTGTCGCCTGATTGATGGCGGTGATACTCGGCAGGTACGCCCACGGCTGACCGAGGGAGAAATAGCCGGGACTGGTCTCGGTGATACCCATGGCACCGACGTCTTGGTCCTGTACCATCATACAATAGCCGCCGTTGTGGCCGCTCTCTTTGTGGGCGAAGTTGAACTTCAGCCCAAGCTGCTCCACGTGTGAGGCGTTCCAGCCCTTAGGCTGCGCGTTGCCGTCAAATGTGGCACCGCTCCAGTCCTCAAAATCGGAGTTTGCTACTTGCTGTGCATGCATAGCCTGCGGCAGCAGAAGCAGTGCCGCAAATAACCATGCACATTGGAAGAATTTTTTCATATAAATGTTGTTTTAAAATGATTTATATACGATTATTACGATTTTCTTAATTATTCTGTTGTTTCAGGGCTTGAAAAATGCCCATTTTTTATCGGCTGCAAAATTACTGCTTTTTTGTCAAGTACACAATAGCGTATCTTATGAAAAGATGTACGATTATTAAGTCCCACTCTTATAGAGTGAATGGCACAATCAAAAAAAACGCCCCGAAGGACGTTTTTTTGATTGAAATAAAATTGATAAAAACAGGATGGCTCGTATTTTTTTTCGAACGCTGTGTTCGAAAATTCAACGTTAGTTGTTCTTGTATATTCTTAGTGATTTTTAGCCATTCAGCATACTATTCCCTACCCGTTCACTATCCGTTCACTATCAATTACATATTCCTTGCTTTATCCGGCAACAACCATACTTGTTCACGGATGCGTCTGTTCATCTACAATTATCTTACCACTTGCCGCCGGCACCGCCTCCGGAAGTGGAACCGCCACCCCACGAGCCGCCGGAACTGCGACTGCTGGAACTATAACCGCCTCTGGAAGAGGAGGAAGAAGAGGAAGCAGAGCTGTGCGTGAGATGCGGGGTGTCTTCCTCAATGGTGAACTCATGTCCGCAGTGTTTGCACTTATAGGTATTCCGCTCCTTTCCGCCGTGCGAATAGGTGGCGTGAACGAGTGTCTGCGTTCGGATGCGTTCCGCCTTGCGTTTGTTGCACTTCGGGCATTTGCGCAGAGACTGCCAGTAGGCGAGGAAGATGAAAAAAAGAAAGACAATAAGTGCCGCCGCCAAGATGAACAGTGAGGAGTTATCATCCTCATCCTCCTCATCCTCCTCGTCATAATGCGCCCTATAGGTGACCGATTTGATAGTCTGCAGCTCCTCCGGCACCTCGCCGTCCGTGCAGGTCAGATAGATATCAAGGGCGCCTGCCATGAGACCTGTCTTGTAATCCCCTTCTTTGAACCACGGAACCATCTGTGTACGGATTATTTGCGAGCATTGGGCGTCTGTCAGTACGCCCTCAATACCCGTTCCTGTCCTGATTTGTATGTCGTGGCTGTCGAGCACAAAAAGGATAAGCACACCGGTGTTCCTTCCTTCGCCGCCTATTCCCCAGCGCTGGAAGAGTTCATAGGAGAAATCAAAGGCATCCATGTCGCCGATGGACTCCAACGCAACCGTGGCAAGCTCGACCAAAGTCTTCTTATAGAGCGATTGGGAGAGCTCATTGAGATACGTCTCATATTCCGCGCTGATGATACCATCCGGGTTGGAGACGTAGTATTCCTGCCCTTGTTTCTTCGGGTCGGGAACCGTCTTGGGCGTGTAGGTCGCCGCTTGGGCAAACGTCATCGCCGCAAGGGCGAGAAAGAGGAGAAACTTTTTCATATACGTATGTTTTGGTTAGTGTCCGGCTTTTTATTGCGGCGTGCGGCGGAAAGTGAGGGTGGTTTTGGCATTGTTGACACCGATGGACGGCGCATAATACCTTCTGCCCACCCACACCATTGCGTCCGCCGTGAGATTGACCACTTGGCATTTCAGCTCAAGACATGTGACGGTGTCCTTCTGCATAAACCATTTGCCCTCGGTCTCAAAGGCGGGTTCGGAGGAATATTTGGTGCGGACACAGGTGCTGTCCGCCTTGATGGAATAATGTACATGGTAGTTCTCGGAATACTGGTAGTTGATGAGCGTGTCGGTTCTGACCACATCAGTATAGACACCCGTTTCGGGCTTATAATAGGTGTCCGTGTACGTAAAGGTGCACAGCTCGGTCACAAGGTCCCATTCTCCGGTGATATTCGCGGTCTTGACAGGCAGCTGGCTGGTACACGAAGAGAATGCCAGCAACAGCCCCAAAAAGACAAACAGACAAGTACGTGTTCTCATACAAACAGGAATTTTGTGCAAAGGTAGTAAAAAAAATT
>JAFSLP010000073.1 GCA_017448345.1 Paludibacteraceae bacterium | reverse complement strand
CTTACGCAGCGCAAACGCAACCTCATTTATCATCTGGAGATGTTGGTGATCGACGAGATCAGTATGGTTCGCGCGGATGTGTTGGACGCGATAGATGCCGTGCTCAGGCGGTATAAATACCGCAAAGATCAGCCTTTCGGCGGCGTGCAGTTGGTAATGATCGGCGACCTGTTTCAACTGTCTCCGGTGGTGACACGCGGCGATGATGAAGAGGCGATGCGGAAGTATTACGAAGGACCGTATTTCTTTCAGGCGAAGGTGATGCAGGAGTTGCAGCCGATCTATGTGGAGCTGGATCATGTGTTCCGTCAACAGGATCAGACGTTTGTGCAACTGCTGAACGAAGTGCGTGAGAATCAACTGACTGCGCAAGGTCGTGCGCTGCTCAATGCGCGGTATAACCCGCGGTTTCGAAATACGGACGAGGACTTCCATATTACCCTGACGACCCATAACCGCCTGGCGGATGATTTGAACGAACGCGAGCTGGTCAAACTGCCCGACGTGCCGCATGTTTTTACGGCAGAGATCAAGAAAGATTTTCCGGTGAATATCTATCCGACGGAGGAAGTGCTGACGCTCAAAGAGGGTGCGCGGGTGATGTTTGTGCGCAACGACGACCAGAAACCGCGGCGATTCTACAACGGCAAGATCGGCGTGATTACGGAGATTGACAGCGACAAGATCGTCGTGCGTTGCGAGGACGGCGACATCGAGGTGACGCGCATGGTGTGGGAGAATATACGCTATAAAGAGGACGAGAAAACGGGCAAGATCGACGAGGAGATCTTAGGCACGTTCACCCAGTATCCGCTGCGGCTCGCGTGGGCGGTGACGATCCACAAGAGTCAGGGTCTGACGTTCGATAAGGTGATCATCGACGCGGCGCGCGCATTTGCGGCAGGCCAGGTGTATGTGGCGCTTTCCCGTTGCCGAACGCTGGAAGGGATCGTGCTGTCTTCGAAGCTGGATTATGTGGAACTGGACAACGATCCTTCCGTGCTGCGTTATACGGATAATCAGCCGTCGGTGGAGACGATTCAGCAGGCACTTCCCACAGCGCGCAAGGAATATGAGATTCAGCTGTTCAGTGCGCTTTTTGACTTCCACCGAACACTTTCGCTGGTTGATCAGATGCGCAAAATGGCAGCGTCCAAAGTGTCGTTCAACGAGGAGTGTTTACCTTTCTTGGAGGGGCTACAGCCTGTTTTTGTCGAATGGCAAGGCATCGCCGATAAGTTCCGGCCGCAACTGACCAAACTGTTGCTGAACGGCGACAAGAGTTTGCTGCGCGAACGTTTGCACGCGGCCTGCGGGTACTTCGTGCCGCTGATGCAACCCGTGGCGCAAAAGATAGCCGACCATCCATGCCGAAGCAAGAACAAAGCCGATGTGTCGGATTTCGAGCCGTTGCTGAGTGACTTATTCTTAGTCCTGCACGAGAAGATACATTTGATGCAATCGCTGCTCCAAACGGACTTTCTATCATCCGAATCGCTGCTCCAAGCCCGCAATACATTCGTTGCGCCGATGGAAGATTTACAGCCGATCATCGGAAACAAGAAGAAGGGAAAGGAGAAAAAGCCCGCCAAGGATGTGTCCGAGACTTCGCAAGCCGGCGCACGATGGACGGTGGAGGACGATTTGCGTCTCCGTGAATTGTTTCAGGAAGGCACACCGATCGCCCAAATCGCCAGAGAATTCAACCGTACACAAGGCGCTATCCGGTCCCGTTTGAAGAAATTAGGTCTGGTTGAATAACTCCAGATCTATAATCGTGTTAGATCGTTGATTATCTCTTCGTAATTTGTGGAAATTCACCAAAATATGCTATAAAATGACATTTTTTGCGAACAAAGGAAGTCTTTTTTGCTTAAAATATTTGCTCAATTCAAATTTTTGTTGTAATTTTGCAGCGTAAAAATGTGGCATGCCACAAAAATATGCTATTAAGTATGGAGTTTAATCGAGATTTGTACCTTAAGAAGCTTATCAGCGCCAGCAAAAATGACATGATCAAAATCGTCACCGGTATCCGTCGGTGCGGTAAGTCCTATCTACTATTTGAAATCTTCCGTAACTATCTGTTATCGCAGGGAGTGAAAGAAGATCATATCATTGGCTTAGCGATGGATGATATAAGCAATAAGTCATTGCGTGACCCGGATAAGTTGTTGGAATATATTGATAGTCATCTTATCCATGACGGGCAGACAAGCTATGTCATCTTGGATGAGGTTCAGATGGTAGATGATTTTGTGGGCGTACTACTGAGTATGACCCATAAGCGGGATGTACAGACATACGTATCGGGCAGTAACAGTAAGTTCCTGAGCAAGGATGTAGTAACCGAGTTTCGCGGACGCGGATGGGAGATTAGGGTTCGTCCGTTGAGTTTTGCGGAATACTACGAGGGGGTGGGAGGAGAAAAAGCAGAAGCACTGAATGACTACTACACGTTTGGTGGTTTGCCTGCTGTAGCCAAGATGGAAACACCAGAGGAGAAAGAAGCTTATCTAAAAGATGTCTATCGGACAATTTATCTAAAGGATATCATTGAGCGTAACCACCTGCAGAACGAGGAGGGATTGGAGGAGATCTTCCGCGTGTTGGCATCATCGATGGGAACGGCTGTTAATCCGACGAAGATAGCCAATACATTCAAGTCCGCAGCCCAGATCAAGATCGGTGTGAATACGATAACTAAGTATATCGAGCATTTGAAGGATGCGTTTTTAGTGAGCGAAGCATTGCGGTACGACATCAAAGGTCGCAGGTACATCGGAGCTGACAGTAAGTACTATTTTGAAGATCCGGGGATCCGAAATGCCATCTTGGGTTTCCGTCAGATAGAATTCAGCCATATGATGGAGAACGTACTATATAATGAGTTATGTGCGCGCGGGTACAGCGTAGATGTGGGTCTGGTAGAGATTTGGGAACGAAACAAAGAAGGAAAGACAGTTCGCATCAAAGTAGAGGTGGATTATGTAGTTAACCGGGGTTCTCAGCGCATTTATATCCAATCGGCATACATGCTTCCGGACAAAGAGAAATCCGACCAAGAGCAACGGCCTCTGACGCACATCAGCGATAATTTCCGCAAGGTCATCATATCGGGGGATTACACAAGAGGTTTCTACAACGATGAGGGTGTTTATCGGATAGGAGTATTTAATTTCCTGCTAGATAGAGACTGTTTGAATAACTAACCCTCCTCTCTCTCTTCGCTTGCCAACACCGCCCTCACGAAGTTTGGGAACTGCTTGCAGGCTCGACATAACGGCTGGAGAAGGCTTGTTGGTCATTCACAATGAGTGGCTACCTATGCCACTGATAATCAGCGCATTACAAAAAGCTATGAAAATGCTGTCGCGTTTTTCGTGTTCGTTATTTTTTACCTCTTCCGGCATATTTTTGCAAATAAATTTGCATATGTGCAATTTTTGTAGTATATTTGCACCCGATTATGTTGGAAGACTATATCATAGACGACCGATTGCGTTACGAGAACCACTATCTGAAGGTGGCTCAGACGGAAATAGAGATAGGCGGCGTGGCAGGAGCGGCGCTGCTGAGTGCGTTGAACTTCGTTTATCCTAAATAATTAAATACAATATCGTTATGAAGAAATCTTTTGAATGAAGGAGGATCTATGAAAGAATTAAAATGCCCGAAATGCGGGAATGTGTTTACTGTTGACGAGAGCGATTATGCTGCGTTGTTGAGCCAAGTGAAGACCTCCGAGTTTGAGATGGAGTTGACGCGTCGTGTGCACGAACTTGAGGAGAACCAGAAAGCCCGTCAGCAGGCAGAGCAGGCACGTCAGGCAGCCGAGCAGAAGACTGCACAAGCCCAGATCCAACTCCAACTCCAGACGCTCCAAGCCCGTTTGGATCAGGCTGAGCAGCAGAAGCAGTTAGCCGTGGCGCAAGTGCGTCAGCAGGCAACGGAAGCATACATGCGAAAAGAGCAGGAGCTGGCGCAAGCCAAGACTCAGTGGGAAGCGGAACGCAAGGCGGCGCAGGAACAGATAGCCTACTACAAGGAACTCAAGACGCGCCTCTCTACCAAGATGGTCGGCGAGACGCTGGAGATCCATTGCTCCACCCAGTTCAATCAACTCCTCCGGCCGCTCATGCCTTATGCCTATTTCGAGAAAGACAACGAGGTGGTCGAGGGAACGAAAGGTGATTTCGTCTTCCGGGACAAGTCCGAAGATGGGGTAGAGTATATCTCTATCATGTTTGAGATGAAGAACGAGAACGACGAGACGGCCACCAAGCACAAGAACGAGGACTTCCTTGCCAAACTGGATGCCGACCGGCGTAAGAAAGGCTGCGAGTACGCAGTCCTCGTCTCTATGCTCGAACCCGAGAGCGAACTCTATAACGGCGGTATCGTCGATATGAGCCATCGCTTCGAGAAGATGTATGTCATCCGTCCGCAGTTCTTCATTCCGCTTATCACGCTCCTTTGCCAGACCAGCAAGAAGAGCCTCGACGCCAAACGCGAACTGGCGTTAGTCAAGGCACAACAGGTCGATGTGACGAATTTTGAAGACAAACTGATGACCTTCAAGGACGCTTTCGGACGTAACGTACGCCTCGCTAACGAGCGTTTCTCCGATGCTATAGACGAGATTGACAAGACCATCGCTCATCTTCAGAAAGTGCGGGAGAACCTCGTCAAGTCCGGCGATAACCTCAACCTCGCGGATAAGAAACTGCAGGAGGTGACCATCAAACGTCTCACTGCCGGCAATCCCACCATGAAAGCCAAGTTCGACGAAGCTCGCGGCAACGGCCCGGAGGAGTAAAAAGTACTATAAAAATGCAACGTATCTGTGATTTCATAGCCAAATGGATGGGTGTGATCGTGCTGCTGGTAGCCGCACTAAGTCTTGTTGTGCCCTCTTCGCTCGCGTGGATCGGCACGTGGGTCATCAATCCGATGTTAGGCGTAATCATGTTCGGCATGGGATTGACCCTTTCGGCGAATGACCTCAAGATCGTGCTGAGTCGACCCAAAGATATTCTCATCGGTTGCCTCACGCAGTTCACCGTCATGCCGATGCTGGCATGGGTTCTGACCAAGGTTTTCTCGCTGCCGCAAGAACTGGCGATAGGCGTCATCCTCGTCGGTTGCTGCCCGGGCGGAACGGCGTCGAATGTGATCACTTATCTGGCCAAAGGCGACCTGGCTCTTTCTGTAGGCATGACGGCTGCTTCTACTTTGCTTGCACCTATCCTGACGCCGCTCCTCGTCTGGCTGTTGGCGGGCACGATGGTCGATGTGCATACCACGGGAATGTTGCTCAGCATCGTCTATATCGTCATTCTGCCCATCGTCTGCGGACTGCTATGCCAGCGTTTCATACCCAAAGTCACGCAACGCGTCACGCCTTATCTGCCGGCGTTCTCGTCCCTCGCTGTAGCACTTACTGTCGGCATCGTCGTGTCGCATAACGCCGACCGGCTTATGACCGCAGGTATGCTCGTCGTGCTCGTGGTGATGCTTCATAACCTCTTCGGACTCGGTATCGGCTATCTGGTCGGACAACTGTTGCGTCTGCCACGACCGAAGAGTGTGGCGCTCAGTATAGAAGTCGGCATGCAGAACTCGGGTTTGGCTACCTCGCGGGCGGTGATGCATTTTGCCGCTTTTCCCTTAGCTACCATCCCCGGCGCAGTCTTCAGCGTCTGGCATAACATCAGCGGCGCCATCATCGCACGCATCTATTCAAAAAACAACGCCTTATGAAACGCTCTTTACTGACTTTCTGGATAGCCCTCATAGCCTGCTTCTCGATGCAGGCACAATACGTCGTGTCGGACAAGTACGACCTGTGGTTCGAGGATACCGGCTACGAGATGACCACCCGCAAACCTGAATACTGCACGGAGCACTACCAGGACTTGCGGAATGGCTGCCAGGTGCGCATCTCCGGCAGAAAGGTCTATATCTACCGCAACGGCTATTCTATTCTTTACGGCGACGAGATCAACGTCCTCTACAACGGCTATTACCGCGTCCGCCGGAGCAACACATGGTATCTCGCGGATGAAGACGGCGACCTCGTCAGCGGCATCTACGGCAAGGAGATATTGTATTATCCGTTTGGATACGTGACCATTCAGCGTTCGGGAGGCTACTGGGACATCTACCATTGTTCGGGACGCAAAGTAGAAACCTATTCCTATGAGATTCCGCAAATGTTCGGAAACGGCTTTTTCTGTGTCAAACAAGGCAAATGGTGGTACGCCGTGGGCCAAGACGGCGACAAGATCTCCGGCGTCTATGGCGACAATATCTTCCTCCTCAACGACGGTCGCTGGAAATGCATCCGCGGCAGCTATGTGCAATATGTAGAGTGATTCTTCCGGCAATCCTGCCAAACGCCGCTCCTTCTCCGTCCATTTCGTCGGGATTTGATCCCGATATCTGCCCTGCCGATATCTGCCCTGCCGACATCTGTCCTCGGTGTCCTGTGCCCTCGGTATCCCGTGCCATCGGTGTCCTGTGCCATCGGTGTCCTGTGTCCGCGAGTTTCGCGAGCGGGAGGATTACATCTCTTACGCAGAGCATGAGCTCCGCTTTCCTTTGTCCTTTAGGTCGGATGTTATCCGACTCGACGATGTCGGGAGAGTAAGAGAGCATAAAGAGATTAAGAGCCGCACTTTCGTACGGCTCTTAATTCGTTATTATGAGGATTTGGCTACCTTAGCTCTTGGCCGGTAACAGTATAGGTCTTATCGCCACGGAGAATGAAGATTTTGCCATCATGAAGAATCTTGTTCGGAGTGTCTGAAGCCTCCGTTCTTTCGACATCAGTAGGTGTGTTTTGTGGCTGCGTAGTGAAGGGGATAGTTTCATTGTACACTTCTTCGTTCGAGCTATCCGTTGCGACAACCGTATATGTGTATGCGGTATTGGCTTCCAAGCCCGCTATCGTATAAGTCCAGCCGGTAGTCGTTTCTGCTGCTCTTTGGGGAGAATTTGCCCTATTGCGTGCCGGCATAGCAAATTGCACATTCGTCACTTGTCCATTTGCGTTGAATGAAAGTGTACAAATCAAATCTCCGTTCTTTCTTATCTCAATAGTATAAACTACTGCATTCTCTATTGCAGGCCATTCAAGAACAACACTATTGTCGGTCGGTTCAGCTTGGATCTCCTCGACATCAACCGTCTGCGCTTGACCTATTGTACGAATATTAGTAAATTCACCCCAATATTCATCGTTACGGTATAATTCCTCTGCGCCTGCCGGTACATATACAGGAATAGATTTATCTACGTGGAAAAATACATCATCAAACTGACTTCCTTTTATGGAATTTACAATTACAGGCGGAGTAGGAGCCTCGCAGGTTATAGATGTTAGCATATCACACCATGCAAATGCACCTCCTCCAATATATTTAATTGAATTTGGTAGAGTAATAGAAGAAATATTATATGTCCGAAATACTTGGCTGCCAATAATACGTGTGCCTTCCTTTATTCTTACATTCCCTGTTGTGGTTTGTTGTCCATGTTGCGCACTTACTAAACAATTATCAATATATAGTAAGTCACCGTCCCAATTGTCATCATTTCGCCATATTCCACAATCATGGAAAGCTGTTGCTCCTATATACTGAACGGATTCTGGAATAGAAATTGATTTTAAAGCCCCAATACTACGGAACACATCTTTGCCTATAGATAATAATCCATTCGGTAAAGTCACATTTTGAAGTGCATAACAAGATTGAAATGCATAATCACCAATACTAATGACGTTACTAGGTATTGTGATTGAGGTCAATGAGGAACAACCGCTAAATGTGGAATTTTCAATTGTAGTTATTCCTGATGGCAATTGAATATTTGTCAGAGAAGAACAACTACTAAATGCTCCGGCTCCAATTGAAGTAACAGACTCAGGTATAGATATAGTATTCAAATTCTTACAACCTCTAAATATGTTAGCACCTAATGTTGTAACGTTATTAGGAATGGAGAAGGTTATTAAGTCTATTCTCTCGTTAAACAATTTATCACCCAAGATTGTAACACTACTCGGAATCGTTGAGTTTTTACCGCATAGAATCATTTTATTTGATGCCGTTTCAATAATAGCGTTGCAATTTTCTCTACTATCATAAGTTGTATTCTGCGCATTGACTTCTATTGACATGACACTCGAACATCCTTCAAATGCTCCGGTCCCAATTTGTGATACATTTTGCGGAATATAAATACTGGTAAGTCCTGAACAACCCATAAATGCGCTACCTTCAATGCGTGTGACAGATTGAGGTATGTCTATGTTATTTAATGAGGTGCAATTTCGGAATGCACCACTACGTATTATTTGTAAGGAAGAGGGTAGAGCTATTTCATGTAACGAACTACATCCATTAAAGAAGTCGCTTTCGATCGTTGTTAAATTCTGAGGAAGTGTGACACTTGTAAGGGATGTACACATTTGCATCAGCCATTGCCCTATATGTACCACTTCGTTGGGAAACACAATAGATTCCAACGAAGAACAATAGTTAAAAGCGAAATTACCAATAGAATCGACTTTATTAGGTAAAACAACTGATTGTAAAGAAGAACAATTTGCGAAAGCTTGCTGACCTATGCTAATAACAGAATCAGGAATTATTATCGTTTGAAGATTTTTACACCCGTAAAATGTGTATTCCTTAATACTACTTAAAGCAGTCGGCAAGTTAATATTTTGCAAAGAAGAACATCCGGAAAAGGCGTATTTACCTATAGTTCTGACTGAACTTGCGATATTAATTGTTTCTATATTATTGCATGCATTAAACATGTATTCACCAATACTTGTCACTCCTTCTGAAATAGTTACGGACTTTATATTGGAGCGAAATGCATTATACCAAGGTGTTCCATTGGATTTGTAATTGGTCATGGCTCCTGTTCCGCTAATTGTGAGAACACTATCTGTAGGATTAAATCTCCAATTTACATTCTCGCCACAAGTGCCATGCATAATATTCTCCCACTCAGGTACATTTATCCATTCGCCTTCCATTCTTGGAATATAGTCTATATCTAAGAACGCGCGATATGAAAATGTATTGTACGGTCCATTGTATCTTATGGTATCTATCATTCGACCATTCACAAAACTACGCCATCCATTTATACGGGTTTGCCCTGTTCCTGTTTCTAACTCAAATCCGCAACGCATTGTTATAGTGTCAGGTAAGGTAGGAATATTAGCTGTTGCTGCTACAACAATGTATTCATCTGTAATCTCTATCGGAGATAGTGTTTTTAAGTCTATTGCTGCGATCAAACTATCAATATTAATCCCGTCTGCTGGATTAATAGGCTCTGCTGGCCATTCTGTTTGTGACCACTCGGAAATTAACACCCATTCTCCCTCGTAACGGTCATTATGCCAGGTATTCAGTTCCTCTGACCAAATTACCTCTGTAGAATAATATGGACGGTAACGATAACATTGAAATGAATCACTCGGCTTGATTTTCAAAACAGCTTCCATGTGACCATTCACTATTGCGCAAGGTTCTACACCTCCGCCACCACTATTGCCGTCAGAATTTTTGTATTCATACTCAAAGCCATACTCTAGATTCGTAGGCATTGGCATTTCCGGCAATGAGGTAGTCGCCTGAACACGCACTGAATCTCCGTAATGAATGTAAGGAAGATTTGTAAATTGAATGTCATCAGCCATAAGACCTGTTAGACTTGCAACTAATGCAAGTAACAAAGTAAATGATTTTTTCATAAATTTTAGATATTTAGTTGTTATTATTTGACATCAAAAGCGTGCGCTTTCGCTGCTCCATTTGAGATCCTGAGGTCTTCGACTACCTTATTAGTTCAAATTTACGCACGGAAAACTCACGCTGATACGTGAGCGTGCATAAACCGCACCTGAACTAATAATGATTCCTTGAAGTTGTCGAAGTTTCAGGGTCTCAAGCTTTTGGCTTATAACGCTATTCTTTTTGTATGTTGTTTGTCTGTTGTTTTATGCCATAGGCGGTTGATGTTGTTTTCGTTATTTATTAGTTCCTTGTACTATCTGCATCATTTCGGCAGGAGTTACAACAATAGGAGATTTCGGGAAATGTTTGGTGTTGCCGGTTACAACATAGCCATCATCTTTTGAAAGAGCAACCTCATAAAAGACCTTGTCGTCTTTGTCCGCAAAAATCTCATCGCTCTCTGTCGGGTCAAGGTGCAGACCTGTCTTAACCAACTCAATCAAGTTCTGAATGCTGTCTTCGTCGAAATCAAACTTTCCACGATGTAATACTTCTTCGTATTCGTGGATAATATCTTCATTGTACAGCAACACGATACGTCCGTCCAACACGTAGTCCAACAGCAATACCGTTGGAGAATCCGCACGTCTGGACATTAACGCCGATACCAGCACATTCGTGTCAAAAACAGCATAGAAAGTATGCATCATATTGTTGTCTTTCTTGCTTGTCTTGCTTGACGGATTTCATCATTGATGTCCTCAAGCGTCATTTCGGAATTACCGTTTAACTCACTTATACGCCTCATTGAAGCGACAGCTGCACGTGCGTTGCGTCTGACTGTCTGTTGTGTCGTGTTGTACTCAATCAGCAACGCCTCGACTTGTCTTTGCAGCCAAGCAGTCATATCCGTCTCGTTCGCAAACGACCGACGTGTGCGCTGAACGAGTTCTTCGTCTAATGATAGATTGTACATACACATAGTTTTGTCTCCTTTTGTTAATCTTTGCAACTTTCGGCTGCAAAGGTAGTGTTTTTTCTCGACATTTGCAAACATTTTGTCAAAAAAAGCAATTTTTTTGCTTCTTTCTTGCATCTTACGAAAAAAAGTAGTACCTTTGCGCCCGAATTATTGAACTAAAGAGAAATGAAATTGATAGACACCACTAACATGTGCTCGCATTTGCAGCGGAAGTTATTTGCCCCGGATGGCGAGTATCGCGCTATCCGTGAACAGATAGAGAACGACCCGACGCTGACGGCTGTTGTCCGTTCACGGCAGTTACATATCTATCGTGACGGAAAGAAAATCCTTGTCCTTGCAGGCAAAAGCGCGCCGAAGATCATTCGGGAAGATAAATTGGCGGAATTGTTATAATAGCATAAATACGACCATAGACCAGTTTCGTGAACGGATGGCGACAGGCGAGCCGACAGTGGGCGGATCGGTTGGCACGCACGACATCCCCGCCAACTCCATCGCCGTCGGCAATAGGGACAAAGTACAATGTACGAAGTAAGCGGCTCACGGCAATGTGAGCCGCTTCTGATCAGCCTTTCCTCGTATGATGGTCCCGTGATGGTAAGACGAAGGACAGCGCGTTCCCATGACGGAGGAAGCACATGACCATCACGGGACCATGTCCCGAGAACGACCCGCTGAAGTCCGAAGGACATCCTAAAAATCTTCTTAAAAAATTAGTCCGACTGACCGCCATGCCGCTTTAGCGGCGTCTCCACGCGCGTATGCGCAGTACCACCACCTTTATTTAATAAATTTAAGGTGTTACGTACGTACTTGTACGTACTTGGTTGGTGTTACGTTCTTTTTTATTATTCTTTTGGCTCTTTTCTTTTTCTTTTTTCTTTCTCCAGGAGGGAAGCCTTAACCGACAAATTTAAGAAAATAGCCTTTCCCCTTGCATATCTCGCAAAAAAGTTGTACCTTTGCGCCCGCTTTGGAAGGAGACGCCGAGATTGTCTTGCAGCCCCGATTGATGAATTTGACAATATCGCGCAACCGTTGATATGACTAAGAAGCAGAAAACAGTTCTCGGCTTTGCAGCCGGAGTGGCGGCAGGTGTCTCGTACGGACTGAATCCGCTGTTCGGCAAACCGCTCTTGGACGGCGGTGTGCCGGTGTTGTCGCTCTTGTTCTTCCGTTATGCTATCTCGGCGGTGATCTTAGGTCTCTGGATGGCGTTCCGGCATGAGTCTTTCCGCGTCAACGGGCGGGAAATG
>JAFSLP010000072.1 GCA_017448345.1 Paludibacteraceae bacterium | reverse complement strand
GTTCCGGCAATCGTTTTGATGACACCCAACTGCTGCAACATCAGTTTGCGCACATTCCCATCCGCAGGTTGGCTTGCTCCGGTTCTAAACCGGTCGTCCGGTGTATCTGCTGACGCCAACATGTTACGCAGGGTCTCAATTTCTTCCTCTTTCTCCAAAAGCAGCCGTTGACGGCGGCGATACAGATAGACGAACAACAGGCACAAGCTAAATACTACGCCGACAAGACCAACAATGAGTATCGTTTGCCGTTGCTTTGCCAACTTCTGCCGCAGCACTTGTTCGCGCAAATCACTCATTGAACTCTCTTTGGCTTCTGCCACACGGTAACGAATATAATCTTTATCCTGCCATTGCGTGTTGTACGTGGCTAAGGGCATCATCTGGTAGTTGCCGTGCAGCGCATAGTTCAGCACTTGCCGATGCGCCAACAGACCTGCTTCTGCGGATGGCGAAGAAATAGTTGCACGGTAAGTTTCAAATAGTTCTTCCGCCTCACGCATATATCTGTCTGCACGCTGTTTATCGCCCTTGTTGAGCCAAAGACGCGACAAAGAATAAAGGCTTTCCACCAATAGCCAACTCTCCCCTTCTCTATAGACGGTTGCCAGTTCCTCGTGCATTCGGATAGCGCGGTCAGTCTGCCCGATTTCTCCTAACAAGTCGGCATAGTTACGGCGAACCACATTAACAATAAACGCGGAATCCGAAGTATGTGCAATCGCTTTCTCGAAGCTCTCCTCCATCTTGTCGTATTCGCCCAAATAGAAATACGTAATTGCCATGCCGTTATAGACACGCACCACTTCGTCAAGATGGATTGCTTTCTCGTCACCAAGACGGATGAGTGCTTCCGTGTAATCGCGCACGTGCTCATAATCGTAATCACGCATAGCCAATTCGGCAGATATGCGCAGCAAAATCACTTCCCAGATATGTTCGCCTTTCTTTTCTGCTATCTCCTCGGCATATCGCTGCTGACGTTGCAACACCTGTTGCGCCTTTTCTTTATCATCATTCCACCACCAATAGAAAGCCTCCTCCATGCCCGCTTTCATCATATAATCCTCGTACGCTCCGTCTTGCAGCCACCTGTCGCGGAAATACTGCGCCGCCCAACAGATCATAGAGTCTTCGGATAGCGATTGCATGGTGTTGGCGCGTATGTCTGCCACGCAGAACCAATACAGGGCTTTTGATTCTTCCGGCAACTGGTCCGGACGTACCACTTCGCGCAATATCGCCATTGCCGAATCCCTGTTCACGGTAAGCAGCTCTTCCGCTTTCTGCACACGCTGCACGTCTCCGTTAGCGCACGCACTCATGAGGCAGAGAGCCATTCCGAGAATGCCAAACCATCCAAATTTCGCTATACTCATTTTCGATACAATTTTCAAAAAACAGTGCAAAAATACAAAAAAACATTTGACATACGCAAGAGACGCCTTTCATAAAAGAACATTTTTTTACACGGAATGCGCAATTAAAAACGTTATTATTTTTAATTTTTCACTAAAACGAAGGTTCATTTTTATTATAAATAATATACGATTATTAAGATTTTCAATAAGAAAAGAAAAAACGTGCACTTTTTATTAAAATTAGCTATTTGGCATGTCATTTTAAAGCAGTACCTTTGCATCCGTTTTTGGACAAAAGGTTCGAAAAGTAGTTTATTTAAGTACAAAAAGAGCAATGCGAATTGAATTAAAACAAACAATTTTCTGTTTATTAGCGGTACTGGCATGCCCGTTATTTTCTCAGAAGACGTCCACTGTTACCCAGGTATCAGGTATCGTATGTGACCTTCAAACCCGAGAGCCTCTGATCGGCGTTACGGTGTATGACATCGCTCACCCGAATGTAGGCACAGTGACGGACATAGACGGCCGCTACACGATCTCTTTGGACACAAAGAAAGCCGTTCAGTTATGTTTCTCGTATGTGGGGTATGACCCGGAGACCTTCGTTGTGACATCCGTGACGAACAAGTTGAACGTGAACCTCCTTCCTCATAACGAGTTGTTGGATGACGTGGTTGTTACGGCAGGCCGTTTCGAGCAGCGCCAGACAGATGTGACTGTTTCGATGGAGGTTGTCAAGCCTCAGATGATCCGCAATCAGGCCCCGACAGACCTCGCAGCGACATTACAGACGCTTCCCGGAGTGGAGATTATCGACAAACAGCCGAGTATCCGAGGAGGTGGCGGTTGGACGTACAGCGTCGGTTCACGCTGTCAGGTGTTGATGGATGAGATGACTATCCTGAACCCCAAGACGGGTGAGATCAACTGGAACAACGTCCCGTTGGAGAACGTGGCGCAAGTGGAGGTCATCAAAGGAGCCTCATCCGTGCTGTACGGTTCGTCAGCGCTGAACGGCGTGATCAACGTGCGCACGCAGCGTCCGGGGCTCAAGCCGGAGACAAAAGTGAGCGGCTATGTAGGCGTATATGACGATTATAAGGATTACAAGTACACGGGCGCACGTTTACCTCTCTACTACGGAGCCGAAGTCTCCCACTCACGCCGTATAGGCCATTTTGACCTTTCAGGCGCCATCAGCGGCTTCAAGGACGAGGGTTACCGCCAGCAGAGTTTCAATGACCGCGTGCGGTTGGGAGGAAACATGACCTACC
>JAFSLP010000006.1 GCA_017448345.1 Paludibacteraceae bacterium | reverse complement strand
TATCAGACACCATATTTCTATCCAACAGGGTATCCAATAACATAGCAAAGCGCCATAATCTACTGATTATAAGCAATATAACACAAAAAACCGGGTCTATCAAAACGTCCCTTTTTTTAGACCCGGCTTTTCAGAATTTTTGTCCTATATTTTTCCGGATAGACCTATTGGCTGTAATTGCCCGTAATTTGCCTAAAAAGGCATATAATGATACAAAAAAAGCCTCAAAATAGGCTATTTTAGTAAAAAAATGAAGAAAAAAAGCATTTTTTTGCTCAAAAATTTGGTGGTTCTAAAAAAAGGGACGTTTTGATAGACCCGGTTTTTTGTGTTATATTGCTTATAATCAGTAGATTATGGCGCTTTGCTATGTTATTGGATACCCTGTTGGATAGAAATATGGTGTCTGATAATCAGCGAGTTACAAGCACGAAAATACAAGAAAATGCAACATAAGAAAAAACGACCTATAAAAAAACGCCCCCGTAAGGGACGTTTTTGGTTCAAGGCTCCCACAGAAGGGGCTCTCTCTCGTACCACTATAAATAACGTGAGTTCGATATAAGGAATGAATGGTTACTTCCTGTCGGCTTCGGTGACGAGCATCCGGCAATGCGGACAATCGAACGTCAGGCGGAGCATCTTGCCTGTCCGCAGGCGGAGGAAACGGGGTTCCTTGGCTTTCGGGAAGGGGTTGGTTTTACGGCAATGCCCCATCTCGAAAAGAAGGCAGTACTTGCACTCCATCAAGACATTTACCTTTGGTGCATTTAGCATTGGGGCATCTGTCATTGGGACATTTATCGGGTCATTGAGCCATTGGGGCATTTGCGGTTTTTCTCTTTGCGTGCAAGCAGAGCCTGCCGCAGAAAGGACCTGCCGGCGGAAATCGTTGAGGACACTGATGGGGAAGAAACAGGGTTTGCACGCAATTTGTATCTCCCTCGCCTGATAGGGGGTGTCCCCCAGTTTGGCAAGCTGCGTGCGGATAGTCTCCATGGCTTTCTGAGGGTTTCTCGCCTCCTCAAAGGTCATGCCTTTTCCGACTCTCCCGACAAGAGGAGAAAGTGCCGGATTAAGAGGGGTATAGGACAGTTCAAAACCCTCCTTCGTCTCGCGGAACAGGATATCCACAGGAATACGCCGTTCGGAATGGAGCAATCTGACAAACTCTGCATCAAGATTGCGGAATAATGGAATGGTGGAATGATGAAATGATGGATTGATGGATTGATGATTGACCTTGATGATATTTCCCTCCACGCCATTGACAGAGCATCCCTCGGAGCCTATTGTGAGTCCGTCGCCGTTATGGAGAGCGATGCCTTCTTTGAGACGCACGCGCAGCGTGTTGCCGCGCACTTCAAGCACTTCGCCTATATACTCACCGGTGGATTTGGGCGTAAGCCAGTTAGCCATATGAGGGGTCCTGCCGTGCAGAAAATAGTCAATGCCTCCGCGGTGGAAAGTCTTCTCGGGAGCCGGCGTAAAGGAACGTGTAAAGACCCCCACCACCCCTCTCTGTATAGGGGAGAGAAGAGAGTCTAATTTCTCCCGGTAATAGGCGGTGATGTTGGTGACATAATCGGCATCTTTAAGCCGTCCTTCAATCTTAAAGGTCGTGACACCCGCCTCAATGAGTTCGGCAAGATACGCGCTGCGGTCCATGTCCTGAAGCGAGAGGAGATACCGCTGGTGAACAGGTTTGCCGTACTCGTCAAGGACTTCTTTCTGCTGCTCGTCCAAGAGGTCATACGCCATGCGGCAGAACTGCGCACACGCCCCTCTGTTGGCGCTCCGTCCGGCAAGGACTTCGGAGATATAGCAGCGTCCTGAATAGGACACACAGAGAGCTCCGTGGACAAACGCCTCCAGTTCTATATCCGGCACGGCAAGATGTATGGCTCGTATCTCTTCTATCCCCAGCTCACGCGCAAGCACCACCCGTTTGAAACCCATGTCGCGCAGCCGCTTCACCTGCCCGGGCGTGCGGTTGTCGCATTGCGTGGACGCATGCAGGCGAATAGGCGGAAGGTCGAAATCCAAGAGACGGAGGTCCTGAATGATGAGGGCATCCACACCGATAGAATATAACGCATGCGCGAGCGCGACAGCCTGCTCATACTCATCGTCATGCAGCAGCGTGTTGAGCGTGACCAGCACCTGCACGCCGTACGTATGGGCATAACGCACTACCTCGGCAAGGTCCTCCAGACTGTTACCGGCCGCCTGACGCGCACCGAAAGCCGGAGCGCCGATATAGACAGCGTCCGCTCCTGCCTGTATGGCTGCGAACGCCACCTGTTTGTCGCGCGCAGGAGAAAGGAGGGATATTTTTGAGTGATGAGTGGTCATCTTAACTTTTTTATCGGAGTTTATCGGAGTGTGTCCTCAGCGCCCCGGAGAGACGGTAAATGACTATTCCGGCGGTGACAGAGACGTTCATGGAGTGCTTGGTGCCGTATTGCGGTATCTCTATACACCGGGTGCATAAATCCACCACGGACTGCTGCACGCCGAAGACCTCATGCCCTAAGACCACAGCCCATTTACGATTGGACGATTGCCGGTTTGCGATTTGTTCCGCCGTTTCTTCGAGCGTAACGGAGTCATGTGCCTGCTCGACGGCATAAACGGTGTATCCCTCAGCCTGCAACGCCCGGACGGCATCTTCTGTATGTTCGAAATACTGCCAATCGACCGTCTCTTCGGCGCCGAGGGCGGTCTTGTGAATCTCATGATTGGGCGGCGTGCAGCAGATGCCGCATAGCACCACACGGGCTATACGCATGGCATCGGCGGTACGGAAGACGGCACCCACGTTATGCTGTGAGCGCACATTATCCAAGACCACCACAAGCGGCAGTTTGTCCGCCTGATGATATTCATCCACACTCATCCGCCCCATCTCGGCGGTTGTCAGTTTCAGACTCATAACACAAAGGGTAAATGCACGTGCAGCACGCGCGCAGGTTGGTCTATATCCAAGATAAAATCCTCATGCAGGGGCACCATCCTTCCGTCGGTGAGGGTCGCGAGGATGTTGATAGTGGATTCGTCCACCGTGTCAATGACGCCCAAAACACCCGCTTCGTCATCCTCCATCGTGTAACCGGTGAGGTCCTGCCATGTCATCAGACCCTCCTCTTCGTCCTGCACATCGGAGCGGAGGACAAACGCCTCCTCGCCAATGAGGGAGGAGATATTCTCCGACCGGAAAGGCACGAACAGCCCGTCGCGGCGGACAAAGACGAAAGGCGGTAAGTCGCGGTAATGCGTCCTGCGGATGATGCCTATAGAGAGGAAGTCAGTATCTGTCATTGCTGTGTGACGGTCAGTTTGCCGTCGGAATTGATGATTGCGTACCGGCGCAGGAACTCATGCGAGATACCTTTCTGCGGAGCAGCCGTGCCGGAGCCCAAGTCATAGTGTTCGCCGCACACCGGACAGACGGCGAAGATACCGTCAATGAGGCAGGGTGAGCAGGCACCTTTGAGTGCGCAGGCAGGGCAAGCAAGGTCATAGGCGTCGAAACCGTTGACGCTGACGAAAACCACCGTGCCGCCATATCCATAGGCATCCATCGCTCCGCGCGGCATCACATACTTGCCGTTATAGAGATACCCCTCACGCGTGAGGGTCACATGCTCGTTGAGAGACGAGGGGTTGAAATGCACGAACGGTCCGATACGCGTGTCTATGGAGAAACGCACCGGATAGGTGGGTACGGAGGAACGGAGCGTAGTGCCCTCGCATGCCGTCAGGCAGAGCACCGCTACCAAGAATATCAATCCGAGATAACGCTGCATAGATGGATGGTATAGATAAGCGTGGAGTACGGCGGTATATATGCCGTAGTACCTTCGGTGCCGAAGCCCTCCGCATCGCCGTATTCATTCGAGTTATATTTGGCTTGGTCGTAGCCGAGGTATGCGGGGATATAGAGCTCTATATCACCGTTGTTGTGTATCTGGCGGCATCCTTCGGCAAAGCCGCTGATGGTGTTTGCCAGACTGAGCGAGACGTTATTGGCGGCATCTACCTGATAGCCGTTGATGAGTTTGACGGTATAGTCGCAGATGACGGTACTCGTCGGGTTGGGACGCGCGTCGTTCTTCGTCGGGTCGGCTATCACTTTGTATTGCAAGCCGCTGGAGGTGACCTTCACGCCGGGCTGGGACTTGTTCGCCTCCAGCCATACCTCGTTCTGCACTTTCCATTCCGCCCATTTGTTCTGTTTGCAGGACGGAGTAAGGAACAAGGAGAAAGGAATAAGGATCAGCATGATCAGCCCGATCCGGTTTGTCTTTATTCTTATTTTGCTATCCATAATTCGGGGTTTAAGATGTTTCTGTCTTTGTATATCTGGAAATATAATTCTGTCTTGCGGTCCTGTTCGGGGTCGGTGTATATCGTGCCGATATTCTGTTTGGTTTCCACCATGTCACCTTGTTTGACACTCAGTTTGGAGAGGTTGGAATAGACGGTCCGGTAGTTACCGTGCTGAATGATGACAGCGTATGTGTTCGCCACCATGAAACAGCTGGTCACCTCTCCTTTATATACCGCGCGCGCCTTGGTCGCCTCCGTGGTCTGGAGATAGATACCTTTGTTGTCGATAGTCACCTGCGAATAGACCGGGTGCTGCTGTTTGCCGAAATGTCCGCTTATCATGCCTTTCTCCACGGGCCATGGGAGCCTGCCTTTGTTGGCTTCGAAACCTCCGGCAAGCAGTTTCTGCTCCTTGGTGAGCGAGGTCTTGGAGGCTTTCTCCGCCTGTTTGCGGACTATGTCATCGATTTTCTTGTTCAGTTCGTCCACTTTCTTCTGCTTCTGCTTAATCTGCTTGGCGAGGTCTTTCTCTTTGGATTTCAGCTGGTTAAGCATTGTTTTCTGTTTGCGTTCGTCGCGCTGGAGGTTCGCCTGCTCGCGCTTGCGGGTCGAGAGGGCGGTCTGTTTGTCGCTCTTGTTCGCCTGCAGCAGCATGTTCTGCACGTCGATGTCCTCTTGTGTCTGTTCGATACGGCGCACCTGTTCCTGACGGAAATGGGCGAACTGCTGGAGGTACCGTGCTCTGCGGGCGAGTTGCTGGAAACTGTCGCTACTGAGGAGGAAGAGCAGGGGCGACTGCTGCATGCGGGCATAATGGCTCTGACGGACCATCTGTGCATAGTCGGCTTTGTAGCCGTCCAGCAGCCGTTGCAGGGAGTCGCGGGTGATGTTCAGCTGCTTCATCTCACGGTCCAGCGCAGTAATCTCGTTGTCGAGAGTGTGAATCAGTCTCTTCTGGTTTTTGATATTCTGACCGATGAGTTGCAGTTTGTTTAGCGTGGCGCTCTCGTCACGCTTGGTCTGATTGAGCATTTTGTTGGTCTGCTCAATCTCCTGCTGCAGTTTCTTCTGCCGGTTCTGCAGCTCTTTCACCGTCTCTGCCGAAGCCGTGCTACAACACACCGCTACCGCCAGACAACATACTATGTATCTTAGTCCTTTCACCTTTTAGCTTTCGACTTTTGACTTTCGACTTTCGACTCTTACAGCCACCGGCTGATGTCTATTTTCTTGTATTTGTTTGTCCGCAGGCTGTTCATCCTGACGGGCACGTCCAGCCTGCGCGGGGTGTAGTCCACCACCAGTTCTATCTGTTCGTCGCCGAAGGTATATACGAGCCGTGCCTTCTCTGCTCCTGTAGGCAGTTCGGCGGAGCACAGCTGTTGCAGCACATCCCAGTTCAGGCTTGGTGTGAGCCGGCGGTTGACCTCCGCATAGGTTGCTTGGGCGTACTGACCGTGTATCTTGTCTATCGCCGTGATGAGGAGCGGTGTTGCCTCCACGCGCAGCATCTCCATTCCGAGCATAGGCATGACGGAGATGACTATCATCGAGTCGCGGACCGTCTGCATCGTTATCTGCGAAGCGAGTCTGTCTCCGCCGCGAATGGCAGTAGCGTGAGCGTTCTGAATGATGCACGTCCGCCATGACGGCACCTCCGGCACGGACGGCTGCTCCGGTGTCACCGCTTTCTTCTTCGTCCCGCAACCCCAAAGGACAAGGGACAAAACAACTATATATCCAAATCGTTTCACTTTCTTATTAGTTGATTGTTGATAGTTGAAAGTTTATTGAAGTTCAGAAGTATTTTAGTTTTAAGTTTTTCTCTCCTCTAAACAACTTTCCACCAGACGACTTCTCTCAACTCTAAACTCTAAACTGACTCCCCTTTAGGGGCAGGGGGCTATCTCTCCGCTTCCTTGATGTGCCGCTCTATCTCCGCGCGGGAGCGTTCGTCGGTATTATTGAGCGCTTTCTTGAGGTAGAAGAGCGCCAGCTCGTTCTGCCCCTGCAGGTGCATGATCCATCCGTATGTGTCAAGAAACACAGGGTTGTCAGGTTCCGCGCCGATAGTTAGAGCGCTCATCCGCTCCGCCTCTTTGAGGTTGCCGCCGTGCGTAGCCAGATAATAGGCGTAGTTATTGAGCACGGAGACATTGTACGGGTCGAGCGAGAGAATCTTGTCATACATCGCTATCATCTCCTCGCGTTTCGAGCCGATGCGTTCCATAATCTCCAAGCGGAAGAGAAGAAACTGTATGTTCGCTGGGTCGTTCTCCAGATAGCGGTCTATCTCCGCGATGGCTTTCTTGGGTTTGCCCCACATGGCGTAGATACGGTACCGTGTTACGGCGCTGTAGCCGTCATAGCCGCGCAGGCGGTCCTGCTCGTCTTGGATACGCAGGGCTTTCTTCCATTGTGCGGAACCCATATACAGGCGTTTGAGCTGCTCCATCAGGTCTTCGTCCGCCTTGTCTTCCGGCTGAGCCTGATACGCCTGTTCCAGCACCCGCAGCGCCTCTCTGTTGCCGGCATCGGTGTGCTGCGCCAAGAGGGCGGTGCTGTATTTGTACCACTGGTCGCGCGGGTCGGTCTCAAACGCTTTACGGTAGGTCTCCAGCGCCAGTTGCGGTTGTCCGGCTCCGTCGTAGAGCACGCCGAGGAAAGTGAGCGTCGTGCCGTCATCGGGCTTGAGCATGCGGCAGAACTCCAAGAGGGCATAGGCATCGGCATAACGCTCCTCGTCAATGGCATGACGCGCCGCGTACCAGTAATAGAGGAACTGCTGTTCGCGCTCCACGGGGATAGACGGCGGGACCTCCGCTGTCTTCTTCGCCGATACCGGCATTGCCGCCAGTATAGCAATAACTATATATAACGTTTTACGCAGTAAAACCATCTTAACCCTTTAACGTTTGCGTAGCAAACCATTTTAACTATTTAACGTTTGCATAGCAAACCATTTTAACCCTTTAACGTTTGCGTAGCAAACCATCTTAACCCTTTAACGTCGAAAATCCTATTTTCGACCGGAATGTCCGAATCCGCCCTCTCCGCGTTCGGTGTCGCTCAGTTCGGTCACCTCCACCACCTCCGGTGTCTCATGCCGTGCTATCACCATCTGGCAGATACGTTCGCCGGGTTCGATGGTCTGCGCCTCGCCGCTGAGGTTGATGAGGATGACACCCACCTCGCCGCGATAGTCGGCATCGATGGTACCGGGGGTGTTGAGTACGGTCAGTCCGCGTTTGAGGGCGAGACCGCTGCGCGGACGTATCTGCGCCTCATAACCCGCAGGCAGTTCGATGAACAGACCTGTAGGAATCAGTCTGCGCTCCATCGGCTGCAACGTAACCGCCTCGTCGATATGGCATCGGATATCCATACCGGCTGCTTGCGCGCTCTCGTAACGCGGCAGCGGGTTGTTACTCTTATTGATAATCTTCAGTAGCATCTCTTGTTTTGTGTTTATCGGAATTTATCGGAATTTATCCGAGTTTATCCGAGTTTATCGGATGTATCCCGTCCTATCGTCAATTTCTAAAATCGTTTTTCTACAAGGACTTTCAGTCCGTCGGGCACGATGCGGATATGTATATCCTTGTCCATCTCTACGGGGTCGCCGTCTATATGGAACGGTGTCGCCTCCTCGCGTTCCAGCGTCACCTCGCGGGCGCGGATAGTGTCCATGAAATGGCTGTCGTCGATACTGCCGGCAAAGAGACGCAGTGCCAGCGAGGCGCTGCCGAGGATGGCATGGCTGGACATCAGCATGATATCCATCTTTCCGTCCTGTACGCTGGCTCTCGGTGCAATCAAAGCTTCGTAGCCCCATTGGTTGGAGTTGGCGAAGGTGATAAGGAACGCCTTGTGCGTCACGTCCAGTCCGTCGCCCACCAGATGATAGGTCTGCGGCGTGTAGCTGAACGCATCGTGCAGGATATTCTGCAGATAGGTCATGAACCCGCGCCGGGTGCTGCCTGCGAAATGGTCTGCCACCAGTGCGTCAAAACCCGTGCCGCAGGTGCTGACAAACAGCCTGCCGTTCGCCATACCGTAATCGACACGGATGGGCTCGGAGTGGTTCAGCATCTCTATCGCTTTGACGGGCTTGACAGGGATGTTCAGATGACGTGCAAAACCGTTCCCGCTGCCCATAGGGAGAATGCCCAGAGCCGTCTGCGTGTGTTTCAGACCGCACGCCACTTCATTCACCGTTCCGTCGCCGCCCACTGCCACCACGGCGTCAAACCCCATACGTGCATACTGACGGGAAAGCTCCGTGGCATGACCCGCATATTCCGTGAAGGAGATGTTGGGAAGCCATTGTTCTCTGTCGAGGGTCTGCATGATGAGTTTCGGCAGTTTCTTCTTCGCGTTCTGAGTCTCCTTCGACCCCGATACGGGGTTGATGATAAAGGCAATATTTTTCATATCGGCTGCAAAGGTACAACAAAAATTGCACATATGCAAGGGGAGAAGGGACTTTTTTGCAAAAAGTAGTGTTTTTTTCACTATTATTTATGGGCAGTTATCGGACGGCTATGCTCGCATAAGACGGCTGATAGCTGCACATAAATACGGGGCATCGCCCTTTTGCAAAAAAGTCCCTTCTCCCCTTGCATATGTCCGGCAGGACGCGACAGTACTTTCGAGGTGGGACGGCAAAGCCGTGTCGGTGTCCTCGAAGTTACAACAAAAATGACATATGCAAAAAATAATTCGTAATTCGTAATTTTTAATTCGTAATTCAAAAAAAACGCCCCGAAGGACGTTTTTTTGTTTAGTGTCCGGCGTCGTAGATGTCGCCGCACACTTTCCAGAGGTAGGCTTTCATGGTGCGTTTGCCTCCGGGCAGGTTCTTCTGTGCGATGAAGTCCGCTTGGTCCTGAGTCATCTTCGTCAGGTCCTCCGCGCGTTCCTT
>JAFSLP010000071.1 GCA_017448345.1 Paludibacteraceae bacterium | reverse complement strand
TCATGGGTGTTTTTTTGTGCGACGGACTTTCACTTCGCGAGTTCTTAGCCCCAAGGGGCACGATTATTGCGTTCCGCAATTTCCGAGTCTCGTCCGCACCGCAAAAAACACCCTCGTTGGTGTTTTTTTGTGCGACGGACTTTCACTTCGCGAGTTCTTAGCCCCAAGGGGCACGATTATTGCGTTCCGCAATTTCCGAGTCTCGTCCGCACCGCAAAAAGGAGTCACAATGTGGCTCCTTTTTTGTGTGCAGAGGCTTTTTCTGTCCGCCATGCATGGCGGATTATTTATGCCTCATCCTGCACGCCGGTCTCGCGTGCCTCGTCGAACTTGGCTTTCATCGTCGGGTTGCCGCGTGTCAGTTTCTTGATGGTCAGTGCCTCGGCTTTGTCGTTCGCCAGACGGAGGTTGTTCTCCGAACCTATCAGCGCCTCTTTTATCTTCTGCAGGTGCTGGATGGACTTGTCTATCTCGGCTATCGCAGACTGGAACTTCTCCGCCGCCAGACGGTAGTTACGCCCGAACTTGTCCTTGAAATCCGCCAGTTGTTCCTCGAAATTCGTCACGTCAACGGACTGTGCCTGAGCGATAGCCAGTTGCCGCTGGTAGGCGATGGTCTTGCGGCTTGTCTGCACTAACAGCGTGATGATAGGGATGAAGAACTGCGGACGGATGACATACATCTTCTCGTAGCGGTGGCTCATATCCACGATGCCGCTGTTATAGAGTTCGCTGTCCGCCTCTAACAGTGACACTAACACTGCGTACTCACAGCCTTTCTTGCGGCGGTCCTCATCCAGTTTCTTCAGGAAATCCTCGTTCTTGTGTTTCGAGGAGGTCTCGTCGTTCTCGTTTTTCATCTCGAACATGATGGACACATACTCCTGCCCCTCGTAACTGTCGCGGAAGACGAAATCGCCTTTCGTACCCTCCACCACCTCGTTGTCTTTCTCGAAATACGCGTTGGGCATGATGGGACGCAGCATCTGGTTGAAGAGCGTGGAGCAGTGTTGTTCAAGAGTCTCTCCGACCATCTTCGTGGACATGCGGGTCTTCAGGTCCTTGTAATATTCCACCTGCTCCTTGGCTGCCCGCAGTTTCTCTTCGTATTGTTCTTTGAGCTGGTTCTCTTTTATCTGCGCCTCTGTTCTTGCCTGTTGCTCGGCGCCCATGAGCCGTTCTATCACGGCTTTCTGCTCGGACTGTTTCTGCTGATACTCCATCTCGCGTTTGGTCAGTGCGGCGGTCATTTCGGCGTTCTTGACGGACACGATGGAGTTCAGTTGCGTCTTGAGCGTGTTTATCTCCGTCTCCTTCTGTTGCAGCATCAGTTCTTTCTGCTGGATAGCGTTGCGTGCCGCTTGGTCACGGCGCAACTGCTCCGCCTGCATACGCGAATCAGCAGCCGCTTTCTCTGCCGCCATACGGGCTTGTTCCGCCGCCTCTTGTGCCTTGCGGTTCTGCTCCAGCTCATGAATCCGGCGCGACAACTCGTCCTCAAACTCTTTGTTTTTCACCTGACTAAGCAATGCCGCATAGTCGTTCTCATCCACGGTAAACACATTCCCGCAGTTCGGGCAGCGCAGTTCTTTCATAGTTCTGAGACTTGTTTTGAATTTGCCTGCAAAATTACAAAAAAAATCCCACATACGCAAGAATATGCAGTATTTTCTTGACTAATTCGCCAAGCACCCTGCGTAGTGGTAACTGAATGGTATCGGCATGGTATCCTGTTCCTTTCCCTTTCCATTCCCCTTCCATCCCGTCGGGAACACATCTCGTCCGCATTACGTACGTCACCGTACCCTCGCTGTACTATTTTAAGATTGTCTGAAATTGTCAAAAAAAACGAATGCTTCTAAACAAAACACACGGGCAACTCATTGAGCCGCAAGTATGCTTACTTGGTACTTAGTCCGTTTGCCACTTTATTTTGTCTGCTATTCGGCATACATTATAGAATAGCAGAGAACTCCCATGGGAAGAGGTGCTCTACGCCGTTATTATTGGGGAAACGAATTTCATCCAATGTAACTACCACCTTGCGATATTGGTCTGCTATTTTTAATAATGGCGCGTACTCACGCTTGGCTGTCTCCTCATCACCCGCCATTTCCCAACAGACTTGCACATATATTTTCTGCTCGCCTTTTATGCCTACAAAGTCCACTTCCGATTGTCCTTGCACCCCGACATAAGTCAGCCATCCTTTCCTGCGCATATCCAGATAAACGGCATTCTCCAACAGGCTACCTCTGCCATATGCAAAACCGCGATATAAATAGTTATAATAAGCAAGGTCGTTGCTATAGTACTTACAATTACCGGTAAGCATTTCTTTTCCGGCTATGTGGTAGCGTTCTGCTTTATGCATCAAGAAAGCTTTTCCTAAAAGATATATACGAAGACAAGGTTTCGTAGTTGGTCTTGCGACCTTGCGATTTGAAATAATTGACAATATTTGAAACAGACACCAAGCGCCCTGCATTATTAACCAAATAGCGGAAGAGGTCTTCCAATAACTGCGGGTCTTTGACATTATACCGACGCACTATATCCCGCAACATAACTGTATCTTTGACAGCTGACACATAATTGCGTCGCATATCTTCGGTATTCAGATGGAATAGTTCCGGCAGCATTCCCATTTGCAAAAACCGGAGATAGCTGGCGCGTGTCATCGGCAGACTCTCCATCGCGGTGTATTCATGAAAACTATACGGCAGTATCTCAAACTCAACATATCGCCCGGAAAGCAACGAGGCTAATTCGCCGGATAGCAAATCGGAATTGGAACCGCTTATGAATAGTTCTTGCTGTTCTGCGAAATCCTGCGAGTGTGAATTGACAAACTGCTCCCAATTTAATACCAATTGCACCTCATCCAAGAAGAGATACACTTTTCCTTGTGGATGAAGTGTGGAACGATATTCTATGTATAACTGTTGCAGATCTTCCGCCGTTTTGACATCGCCAAACTCCAGATACTCCTTATTTATATACAAAATATTTTGCGCGGGAACACCTTCGTCAATCAGCCTTTTGGCTAATTGACGCAACACAAAACTCTTTCCGGCACGACGCTGCCCAATAAGCACTTTGACGAGATTATTGCCTGTAGCAGTATGTATCCGGTTCGTGTAATTGGTCCGGAGAAATCCCAATTCCGGCACATTGCCATCCCATAGATTGTACTTGCGAATTTGTTCTAACATAAATACCTTCGATTAAAAAACGCTAAATGTGTGTTTTTTTCTCGGCATAAAATGCCTTCGATTAAAAACGCTGCAAAGATACTGTTTTTTTTTCAAATATACAAGAAAATTTCACAAAATCTTCACACTTTTTCAAATAGAATTGAAAAATTGCTGTTTTTTGTAGCCGTTTCCGTTTCCACTCACAATTTATTTACAAAACACACAGGCGACTCATTGAACCGCCCGTGTGTTTACTTTGTACTTCGTCCCTTAGTACATTACTTCACAGGATATTTGCCTGCGGGTCATAGGACGCTCCCGGACCTGGAACCCAGTGACGCTTGGGAGCCAAACCCGGTTCACCCGGATCGCTACCCGGAATCATCAATGCAGCGGATTGTATGTCGATAATCTCTGTCTGCGGAATACTATACTTGCTCATACTATCATTTAACATTTTATCATGAACACTTTTCACATGTACCATTTATTGGGTCATTTAAGCATTTTGCCATCGGCATTATACTCTACACCATTGCGGATAATAACCAACTGCCCGTCACGCAGCACCTTTGTACATTGTACTTTGTCACTTGGTACTTGGTCCAATCCTGTCGGTGTTTTGCGGTGCACACAGACGGAATAATCGCTGTTCGTACCTGCGCTCAGGTCTATAGTCACAGGCTGCGCGTCGGACAGCGTCGCGGCATGGGTTCCATTATGGAGCAGTTCTACCTCATAACCGTCCATCGCACGGGCGGACATTTCCAACTGATACTCGCCATCCTTCGGAACAAAGAACTCTACGGGCACCACCGTTTCCGTTTGCGGCTCAGCGATGCCGTGTGCAGAGAGTTGTGTGCCAGTGCCATCCTCTGCCGTGCACCACAGCTGTGCTGCCGTCTTGCAATCCGTACTCATGCGTATCACGTCACGACCGATAGTATAACCGCCGTCCGTATCCTCATGCAAGGTCAGGTACAGGTGGTCCGTACCTGCGGTGTTATTCTCGTTGGTAAGGGTAAGATGCATCATCGGCAGAGAAGTCTTTTTGCTCCGCGCTGCCATCAGGTACGGCGAACCTTTGTGTAGGAAGTCAAAGAAACCGCCATGCTCAGCCTGAATGAAGAACGGCTGACCGACAAAGAGGTCCATTTCCTCGATACGATGGGTCTCGTATTTGCCGAAACGGTTGTCGTATGTAACCATGTACTCTATTCCTGCGCCGCCCATGTTCATACCGGAGTATTCTAAGCGTGTGTTACCCATGCCGTTCCAGCCTGCGTCCTTAGGATTGCCGGAGGCGTAGTCATTGTATGGCATGTGTGCGGCTCCTTCAAACGGTCTGCCGGATTTCTTCTCAAACCGCCAGCGGTTGCAGGTTCCGTCAATACCGAGCATGTAGAAATTACCGGGTTCCAGCGTTCCGTCCAGTTTCTTTGACCAGCCTTTGCCTTGCAGCGCACGCCAGAGACCGTTGTATTCCAATATGAGGAAATCGGTGCCGGAGACGAGGGGCTTGTTGTCACAACTACGGGAGATGCCGCCGTTGATGTCCACCTCGAACGGCACGGCAAACGCATACCATCGGTTCGGCGAAGCGGTTGTACCCCACGGATTGAGGATATACTCCAGATAGATATGGTCTGCCGTTATAGGTAACTCTCCGTGGTGAATCTGTCCCGAATGGATTCCGTCCGCTGTGATAACCAGCACACCAATGCTAACGCCTGATGCATTGATGTTCAACTCACCGCCGGGTTGTACAATAACCGTTTCCATGTCACCGTCCAAGTCTGTGTTCTCGCCGTCATGGATGAAGGTGGTGTCTTGCGGGACAGCAATGCTCTCAAAGACTGCCATATAAGTTGCGTCACTTGTTGCGGCAACAATTTCGGGTGTCCAACCGCTGAAGGTATATGTGTATTGTGCATCGGCAGGTTTGGCAGGAGTATCGCCGGTATAAACAGGAGTCTCGCCATACTCTACCTCACCGCTCTGCAATTCTGTACCGTCAAAGTTAACAAAACGTATAATGTATGACTCGCCTTCACAGCGTATATTATTTTTATAAGAGGACCAATTTTCTTTATATGCGCTCAGCGAAGAACATGGCACTATTATGGAACAGCCATATGAAAGAGTTTTGGCATTCCCTAATACAGGTGGTGTAATAGCATTACAGATAATTGTAGTCAAATTAGAAGAACCACCATGATACATAGCATATTCTCCAATACTCAGAATGTCTGTTCCTAATATGATGGAATCTGCCATAGTACAAGATTGAAATGCGCTTTCACCTATGCGTGTTACTCCATTAGACACCTTGATTTGCATTATATTGTCAGAATAAGCATACCAAGGAGTTGTACTAAAACTGTAATCCGCCATTTCCCCTGTTCCACTAATGGTTAGTACACCATCACATGAGAGTTCCCATGTAAGGTTGTCGCCTTCGGCACCGCATGTTCCTGTAAACGGACAAGTGGGCTCCGTACCCAGAATAGGAAGAATGCTGGTAAAATCTTTCCAGCCTTCTGCGGCTTTGTAAGCTTCGATTGATTCAATCGGAACATAGAGAGTGCATGCAGACTTATCCACTTCAGGCAAATCTGTGTTACCAGAGAAAACTGTATTGTTTATTGGCTGTGGGGTAATGGCCATATTTTCAATTGTTTTTAAATCTCCGCATCCGAAGAGAGCCTCGGAATCTATGATTCGTACCGTGCTTGGAATTACTATTTTGTTCAAACTTTTGCAGCCACAAAATGCATTCTTCTCTATCCGTGTTACACCATTAGGTATTTCTATCGAAGTCAAATTAAAGCAGTTATAGAAAGTATATTGCGGTATATATGTGATATTATTAGGCAATATTACCGATGTCAGACTACTGCAACTATTAAAGGCATTGCTTTCAATCCTTGTAACACTATTGGGGATTTCTACCGAAGCTAACTTACTGCAAAATGCAAACGCGTTACTTCCTATATAAGTAACATTTTCAGGAATCGTTAATGATGTAAGTCCGTAGCAACTGTAGAAAGCCTTGTCGCTAATTGTCTTGAGGTTGTTACCAAGTGTAATAGCACTCATGCTACGACACATATAAAATGCTTCATATCCAATAGATGTCACACCATCCGGAATAGTTATGGACGATAAATTGACACACCCATAGAACGCAGACTGACCTATATTTTCAAGTTCACGGGGAAGATTGACATTGGTTATTGACTCGCTATAATCGTACCATGGTATAGAATAAACACTTTTCCAAGTTGCCATTTTTCCTGTTCCGCAAATGTCCAGAACACATCATAGTCTAAAACCCAAGTTAAATTGTCTCCATTAGCACCACAGGTTCCAGAGGCTTTATAATGGTATTGTATATACTCAAATTCTCTCCAAACCTCTGCTGTTTGGTATAGTTCAACAGAATTTTTCGGCACATATAAAATACAGACTGATTTATCAACATCCGTAAAAACATTATTACTTATTTCTTGCGGCACTTCAGCATTATTTGTTATTGAGGATAGACGAACACAATATGCAAATGCATCTCTGTCTATACTTGAAACAGTTGAAGGAATTGTTATTGAAGTAAGGTTGCTGCAATTATTAAACGCACTTTCTCCAATTTTTGTTAGTCCCTTTGGCAGAACCATAGAACCTAAATTAGTACACCACGCAAAGGCGCATGCTCCAATACTTGTAACGCCTTTACCGATTACACATGAGGTTATCGCACTACATCCATAAAAAGCATTATTCCCGATATTTGTAACAGCATCCGGCACTACAATTTCATAAAGGTTGCTGCAACCGGAAAAGGCACTTTCTTTGATATTTGTAACACTTTGGGGTATCAGTATTCCTGATAAGTTCTTACAATTTTGGAATGTTGAGACATCTATTTCTTTTAGGTGTTTGCTCAATGTTGCTGACGTCAAACCTTCGCAACCGCTAAAAGCTGCCATTCCTAAACTAATAACACTATTAGGCAGTTCTATAGAAGTTAGGTTGATACAATCTTTAAAAGCATAGATACCTATATTTGTCACGTTATTGCCAATAACAATAGAATATAAGTTTGAGCATCCCCCAAAAGCGAAATCCCCGATACTCTCTACACTATTAGGAATCTCTACATGATTCAAATTGTTACAATTTTGAAAAGTTCTTTCACTGATACTACTTACGCGATACCTTTGGCCTCCATATTCCACATTTTCAGGAATAACAATATCGCCTGAGTATTTTTCTCCTGCTGAAGAACAAACTTCTGCGTTTAGGTTTTCTGCGTTAAGTAGATAGTACAGATTGCCAATTCTTACGCTTTCAGCAAACATCGTTCCTGCACTTGCCACTATAGCAAGCAAAAGAGTAAAGATTTTGTGTTTCATATTGTTATTTGATTTGAGTTATTGTTTTCTGTTTGATTCTTAATGAGAGTACATTTTTCAGTCTTTGCTAAATCAGCATATCTTGCGCTACTCTTGCGCATCTTCTGCGCTATCCTTGCAACACCCCGAAATCTTAACGAGAGTACATTTTTACACATAAAATTAAAAGCGGGACTGCACTATTGCTGTTCCGCATTCTGAGGCTCTGGTATTGCCTTTCGTTCCAAACAGCAACACCGTAGCCCACGCCGTATGTATATCATATAATTAGGTACGCGATATGCGCACGCGATGTATATACACACCCGAGGACATCTTAGTGTCGCAATGTTTTGGAACGATGAATTTACCAGATTCCAGAATGCCAAAACAAAGCGCGTAAGACGCCTTTTCAATATGTCCTGTATCTCACCCGCCCGAAAGACATATTCCCTCGGCGTGGGCAGATACGGCAAAACTTTCGTTTTGCGCTGCAAAATTACACAAAAAAAACGACATACGCAAGAGATATGTCATTTTTCTGCTTATTTTTCTTGTCTCAGTCACGTTCCGCTCATCGGTTGGTGTGAGGTAAAATCACCCACTTGCCAAAAGTAACCTTTGGATGGAATTTTATTGCTTCAATACAGGAATCCAAGCATCCATAGCGGGAGTTTATGACCATACGGAAACTCCATATTGTCAGCAAGGATATACGAATAGGGCAAATCGGCTATTTGTTCATAATCCTTGTCTGCTCCGCCGACTTCTATCGTGTATTTTCCATCTACTTTGAAATCACCGTGCTTCTTGCCGTACTCTACAAGATGATTGAACGATAATTGATTGGCAGCAAAGCATTCGCGGATAGTACCGATATTCGGCTCTTGTGTGGCTATGGAATAAAGCATGTTACTATTATCCATGAGCACCTTATCCGGTTTTTGCATTTTCTTGGCATTCACAAAATCGGAATATACCAGTCGAAGTATCTTAGCCTTATCCAGATAATTCAGGTATTCCAAGATGGTAGCCCGCTGTAGTTCGCTTTGAATAGACAGACGCTTGATGTCAATATCGTATGGCACGGAATTGGCTAATATATTGACCAATGCCTTGATTTTTCGTGTATTTTCTATAGCCACCTTGCATATACGTGGCAATTCATCATCGATGATATAACTAACGGTATTCTCTATTGCCGAATAATAATCCACCGTGTTCTTTAATTGCAAGAAATATGGATAATAACCGTATTGCAAGTACTCCGTGAAATACTGGAGTGGACGGCATTGATTATTCACGTCTTCGGCTAACGTCCACGGGTTGTCAAGAATCTGCTCCAATGTATATTTGGGGAGGTTGATGTTTTTATTAAAACGCAAGAATTCCCTGAAACTAAGTCCCTGAATATCATGATTGATACATCGCCTGCTTAAATCTGCATCCCCTTGTTGTAAGCTTAGCAGCGAACTACCGCTGATAACAATGCGTATATCGGAATACAAGTCAGTCATCTCCTTTATCTCGCGGCTCCAATTGGGGTATTTGTGAATTTCATCCAAAAACAAGTGTTTGCCTCCTGTTTTATAGAACTGATCCGCCAAATCAAGTAAAGTATGCGAAGCAAAGTACGCTCCATCACACGAGCAGTACAGCACCGAGCGATCCGACACGGAATAATGCAGCCGAATATATTGCCGCATAATTGTACTTTTACCCACACCCTTAGGACCGCGCAAAGCCAGCAACGGGACATCCCAATTGATCTCGGTTCCACACTGACGAATGATTGTCATTGGCGTTTGTTTGTAGTAGCGCACATGTTTATCTATTAGATTCTTCATAACAACTTTGTGTTTTATGCATCGAACACGAATAACTCATTTGTGTTTTTTGTATTGAACATGTTTTCGGCTGCAAAGGTACAACAAAAAAACGACATACGCAAGTGTGTAAGCCAATTTTGTGCCGATTTTATATTATTTTGTTATATTGTCATCGCTTTTTTACGTCAGCAGAGCAAGGACGGTGTGGTTAGATTTTAGATTTATAATTGGTTTACAATAATTTGGATTACGATTTGTTGCTTAAAAAACGGGACGGATTCATTTTCAGGGAGAGATTCGGACGAATTCAGATAAAAATCGGAGGAAATGAGGGTAAAAATACATTTTTTTGCAAAAAAATTTGCACATGTCAAAAAAAAGCAGTACCTTTGCACCCGCTTTTGAAAAAGTGAGGTCCATTAGCTCAACTGAATAGAGTACCACACTACGGATGTGGGGGTTGCAGGTTTGAATCCTGCATGGATCACCAAAAAGAGGATGCGCTATGAGCACACCCTCTTTTTGTTCGGGTTCGGTTTCGGAAGCCGTCAGAGGTTATCCGCAGCATCCCTGCTTTATTTTTTCAGCATCTCTTTCAACTCTTTTATCTCCTGCTCCAGACAAGCCTGCTGCTGCTCGATACGCGTCAGCTGCTCCTTGACATCATCGTTATTATCCGCCACCATCGCATCGACGAAGACCGAGTTGATGAGCGACAGCCCGAGGATACCGAACGCAGCCAGCAAGAAACAGAAATAGAAACGTGTAAGCCGTCCGACGAGAGGCGAAGTAGCCGCAGCTATCGCATCGGGTATCTCATACCATCCCTCGACGGTAAAGACACGGAAGACCGAATAGACCGAGCGCAGCGGCGTGGCGAAATACTCCGGTGCCACCTCACGATAGAGACTGCAGTTGATGAGCCCGAAGAGAAGGAGTATGACGGAAAAGCCGATGAGCACAACGCCGCTGTCACGCAAGGCACGCATCAACCCCTGCCCCACTTGCGCCACATTGGGGAAGAAATGGAACACCCGCATGAAACGAATCACTCGCAGCAGCCGCAGAGACAGAACCACCGAGAAGTTAAACATCGTGACATCCAAGAACGGAATCACCAGAGACGGCAGCGAGAGTAAAACCAGCACTCCGTCCATGCAGTTCCATCCGTCATGCCAGTAGTTCCTGACGCCCAAGCAGACATGTTTGGCAATCATTTCCAGCAGGAAAATGACCGTGCATGCCATATCCAAACCGATAAGGAGCAGAGTGTTCATCCCCGACTCAATCAGAAAGATAACGATGGAATTGAGGAGGATGACCGCCAAGATGACATGGTCATTGAGCAAAGTCTTGTCTAACAGTTTTCTCATAGTCCGAGTAAATATTGTTTTCGTGCATTTCTCACAGCGGTATGTGCAGCCCGCTGCGTGAGACGCCGCTGGCGGAGGCTCATCTGCGGGTTGCGGTAGCGGTTCCTGCGAACATCTTTTCCCGTCAGAATCTCATACCACACCGCTGCCGCCGTATAACGTCCGTAGGTGTAGTTGAGGTGGTATCCGTCACGACAGAGCGTGTCTCCAAGTCTCGTCGCCCGCGCCAGTTGGACTGCCTCTCCGCAAGGAACCAACACTATTTGGTCATTTACCATTTTGTCATTTACCATTTGCTGCACATAGCGCGTGCAGGCTTGGATGCTATCCCACATCTCCTGCTGGTCGGAGTGGTAACGCGGATAGGCGGGATGTTGGGCGTCACGGCTGTACGCCCAAGTCTGCATCCATAGGATCTGCGCCTGCGGCTGGTATGCCTGCACGGTGTCAATCAGCATGGAGAGCCACGGCTCGTAGGACGCGCGGATACCGCTGTCATGACTTGCCTGCTGGAGCGAGATGAAGTCATATTTCCCGTTGCCCAGCGCCTGCCTGAGCGAAACGGTATCCTTGATCAGGCGCGGACAGGCATTGGTACACACACGGTGTGAATACGCCGCCGTGTCACGCATCAGGAAAAGGGCATGCTGCTCCAGCGAACATCCGCCGTAATAGAGATTATGCACCTCCACCTGCACGCCCTTGGCTGCACAGAGAGGGACCAACTCCTGCTCCACCGCATCCCATGAGAAGCTGTTGCCTATGCATAACACTCTGATAAGTAAAATTATGGACAATTTTATCATCGTTAAATAGTTAAAGAGTTAAAATGGTTTTCCCGATGAGAAAACGTTAAATTGTTAGTGTGCTTCCAGCCAGTTCTTTCCCACGCCGCATTCTGCAATCAGCGGGATGGACAGATGGACTGCATTCTGCATCTCGGAGACCACTATCTCACGCACCCGCTCCACCTCCGCCTCCGGGACATTGAAGTTGAGTTCGTCATGCACCTGCATAATCATCTGCGCCTGCAGGTTCTCTTCTTTCAGACGTCTGTGTATAGAGACCATAGCCATCTTGATGATATCCGCCGCCGTTCCTTGAATAGGCGCGTTGACGGCGTTTCGCTCGGCAAAAGAACGCACGGTGGCATTATGCGACCGGATATCCGGCAGGTACCGTTTGCGTCCGAAAAGCGTCTGGGCATAGCCGTTTTGCCGCGCCAGCTCTTTCTGCGATTCGATATAACTGATGACCCGCGGGAAAGCTGCAAAATAATCGTCTATAAGCTGTTTCGCCTCCGCCCTTGAGCAATCAAGCTGCTGCGCCAAGCCGAACGCCGAGATACCGTAGATGATACCGAAATTGGCGGTTTTGGCTCTGCGCCTCTGGTCCTTGGTAATCTGTTCGATGGGAAGTCCGAAGATACGTGCAGCCGTGGCGGCGTGGATATCCTGACCGGAAAGGAAGGCAGCCAGCATATGCTCATCCTTGCTGAAATGCGCCATAAGCCGCAGCTCTATCTGGCTGTAATCGGCAGAGAGGAAGAGACACCCCTCATCAGGAATGACCGCCTCGCGAATCAGCCTGCCTCGCTCCGAACGGATGGGCAGGTTCTGGAGGTTGGGATTGGAGCTACTCAGACGTCCGGTGGCTGTCACCGTCTGGTTGTACGTGGTATGTATCTTGCCGTCATCCGCAATATACTCCGGCAGCGTGGATATATAGGTTGAGATGAGTTTTTTCAATGCCCGGTATTCCAAGATAAGCCCCACTATTTCATGCTTCTCGCGCAGAGCAATCAGTACCTCCTCGGAGGTGGAATACTGCCCGTTCTTGGATTTCTTGGCGCTGGTGTCCAGTTTCATCTTGTCGAAAAGCAGTTCTCCTACCTGACGCGGACTGTTGATATTAAAAGGCTGGTCGGCAAAGGAATAGATACGCTGCTCCAGTTGGTTGAGTTCCTGTGTCAGCTGCTCCTCGGCACTCTTGAGTTTGGAAACATCAATACGCACTCCGGCGGCTTCCATCTCGCGTAACACAGGCACCAGCGGCAGCTCCACCTCCTGATACAGGTTCCATAGATCCGGATCTGCTTTCAGCGCCTCCCAGTCCGGTTCTTTATAGGGATTGAACGCCACCTCGGGGTTCAGCAGATACTGGCATAGCCTGTTCTCGACAGTATCAAAAGTATTTACCGTTTGGTCATTTACCATTTGGTCATTTTGTTCCTCCGCTGTGGCGAAGAGGTCGAGTTGGTTCAGGTCGGCAGGTTTGGCAGCCTGCTTGGTCTTGGCTGGAGCCTGAGGCGCAGCATCGGCAGGCGAAGGCAGTTTACGGAGCAGGGTGTTGAACTCCAGCTCACGGTACAGCGCAGTCAAAGCATCGATGTCCGGCTCTTTTTTCACCAGCAGCGCCTCATCCAGCGTTATCGGCACATCGGTACGGATGGTGGCGAGGAAACGTGAGAAGCGGATCTCCTCAGTCTGCGACTCCACTTTCGTACGAAGCGCACCTTTTATCTCTGCGGTGTGCGCCAAGAGATTGTCTATCGAGCCGAACTGCTGCAACAATGCTACAGCAGTCTTCTCCCCTACTCCTTTGCAACCGGGGATGTTGTCACTCGCATCCCCCATCAACCCCAACAGGTCGATGACTTGGCTCTGGTGCTGCAGACCGTATTTGTCGCACACTTCTCTGGGACCCATCAGTTCGAAGCCGCCGGTATGACGAGGCCGGTACATGAATACATGATCCGTCACCAGTTGCCCGTAGTCCTTGTCCGGCGTAGCCATATAGACCTCGAAACCTGCCGTCTCGCCCTGCTGCGACAAAGTGCCGATGACATCATCCGCCTCAAAACCCGGCACCTCCAGCGCAGGGATATTCATTGCCTTCAGCAGTTGTTTGATAACCGGCACCGCCTTCTTGATATCTTCCGGCGTCTCCGGGCGCTGCGCCTTGTATTGCTCATACGCCTCATGACGGAATGTACCGCCCTTGGGGTCAAAAGCCACACCTATATGCGTGGGTTTGATTTTTCGGATGAGGTCATCCAAAGTGATGGCAAAACCGAAGACAGCAGAGGTATTCTCCCCTTTGCTATTCATGCGCGGGGTACGGATGAACGCATAGTAAGCGCGAAAAATCATCGCATATGCATCAATAAGGAGTAGTGTCTTTGACATTCCGTTAGATAGTTAAATGTGTTAAAACGGTTCTTTTTTCAAGGAAACTTAAATTGTTACCATTTAATCGGCTCCAGACCGTTTTTAGTCAGGTAGTTATTCGCCTGAGAGAAATGCCCGCACCCGTCAAAACCCCGATAAACGGAGAGCGGCGAGGGATGCGAGGTCTGGAGGACGAGATGCTTTCTCCTGTCGATGAAGGCACCTTTGCGCTGCGCATAGGAGCCCCATAGCATGAAGACCAGATGTTCCCGTTCCCGGTTCAACGCCGATATTGCCGCATCGGTGAGTTCTTCCCATCCCTTGCCCTGATGGCTGCCCGCCTTATGGGCTTCGACTGTCAGCGTGGCATTGAGTAGCAGGACGCCTTGTTCCGCCCAACGGCGCAGGTCTCCGCTTGCAGGGATGGGAGTGCCCAAGTCACGGTGAATCTCCTTGTATATATTCATCAGCGACGGAGGAATCTGCACACCTTCCGGCACGGAGAAACTGAGTCCCATCGCCTGCCCCTCCTCGTGATACGGGTCCTGACCGATGATGACCACGCGCACCGAATCGAAGGGACAAGAGTCAAAAGCATTAAAAATAAGACCTGCCGGCGGGAAACACCGGCGGGTCTTGTACTGGCTGCGGACATACTCGGTCAGGAGTTCGAAATAAGGCTTGTCAAACTCCGTCTGCAACACTCGCTGCCACGATGGATCTATCCGTACTTGCATCAGTCCACAATCAACATTGCATCACCGTAATCGCCGAAATGATAACCTTCTTTGACAGCCTCTTCATAGGCGTGCATGGTCTCCTCATATCCGGCAAAAGCCGCTACCATCAGCAGTTGGCTCGACTGCGGCATATAGAAATTAACAAAGAAACTGTTTGCCACGGTGAAGTTATATGGCGGGAAAATGAACTTGCTGGTCCATCCGTCATATGCCTTGAGCTGTCCGTTCGTGCCCGCCACATGCTCCATCGCACGCATCACTTCCGTACCGACCGCGCAGACGCGATGCTGGCATTCATGCGCCTTGTTCACCGCTTTCACCATTGTTTCCGGCAAAATAATCTGCTCCGACTCCATCTTGTTCTTCGTCAGGTCCTCCACGTCAATCTCTTTGAAGATACCGAGGGAGACATGGCTGGTCATGAATGCCGATTCGATACCCTGTATCTCCATGCGTTTGAGCAGCTGTTTGGAGAAATGCAGTCCTGCAGCAGGAGCTGCCACAGCACCTATCTTGCTGGCAAAAATCGTCTGGTAGCGTTCCGTATCCATGTCTTTCACCGGCTGGTCATGGAACACCTGCTCGTATTGCTCCTGTGTCCGCGCGTCCATCGGACGGCGGATATACTTGGGCAACGGCGCACTTCCCAAGGCATAGAGACGCGAAACGAACTCCTCGTTGTCATAGTCCGTCAGGAAACGGAAAGTACGGCCGCGACTGGTGGTGTTGTCTATCACCTCAGCGACAATAGCGGGGTCGTCATCAAAGGTCAGTTTGTTGCCTATACGGATCTTGCGTGCCGGATCCACCAGCACATCCCAGTAGCGCGTGGCATGATTCAACTCCCGTAGCAGAAAGACCTCTATCAGCGCATTCGTCTTCTCCTTGTGCCCCCAAAGACGGGCGGGAAACACCTTGCTGTCATTGAAGACGAACAAGTCGCCCTCCTCAAAATACTGCACCAGCTCCGGCAGTGTCTTATGCTCTATCTCACCGGACTTGCGATGCAGGACCATCAGTCGTGCCTCGTCCCGGTAAGAAGCGGGGAACTGTGCAATCAACTCCTCCGGCAGTTTAAACTTAAACTGACAGAGTCTCATATCATTTGTTTTGTACATAGTCGTAATCGTTCTTTTCTCGTTTCCCCGATTGGTTATTCTTCGGGTAAATTCTTCAGTTTTTCCAAAAAATCGTCTATCGTCATGCAATCTTCCACCCGGGTGTTCCCCACACGCGTTCTGCGCAGAGCCGTGAGATATGCGCCCGAGCCAAGGCGCTCGCCTATGTCACGCGCCAATGCACGTATATATGTTCCTTTCGAACAGACGACCCGGATGGTCAGCTGCATCTGCTCAGCGTCAAAACCAAGCACCTCTATCGCGTCTATCACCAGCAACTTGGGTTTGAGTTCCACCGTCTCGCCTTTTCTCGCCAACTGATAAGCGCGTTTACCGTTGACCTGCACGGCAGAGAACATCGGCGGCACCTGCCATTGTTCGCCCAGAAAAGACGGTATTGTCTCATCAATCAGCGTACGGGTGATATGCGCAGTGGGATATGTCGCGTCCACCTCCTTCTCCATGTCATAGGATGGCGTGGTGGCACCCAGCTGCATCGTGGCGACATACTCCTTCACATCATATTGCAGGTGCTCGATGAGTTTGGTCTTCTTGCCGGTGCAGACAATGACCACTCCTGTTGCCAGCGGATCCAACGTGCCGGAATGACCGACTTTCAGTTTCTTCGTGCCCAACAGGCGGCAGAGGTTGTACCGCACCTTTGCCACAAGGTCAAATGACGTCCATCGCAACGGCTTGTCAAAAGCCAGCACTTCCCCTTCTACGAAATCCCACATGTCAGCAAACCGTTGAGAGGATGGCGACGGAGCCCACTATCGCACAATAGAGTGCGAACCATACCAGCCGCTGGCGGCGCACAATCTCTATCATAAAACGGCAGGCGAAACAGCCCGTTGCAAAAGCCGACACAAAACCGACGAGAGCAGGTACGATGCCCAAGTTGCTCGCCAACTCGCCCTGCAGCAGTTTGAGCAGGTCCAGAAACGCCTCGCCGAGAATGGGAACCAGCACCATCAGAAACGAAAACTGAGCTACGCTCTCTTTCTTCACGCCGCAGAGCAGTCCGGTAGCGATAGTGGAACCCGAACGGCTCAGACCCGGCAGCACGGCACAGGCTTGCGCCAGACCGATGATGATGGCATCTTTATACCCCACCTCATGACCGCTATCCTGCCGCCTTTTCTGCAACCACTCGCTTAACGCCAGCAGCAATGCGGTGACTAACAGGCATATTCCTACCAGCAGCAACCCGTTGCCGAAAAAAGACTCTACCTCGTCTTTGAAGAACATCCCTACCACAAAGACAGGAATCATGGACACCAGAATCTTCGCCACATAGTCTTTCTCTGCATTCCAAGCAAGCGTGGTGAATGTGCCTTTGAATAGTTGCACTACTTCGCGCCAGAGTACGACAAGTGTGGAGAGAACCGTAGCCGTATGCACGACAATAGCAAATGTGAGGTTATCGTCTCCGGACGTGCCGAGCAACGCCTGACCTATCTCCAGATGACCCGAAGAAGAAACCGGCAGGAACTCCGTCAAGCCCTGCACTATGCCTAATATCAATGCGTCAAGCCAGCTCATTTCTTTTTTCTGCGGTACAGGATAGCAAAAATCATACTCACAAAACCGAACAGCGAGAGCATCGGTCCCACTGTGATTCGACGGAAAGAGAAGATATCGGGGTTATACACCTCACCCGACGGGGCACCCGCCATCAGTGCAAACCCCAGCACAATGATGACAAACGAAACCGCAATAAGGATGAGATTGAGTTTGGGTAAAGTCTGTTTCATACGTATTCAGTATTCAGAGTTCTGTTTTCATTAATAAAGCCGTATTCTGAGGGCTGTCAGATTTCGTATAGGGAGTTGCTATCCATGCGGATATAGCGTCCTGTTGCAATGAGTGAAGCAAAAAGCGTAATCAGCAAACCGGAACATAGCACAACAACGGATACGAAACCGATATTCATCCATGTCAGCGGGAAGAGCATAATGCCCATCTTAATCTCCACATAATACACCAGTGCACTCAGCACCGCCAGTGCTGTCAGTCCTGACAGGAAACCCATCAGCAGATTGTGTCTGACGAACGGACGGCGGATGACCCATGAGGTAGCCCCCACAAGAGTCATTGTATTGATAATGAAGCGTTTTGAATAGATCTGTAAGCGGATGGTATTGACTATCAGCACCATCGACACCAGCAGCAGGGCAAGCGCCACAATCAAAAGAATCAGCGAGAACTCATGCACATTGCTGTTCATGATATCCGCCAAGTCACGCGGATAGAGAACTTCTGTCACATAGGGCAGTTTCTCCAGTGTAGAAGCCAGTACGGCAAGACTGTCCGGTGCGCTATAAGCATCGGTAGGATGAATCTCGTAACTCGCCGAGAGCGGGTTATAACCGAGAAAAGCACTCGGGTCTTCACCCAGCGAACGGATGTGTTCTTCCAATGCCTGTTCCTTGGACACATAAGTAAAACTACTGCAGCGGTTGCCGGAGGAAAGGATTGTCTCCAGACGGGCGCACTGGGTGCTGTCCGCATCTTGAGACAGGACGGCAGTCACCGTCATGTTCTCGCGCATACGTGTAACAAGTGCCCCTGCCGATAGCAGGAGCACACATTCCAAGCCTACAAGGCATAACACCAGCGATACGCTGACGGCGGAAGTAAGATAGGAATTACGAAATCTGTGCTTGCGCATCAATATTCCCAGAGGTCTTGTTCAAAATTAAGCAATTCCGTTGCGATACGGTTTTGTTCTTTCCGTATCTCCTCTTTGGAGCCGGAGTAATCAGGTATCCAACGGTTATACATATTTCCTTCACCTACGATATAGGAAGTGAAGAGACGTTTCTGGAAGAACTCGTCATAGGTCACTCGTTTCACCTCGTTGCGGTTCGGGATGGCATATTGCATAGCCATATACGGACGCAACTGGTCGAACGGAATCCAGAACATGATAGATTCGCGCAGCGATGCCATCACCTTGGTGCTGTCCTGCGTGCTGATCAGCACCGGATGCAGAGGAGCGATAGCCATAATCTTGGTGTGCAGACGCGATGTGTGCTTGTCAAAGAACACGACCTCCTGAATCATGTATTTCAGCTGATTGCGCACCACGTTCTCGAACGAATAGGGCTGTGAACGCAGTTCATCGGTGATGCTGTCATAGTTGACGAGCATGGCAGTAGAACGGGATATATTCCAGAAATCCTCATCGTCAGAGTGGTCCTCTGTCTTGTCCACTACCATAAAAGCGTCCGAAGGAATCTGCGCCTTGGTAAACGCCGGAGTGGTCTTGAAATCAGGTTTTATCGTTTCAGGGTTGCGCGGATAGATAGGCATACCGTCCACTACGGCATCTACTATCACTTTGAACAGGTTACGATAGTCCGGGTCGTCCACCTTGGTCGGGAAATAGAGCTGGTAATTCTGTTTGAAGCGCATGTCGATGATGCGATAGACATAGCGCGACCAGATTACATCATCTATACGGTGATCTATCTTCACTATCGTATCATGTGCCTCCGAGAACTCCTCCGTCTGGATGCGGGCGGTACCCATCTCATCAAAGAATGAGATTACTTGGTGCTGTGCCTGCGCAGTTACGATACCGAGCATCAGGCATGCAATAATACTTAGTTTCTTTATCATAATTGTAGGTATTAATTCAGTGTTAATACGAGCGGTGCCAGACGTTTCTCTTGTCCGCCGGGACCTACGGCACGGATATCTTGGAGAACGACCATACCGCCTTTCTTCAGTTTGCCTATTTGTGCAAGCTGGTCCTTGGTGAACTTGTTACCGTTGGACTGGGTTGTCATACCGTTGATGATAGCACGGAAACTGGTCACTTTGAACGGCAGGTCAAGCAGACCCTCAGGACCGTACGAAGCGGTTACAACACCCGATGAATGGGTCAGAGTGCTCGGTGCTATGTTTCCGGATGTGTATTCTTTGTCGCGGGCGCTGAAATAAGCCTGCGGATCGGGCAATGCCTTCACGCGGTATTCCTTGCTGCCCATCGGCTGCATCTTTCCGTCCAGCTCGGCATTCACGGAGATGGTCACTTTCTTTGAGCCCTCGCCGGGTTTGATAACCCATACACCACCGCTCTGGTGAACAGAGGCGCCGCTGACATTCACTTTGACTTTGTCATTCGACACACCGGGCACGGAAATCGAGAACTTGTTCTCATAGCCACGGTACATGATGTTCAGGTCGTTGTTGGAAATAGTCACAGCCGGCTCGCCTACGCTGTACTCGCTGGAGAAAGGCAGGTTCTCCATCTCGCCTGTGGACGGGTTCTGGTAGGCAATCCAACCTGAATATTTCTTAAGGCCAACGCCCGAAGCAGCCACTTCATACAGACCGTGGTCGTTGATGCGCTGACCCTCGATATAATACTCGGGACGCTGTGTCGAGTCGATGGCTGCCAGAATAATCTGTGCCGAATATTTGCCGCCGCGGATGACGTAGTTCGAATTCGGTATCACGTACGCGTTCAGTTTGTTCACACGCAGGTCACCTGCGTCCGTGCGGTCCATCAGGTATTGGATTAACTGACCCTCCGTGGTACGTACATCATTCTGCATCTTCGTCAAGATGGTTATAGAGGCTCCTACAGGCATGCCATCGAACACAGCCACCTCCCAGTCGCAGGAGTCTTTCTCGTGCGCATTATAACCGCGCTCGGTTGCCAGTGCCTGCTGGATAGCGTTGCGTAACTCCGCATCGCTCTCCGCCAAGCCGGCTGCATAATCGCGGTAATAAGCCACAATCTCTTTGAGTATCAGACCGTTTCCTTGCACAATGGCGTACTGACCCGTCACATCGAGGTTGGAGTTTCCCTCAATATGCATTGTCGGATCCAAGCCTTGTGCTCGTAACTCTTCTACGCGCTTCTTACCATCGGCGAGAAGAGCGATATGCTCTTTGAAATCTTGAATGTAGTTGTATAGTGAATCCGCTCTGTGCTGCACCTCTTTCGCTTTGTCAAACCATTCCTGTGTCTTCTCAGGGTTATCTGCGTTGGCTGCCTGAAAATCCTGATATAACTTGGCATTGCGGGTGTCCGTTGCAGCGATAGAAGAGTGCAGACTGTTGTCCACTAATGTAAAACCATTCAAGATATCCGTACTTACGTTCAACGCCAGCATGGCGGTGAGCACCAAGTACATCATACCTATCATCTTTTGTCTCGGGGTTTCCGGACAGTTTTTTGCTCCACCCATTTCTGAAGTGTTTTATTGTGATTTATATCTTGAATTTCTTTGTTGCAATACCTTATGCGAGTGCATTCAGCATATTGCCGTAGATACCGTTGAGGTCAGCCACCTGCTTCTGGAGCTGTTTGGCTCCGTTAGCAAATGCGAGTTGTGCCTCGGCTGCCTCTTTTGCGGCAGCGGCTGCACCCTTCTGAGCCTCGGTCTGGGCGTTGACTGCCTGCAACTGCAACTCATATACGGAATTGAGAGAAGCCAGTTTCTTGCCAATCTCCTCTACACCCTGCTTGTATGCTTTGGTTTCCTCTGCAACACTTTGCATGTCGCTGCCTACCTGTGCATAGGTTCCGGAGAGACCGCTGGTAGCCTGTGCCAGCGAGTCGGTTGCCAGACCGGCAGCTGCCAGTTTGGAGGCATATTCTGCCGTAGCTGCTTCTGCGGCTGCCAGTTTCTCATTCAGTTTCACGCCGCTTTGAGCCACTTTGCTCAGTTCGCTGAATTGCGTAGCTGTCTTGGCAAGTGCTGCGATGCCGTCTTTGAGCGACTGCATGTCTTCGTCTTTCAGTTGAGGCGCTTTGGCTCCTGCTGCCGGAGCGGCTGCACTGCCGGCTACCGGAGCTGCTGCGAACCCTGTGGCTGCTACCGGAGCCCCCCCTGCTACGCCTGCACCCAGCAGAGTAGGACGGGCTTGTTTGGATTTCTCTTCCAGCAACTCGGGCTTTGTTCCGTATTCCAGCAACTGCGGGAACACGTTCTCCCAGTGAAACTCAGGATGCGGATGTTCCAACGCACCGATGATGAACAAGAACGCCTCGGTAAACATACCGATCATAAGCACCTGACTGGCACCCGGCCAGTGCAGAATTTTGAACAACGCACCGATAATAACGACCGATGCACCCACGGAATAAATGATGTTGACAATGTTTTTTCCTTGGTAAGACTCATACCAGTGCATGAATCTTGCGCCCAAACCTTGCTTTGCAGCTTTTTCTGTAGCCATAATGTGTATTGCTTTTTAAATTAATTATCTTTTGTATGCCTCGCTGGGAAGCCTTCTTCATTAATCGCCGATATACGAGCGTACGCAGCGGAAACCGATATACGGACGGCTCTCGTACTGGTATTCATACGAGCGTACGCCGCACTGCATGAAATAACTGATGTCTTTCCAGCTTCCGCCTTTCACCACCTTGCGTTTCAGGATAGGAGGATCCGCTTTACGCGCCATGTAGCTGTAATCCGGATTCAAGTCATGGATATGGGTATTGGCTGCTGTCTGGAAAGCGGAGTTGGTCCACTCCGACACATTGCCTGCCATGTCGAACAGACCGAAGTCATTCGGACGGAACTGAGCCACTCTCATCGTTGCTGTGCCGGTATCGTCGTTGTATGCACCGCGGTAGGGCTTGAAGTTCGCAAAGAAACATCCCTTGCCGTCACGGGCATAGTTACCGCCCCACGGGTACATCGCCATCTTACGACCGCCACGGGCGGCATATTCCCACTGAGCCTCCGTCGGCAGACGGTATTCGTTCACCTCGGTCGTCGAGTATGCGTTAAACAGTTTGGTACGCCAGTTGCAGAAAGCATGTGCCTGCTCCCATGTCACACCCACCACCGGATATTCCGCATAGCCCGGATGCTTGAAATACATATGCAGCAACGGGTCGTTGTAGGAGAACTGGAAATCACGCGCCCATACCAGCGTATCGGGATAGATACAGATAATCTTCTCGGTCAGCAGGTCTTTCGGCTCCTTTAGAGGACGATAAATCGTCGAATCCTTGATCTCTCCGTACTCGTTTACCCAGAATGTATCCACACGTGCCGTAGCTCCGGGAGGATAGGTGCTGGTTGCCACGTCGAATTTGTTACGCTGCGGCAGCGCCTCGTCCATATTCACCCAGTTGTAGCGGTAGTGCAGGTTGTTGGTATTGAGTTTGCCGTCCGAATAATACATGGAGGACAGAGCATCTACTATATCCTCTTCCTTGCTTTTCCATGGTACTTTCTTCTTCCAGTCGATACGGAAGTTCTCTTCGTCGAAATCCTCGTCCTTGGGCTGAACGGCATAGTCCGTCAGACCGGAAGCAATCAGGTTGGTCAGGGCGATGGAGTCGCGTACCCAGTTGACAAACTGGTGGTACTCGTTGTTCGTAATCTCCGTCTCGTCCATCCAGAATGCATCGACTGTAACCATGACGATGTTGTCCGGTTGTTCGAACACTGCGGACTGGGTGTTGGCACCCATCATGAAGGAACCCTTCTTGATGAACAACATTCCGTAAGGATTTGCTTCCTTGAAAGTTACGGAGCGCGTAGCGCCTACGAGCTCGCCGGCAGGCTTGTTACAGCCAACCATTACCATCGCTAATGCGATTAATGGCAAAAGTTTTGTTACTTTCATATTATTTGTTTAATCGATTAAATTTCACATGTATATATTTCTATACGGTATCTCGTCAGCTGTCTTACAGATAGCGCACACTCTTGTATTTGTTAGTCCGCTTGGGCTTCAGGATGTCGAATCCGTACGCCAGATAAATCTCATGGCTCCCGTAGCTCTCCAGCAGCAGTTTGCTGGTGGGCAGTTCGCAACTGTAGCCCAACTGCAAGCCCGAGATGATATCCACGCCCAGCAATATGTTCACGCTGCCTGCGATCCGGTATCCCAGTCCCCATCGGTAGCGGTCTTTGTAGTCGCACATCAGTGTCATGTTGACGTCCCATCCCTTGAAATCGCTCATCACCATCGCGCTGGGAGTCAGCATCCATTCCCGGTAGTTCTTCAGCCGGAAGTGATAGCCGCCCGTCACATACATCGTCCCTGCCAGCGTCACCACCTGTTCGGTGCCTGTCGTGCCGTCGCTCCAGTCGATTGCCGGACGTGTCACGTGGCTGTAACTCGCGCCTACCCACCACACCGGGGTGCTGTAGTACAAACCCAATCCCATGTCAAATTTCATTCCCGACTTGCTGCCCGTCGGCACTGCCGGATCCGTCGTCTGGTGATACTCGTCACCCATCTCGCCGAGGTTGACCGAGTCGCCCTTGAATCCCACATTCACAAATCCCAGATCGATGCCGGCGCTCAGGTATCCTTTTCCTATTTTATGCCTGTACGCGTACTGCGCGTAGAGCGACTGCGTGGTGAACAAGCCGTAACGGTCGTTCAGGAATCGCACTCCGGCTCCGTGACTCGTCTTGCCTATCACGAACGGCGAACTGAAACTGAACCATGTGCTCATCGGGGCATTGGTGATGTCCACATACTGCATCCTGTGCACACCTGCCGCTTTCATCAGGTCTCCCTCACCTGCTGCCGCAGGGTTGAAGGACGCCGGCAGATACATATATTGTCCCATTTGCGGGTCAAACTGCGCACTCGCAGTCAATACAGCACCAAGCCAAACTAACAGAACAATATATCGTTTCACGTTTCAATTTACTTCTTTTCTGTGTGCCCGCAGGCACCTTTTGTCTTTGAGCGAAGCGGTCTTTCAACCTTCGACTTTTGTCTTTCGACTATTTAATACTCTTCTTCATCAAAGAAGAAATCCTCGTCCTGTGTCGGATAGTCGGGCCACAAATCCAATATGCTCTCATATTGTTCATCGTCCTCGTCCTCCAACTCCTCCAGATTCTCTATCACTTCGGCGGGTGCGCCGATGCGGTTGGCATAATCGAGCAACTCGTCTTTGGTTGCAGGCCAAGGAGCATCCTCCAGTTTCGATGCAAGTTCAAGCGTCCAGTACATAATTTACCCCTTTAAAATAGACATGTATTCCAATGACAAAACGACCCAATGCGGGCATAGTTTTTCAAAATATCGTGCAAAAGTAGTAAAAACTTTCGAATCATGCAAATATTTTTTATATTATTTTACATTTTTCGCCATTTTTTTTACAAATGAGGGCTATTCCGTCAATTTTTCCACATCATAATCCTTCTCCCACTCCGTATCTACATCTGCCAGATGGTGGGTGGTGTAGCGGCTGAGGACGAAGAAATAATCGCTTAGACGGTTGATGAACTCAATCTGCACTCCTTGTACTCCGGCTTCTATCATTCTCCGCTCTGCGCGGCGGCAGACAGTACGGCAGATATGGCATCGGCAAACGGCCTCTTTTCCATACGGCAGGACAAAGCCCTTCTGCTTGGGAATATACTTTTGCATCTCGTCTATCCGTACCTCTATTTTTTGGACATCACCGGCTGTAATCCACTCTCCGGGGGCTTCACTCAGTGCTGCTCCGAGATTGAAGAGCTTGTTCTGAATCCATTTCAGTTCGGTTACCGTGTGTTCCCAATAGTAGCATAAGCGCAACAGGCCTATGAAACTGTTCAGTTCATCCACTGTGCCGTACGCTTCCACGCGTGCGTCGGTCTTCTGCACTCGCTCGCCGCTTGCCAGCGAAGTCGTGCCATTGTCTCCTGTTTTGGTGTAAATAGCCATGGTTTATATCACTATTTTGTAATGTCTTTTCAGATAATGGGGGTCCACGAACAGCAGTCCCGCGTCATAGAGGTCCATCGAGGTGGTGACCCGTTCGTCGGCTTTGAGTTCCTCCCATGCCCGTTCCATCTCCGCCGAATAATGGATGTCGTCGATCGCCATCACGCCTTTCTCCGTCAGCCGGGGCAGCAGGTATTGCGCATACCGGAGGGTGGCGTCATATGTATGGTTGGCGTCGATAAAGATGATATCCTCTCTCTCGCGCGCGATAGTATATAAGGTGTCGTCTATCGGTCCCTCGCACCAGCTGATGTTCTCCAGCCTCAGCGCGCGCCATACGCCTTGCGCTATTTTCAGCACCTCAGGGCTGCCTTCCGCCGTTGTCACGCGGTTGCGGCTGCCGGCGCTTGCCAGATACGCCGTTGTCACACCCAGCGAGGTGCCCAGCTCCAATATCTCCAGCGGACGCCCTGTCTCCTCGCCGGTGAAGTTCACCAGCCGGAACAGCATCTGTGCTATCTTCGGACGCTCCAGATGGCGCTTGGCTATGTCGCACACGCGGCGGCGAAGCACTGTCCCCTCCGGCGAACCCTGCGAACCGTAATCCCTCACCTCCAGCTCGTCTCCGCATGCCAGCAGCAGCTCGCGCCGGCGCTCTATGTCGGCGAAGCAGTAATACGCGTTCTCGTCACGCAGCACAAAACGCACCAACCGGAACAGATAGGGGGAATGAATACCCTCACCTGTGGTGTTCCATGCCGTCAGACGGTGGCGGACATAAGCCCATATACGGTGCCATGATTGCCGCATTAACTGCTTTACACTCAATTTTTGCGCAAAAGTACAAAAAAATTTGCACATATGCAAAAAAAAGTGTAATTTTGTGCCATGATTTTGAATTATATCTGGATTTCGCTCATCTTGCTGGCTGTCCTGATGGGCATGATACAGGCGTTGTTTTTCGGCAATGTCGATGTCTTCTCCGTTATTCTCAACTCCACGTTCGACTCCGCCAAGACCGGTTTCGAGCTCTCGTTAGGGCTGACCGGCGTGCTCTCCTTATGGATGGGGATTATGAAAATCGGCGAACAGGCGGGAGCGGTCAACTCCTTGGGCAGAGCCATCAACCCTTTCTTCTCGCGTATCTTTCCGGATGTGCCCAAGGGGCATCCGGTCTTCGGCACCATGCTGATGAATATCGCCGCCAACATGCTGGGGCTTGACAATGCCGCCACGCCTATGGGGCTCAAGGCGATGGGGGAGCTGCAGGAGTTGAACACCGACAAGTCGAAGGCGTCGAATGCGATGATTATGTTCGTCGTCCTCGGTGCCTCAGGGCTGACGCTCATACCGACAACTATCATGGCGTACCGTGCACAGTTAGGCGCAGCCAACCCTGCCGATGTCTTCCTGCCCATACTGATTGCCACCTATGTAGCCACGCTGGTGGGCTTGCTGTGTGTATGTGTCGCGCAGCGTATCCGGCTCAACGACCCGGTCGTGCTCGGCACGATTACCGTCCTGACCGCCCTCGTCGCACTCCTCGTCTGGGGTGCCACGCTCCTCTCGCCTGACACACTCTCTGTCGTCTCGGCGGCAGCGGCTGCCATCATCCTGTTAGGGGTCATCTGCTGGTTTGTCATTCAGGCGATGGCGAAGAAAATCAATGTCTATGACGCCTTCATTGACGGAGCCAAAGGCGGTTTCCAGACTGCGGTCAGTATCATCCCCTACCTCATTGCCATCCTTGTGGCGGTGGGTATGTTCCGTGCATGCGGAGCGATGGACCTGTTGGAGCAAGGTATAGCATGGCTCTTCGCCGCCTGCGGCATCAATCCCGACCTTGCCGGAGCCGTACCCACAGCGCTGATGAAACCCCTCTCCGGCAGTGGAGCGCGGGGACTGATGCTCGAAGCCATGACAACTCACGGGGCGGACAGTCTGGTGGGACGCTTGTGCTGTATCCTGCAGGGCACAACGGACACCACGTTCTATGTGCTGGCGGTGTATTTCGGCTCGGTGAGTATCAAGGACACGCGGCATGCCGTGGCGTGCTGCCTGCTCGCGGACCTTGCGGGGGTGCTCACTGCCTTTGCCATTGCGCCCGTCTTCTTCGGATGACTAAGCACCATATATAGCCAAATCAGACTGGTGTGAAGAAGCCAATTGACTTTTGGCTTCGAAATAGGGTGGAGAATGTCCGGTGGACATTCGAATAGAGAAGCGAGCGGGGAGCTCTGGCCGACCGAGAACGTCTCGCACGATGATTAAGCACCATAGGTGCGCAAATCAGACTAGCGAGACACTAACGAGAGAGAATCGGGAAGGGAGTAATACCAGATAAAATGCTAACCAAATGCTATCCGGACCGGATAGCCATACCACATACGATGATACGTTTTTCCACAGACAGCATAGACATGCCGCTTTTCGACCAGCGCAGGGCGGCACAATGGATTAAGGCGGTAGCCGCCGGATACGGTTTTGCCGTAGGGAACATCAATTATATCTTCTGTTCAGACGAGCGGGAACTGGAGGTCAACCGTCAGTTCCTCGGGCATGACTACTACACGGATGTCATCACGTTCGATTATTCCACGCCATCCACCCTCAACGGCGATATCTTCATCTCAATAGACACGGTGCGTTCGAATGCCGTAGAGGCGGGTGTGCCGTTCGTGAACGAGCTGCACCGCATCCTCATACACGGCGTCCTCCACCTGACGGGGCAAGGCGACAAGACACCGGAGACCAAGGCGCAGATGACCGCCAAAGAGAACCAAGCCCTCTGCCAACTGAACGATGAATAATGAACACACCCGTCATTCGTAATTCGTAATTTGTAATTTGTAATTCGTAATTTGTAATTCGTAATTTGTAATTCGTAATTTGTAATTTGTATGCAATTAGACTCCTCTTCCGTTGCCCGTGCGGCAGAACTGATACGCAATGCGCGGCATATAGTCATTCTCACCCATATGGCGCCGGACGGCGATGCCATGGGTTCCGCCCTTGCACTGTACCACTGGCTCAATGACCCAACAAATGACCAAATGGTAAATGACCAAATGGTAAATGACCAAATGGTAAATGACCAAATGGTAAATGGTCTAATGGTAAATGACCAAATGGTAAATGTCATCGTTCCCAATGCTTTTCCCGCTTTCTTTAACTGGATGCCCGGAGCGGACAAGATCATGGTCTATGAGACCCAAACCAAGGCATGCGACGCGCTCATAGAGGAAGCGGACCTCTTCGTCTGCACGGATTTCAACGACCCCAAACGTATCGGTCCGGTGGGGGAGAAGATGGTGCAGCACTCCTGCCCGAAGATTCTCATCGACCATCACTTGGACCCGATGGACTTTGCGGATGTCACTTTCTCCTACCCGCAGGCGACCTCCGCCAGCGAAATCGTCTATCGCCTCATCGCCGCACTCAGCACGCCGCACGCTACACGCAACACACAACTCGCCACCTGTATCTACACGGGGCTGATGACCGACACCGGCAATTTCTCCTTCAACTCCACCAGCGCGGAGCTGTATGACATCATCGCCGACCTCCTCCGCGCAGGCGTGCAGAAGGATGCGGTCTATAATGCCGTCTTCAACCAGTATTCGGTGGACCGCATGCGGCTCACGGGGTATGCGCTCTACCGCAGAATGCGCATCTATCCGGAGTACCACTTGGCGCTCATCACCCTCACGGCGGACGAACTGGACCAGTATCACTATCAGGTGGGAGACACGGAAGGCTTAGTGAACATGCCGCTGCAGATAGCCGATGTCTATTACTCGGTCTTCATGCGCGAGGAGCGTCCGAAGCCGGGCACACCGCGTTCGCGCATACGTGTCTCTTTCCGCTCGCAGGGCGACAGACCCGTCAACATCTGGGCGCACGAGGTCTTCCGGGGTGGCGGACACATGAACGCCTCGGGCGGAGAACTCTTCGGCTCTGTCCAGCAAGCCGTACGCCTCTTCGAGCAGACTTTCCCCAAATACCTGAAAAAAGACTAAAAAAAGCGAGATAAGAATTAAAGACCATTAAAGACAATTATTCTACTATCCACAGATTGAGCAGATTAACCAGACTCGCTAAAGAAATTGTTAGTAATTGTCTTTAATTGTTGACAGAAAGGAAAATCTGTTTAATCCGGTAAATCTGCGGACATAATAATTTGGGGATAATTGTTGATAATTTTGGACGGAAAATTAAAAGACAAACAGGGTAAAGGCACGGTACGGTGACGTACGCGGTGCGTAATAATCGTTCCCTTTAGGGATAAGAACGAGATGTGTTCCCGGCGGGATGGAGGGGGTATGGAAGGGGAATAGAGAGGTTATGATGTTAAGCGCTATTATATAGTCACTTATAAGTCCATTCCAATTTTTTGATTTGAATCGGTTATGTTTTTTAGGTTTATTTCTTTTGATGGCTTTTACTCGAAGAGTTGCGGAGTTTGATGGTAAAAACTATCCGAAAGCTTGCTTGCGAGGAGTTTTTAGCAGCAAAATACGCGAGAGCGAAGCTCAAAAGCCATCAAAAGTGTTTATCTTTGTTTTTTTCTTAAAATTATCGCAACACTACTAGTTATTAATTATTAATTCAAAAAATCGTTCTCCGGGGCGTTTTTTTTTGCATATGTCATTTTTTTTTTGTAAATTTGCAGCCGATTTAGAGAACACACAAATTATAACGTTATAAATTCTTAAAAAACAAACAATCGTATGTGGTTAAAAGACTCATCTGTAGGGCGTAAGTTCGTTATGGCCCTCAGCGGTACAGCGCTGCTGCTGTTCCTGCTTTTTCATGGTTGTATGAACCTCGCGCTGGTGTTCAGCGAGGAGGCTTACAACGCTATCTGCCGTTTCCTCGGCGCTAACTGGTACGCCGTCATCGGCTCGCTGGGCATTGCGTTCCTTGTCGTCGTACACATCTGCTATGGTCTGTATCTGACTATCCAGAACCGTGCCGCACGCGGCAACGACCGGTATGAGGTACGCGCGAAAAAAGAAGGTGTGACTTGGGAATCGGAGAACATGCTCGTTCTCGGTCTTATCATTCTCGGGTTCCTCTGCCTGCATCTGTACAATTTCTGGTTCAAGATGCAGTTTGCCGAACTGACCGGCATAGAGACGGGTTCTTTTGACCCGCAGAACGGGGCGGCGTATGTCAAGGAGCTGTTTACCACTCCCGTCTGGGGACAGGTGTACTGCGTGCTGTACCTCCTGTGGTTCGTGGTGCTGTGGCTGCACCTCAAGCACGGTGTAGGCTCGGCGATGACATCCATGGGACTGAACAACCTCAAATGGCAGAAACGCGTCGAGGTAATCAGCACCGTGGTGGCTACTATCGCCCTGATACCCTTCACCATCGTGGTGCTTTACTATTTCGGCATGGGCATAGGCATGCTGTGCTAAAACGGTAAATGGTAAATGACTAAATTGTAAATGACATTATGGCTAAGAAAGAAGAAATACTGGACGCTGCCAAGAAAGCAGCAGAGAAGGTAGCCGGAAAGGCTGCCGAGGTGGCTCAGCAAGTGGCGGAAGCAGCCGTGGAAAAAGCGGCTGAAGTAGCGGAAGAACTGCAAGCCCGTGCAGAGAAAGTAGCAGAGCGTGCCGAAGTGAAAGAGGCGGTTGAGGCGCTGAAAGACGCAGCCGGAAAAGCCGGCAAGGCAGCCAAAGCGGCGGCTGAGGAGATGACAGCTCCTGCCGAGGCGAAAGCCGAGGCTAAGGTTATCACCCCGAAGGATGCGAAGATTCCCGAGGGACCGCTGGAGCTCAAGTGGACGAACTACAAGAACCATCAGAAACTGGTGAACCCGGCTAACAAACGCCGTCTGGACATCATCGTGGTAGGTACAGGTCTCGCCGGTGCTTCGGCTGCTGCGTCCCTCGCAGAGATGGGATTCAATGTACTGAACTTCTGTATTCAGGACAGCCCGCGCCGTGCGCACTCGATTGCTGCGCAGGGTGGTATCAACGCTGCGAAGAACTACCAGAACGACGGTGACTCTGTCTATCGTCTCTATTACGATACTATCAAAGGCGGTGACTATCGCGCACGCGAGGCGAACGTATATCGTCTGGCGGAGGTCAGCAATAACATCATCGACCAGTGCGTGGCGCAGGGTGTTCCTTTCGCACGCGAATACGGAGGTCTGCTGGACAACCGTTCCTTCGGTGGCGCACAGGTTTCCCGTACCTTCTACGCCAAGGGTCAGACCGGACAGCAGTTGCTGCTCGGCGCTTATTCCGCATTGAGCCGCCAGATCGGCAAAGGCAAAGTGAAGATGTACACCCGCTATGAGATGCTGGACATCGTGCTCATCGCAGATGAGAACGGCGAGAAGCGTGCACGTGGTATCATCGCCCGTAACCTCGTTACCGGACGTATCGAGCGTTTCTTCGCCCATGCGGTAGTAGTAGGTTCCGGTGGTTACGGAAACACCTTCTTCCTATCCACCAATGCCATGGCTTCCAACGGTTCGGCTGCCATGCAGATGTACCGTCACGGCGCTTATTTCGCTAACCCCTGCTATGCACAGATCCACCCGACCTGTATTCCGAAGCACGGTGACTTCCAGTCCAAACTGACCCTGATGTCCGAGTCGCTCCGTAACGACGGACGTATCTGGGTGCCGAAGAAACTGGAGGACGCGAAGCTGCTGCAGGCAGGCAAGATCAAAGGACGCGACATCCCTGAAGAGGACCGTGACTACTACTTGGAGCGCCGCTATCCGGCATTCGGAAACCTCGTTCCGCGTGACGTGGCTTCGCGTGCCGCCAAAGAGCGTTGCGACAAAGGCTACGGCGTGAACAACACCGGTTTGGCTGTGTTCCTCGATTTCAGTGAAGCTATCCAGCGTCTGGGTAAGGATGTCGTTGCTCAGAAATACGGCAACCTCTTCCAGATGTACGAGAAGATTGTCGATGAGAACCCGTACGAGAACCCGATGATGATCTTCCCGGCAATCCACTATACGATGGGTGGTATCTGGGTGGACTACGAGCTGCAGACATCCGTCAAAGGTCTGTTCTGTATCGGTGAGGCGAACTTCTCCGACCACGGAGCCAACCGTCTGGGTGCTTCCGCCCTCATGCAGGGTCTCGCAGACGGCTATTTCGTACTGCCTTATACCATCCAGAACTACCTTGCAGACCAGATCGGCGTGCCGCGTATGAGTACCGACCTGCCGGAGTTTGCCGAGGCGGAGAAAGCCGTACAGGACAAGATCAACAAACTCATGGCTATCCAGGGCAAGCGTTCAGTGGATTCCATCCACAAAGAGCTCGGTCTCGTGATGTGGGACTTCGTCGGCATGGGACGTACCGCAGAAGGACTCAAAGAAGGTATCAAGAAGATTGATGCTATCAAAAAAGAGTTCTGGACCAACGTCTATATCCCGGGTGAGGCTAACAGCCTGAACAACGAGTTGGAGAAAGCGCTCCGTCTGGCGGACTTCATTGAGATCGGTCGTCTGATGGCTGTCGATGCTCTCCATCGTGAGGAGTCCTGCGGTGGTCACTTCCGCGAGGAATACCAAACACCGGAAGGCGAAGCACTCCGTCAGGACGATAAGTTCAGTTATGTAGGTTGCTGGAAATATATGGGTGAGGACAAAGAGCCGCAACTCATCAAAGAGCCGCTTGACTACGAGTTCACGGAACGTAAAACGCGTAATTATAAAAACTAAAGTTTTTCTAATTCAGTTTAGTGTTTAGAGTTTAGTGTTTAGAGTAGTTGAAAGTTATGGAGTTTTTCGGATATAGAAACTTAGTCGCTTATCAAAAAGCAAAGGAAGTGCGGAAACATGTGTACCATCTGTTAAAGCAATTCCCTAAAACAGAGCAATTTGCTTTGTGCGATCAGTTGCGTCGCGCTTCTGTATCCATTACGTCGAATATTGCGGAGGGTATAACCCGATACTCTGTCAAAGATAAAATACACTTTCTTGAGATTTCTTATGGTTCATTAATGGAAGTAATGAGCCAAATTGAAATTGCTGAAGAAGAGAAATATATCTCTGAAGAACAATTTCATAATATGGAATCTCTTATTGCTGATACAGCAAGGTTATTGTCTGGTTTGCAGAAGAGTTATATGGAACCATCAACTCAAAACTCAAAACTTTAGACTACACACAACTCTCAACTATCAACACTCAACTACACTAAACACTCAACACTCAACACTCAACTAATAAAAATCATGGATAGTTATATTGATATTAAAGTACGGGTATGGCGTCAGGCCGGCCCGAAGGCTCAGGGACATTTCGAGACCTACGAGCTGAAACATGTATTCCAAGGCGCATCGTTCCTGGAGATGATTGACATTCTGAACGAGCAGCTTGTAGCAGAGCACAAAGACCCAGTGACCTACGATCACGACTGCCGCGAGGGTATCTGCGGTATGTGCTCGATGTACGTCAACGGTCACCCGCACGGACCAGACTCCGCTATCACCACCTGTCAGTTGCACATGCGTAAGTTCAAAGACAGCGAGACCATCACCGTAGAGCCGTGGCGTAGCCGTGCGTTCCCTGTCATCAAGGACCTGATGGTGGACCGTGGCGCGTATGACAAGATCATGCAGGCAGGCGGCTTCGTTTCCGTCAACACCGGCGGTGTACCCGACGCGAACGCTATTCCTATTCCGAAGCCTGTAGCAGACGAGGCGATGGATGCAGCTTCCTGTATCGGTTGCGGCGCATGCGCTGCCGCTTGTAAGAACGGCTCGGCAATGCTCTTCGTGGCGGCCAAGGTTTCGCAACTCGCCCTCCTGCCGCAAGGCAAGATCGAGGCGGCTGCGCGCGCCAAAGCCATGGTGGCTAAGATGGACGAACTCGGCTTCGGTAACTGTACCAACACCGGTGCTTGTGCTGCCGAGTGCCCGAAATCTGTCAGTCTGGCAAACATCGCACGTCTCAACCGCGAGTTCCTGAAAGCCAAATTCAAAGACTAAGCCACCGCATGGACAAGCCGATAATCGTTTGTGACTTGGGCGGCGTGCTCATCAACCTGAACGTGGAGCGCTGTACAAGCCGTTTCAGGGAACTGATGGGCGAAGAGAACCTGCGTAACGCATTAGGTCTGGATGACGACGGAGAGGGCGTGAAAGCCGTCTCCGTCGCCAACCGGCAACTGATGGCGGATTTCGAACGCGGACTCATCTCCGCAGAAGATTTCGTGAGCGAGGTGCAGCGTTTCTGCAAGGCGGGAACGACCCGGGAAGAAGTGACCGGCGCATGGATGGCTATGCTGGCAGACCTGCCTGAGGACAGACTGGATTATCTGCACCGGCTGCGGCATGAGGGATACAGGCTCTATCTGCTGTCCAACGGCAATGACCTGCATTTCCATTATATCAACGACCGCTACCATTTAGACCGCTGCTTCGAGCGGATGTTCCTCTCGCAGGAGATGCACATCGCCAAGCCGGAGAAGGAGATCTACGAGCAGGTGGAGGCGGCTATCCGTCCCCGTACCGCTGTGGAGGATGAGCGTCAGCCGGTGGTCATCTTTGTGGATGACCTGCCGCAGAACCGCCTTGCGGCGGAGCAGACTGCGGGTTGGAAGACCTGCGCAAGCTTGAACGAGTTGAAACAAGTATTGGGATAAACTATGGATATCGCACTGTTGGTAATCGCGTTCCTGTGCATGGTGGTCGGCATCATCGGCTGCATCGTTCCCGGTCTGCCGGGTGTGCCGGTTGCGTATGCCGGTCTATGGATAGCGCAGGCAACGGAAAAAGTGGACTTCAGCTGGCAGATGCTGCTCGTCTGGGCTATCGTGACCATCGCGGTGTCCGTGCTGGACTATGTCGTTCCGGCGTGGGGCACGAAGAAATTCGGCGGCACGCGTTACGGCGTCTGGGGCAGCACGATAGGCGTCTTTGCAGGGCTGTTCTTCGGCGCGGCAGGCGTCATCATAGGTCCCTTGGCAGGCGCCGTCATAGGCGAACTGGTGGGAGGCAAAGAGATAGCCGAAGCCCTCAAAGCCGGTTGGGGCAGTTTCATAGGACTGCTCTTCGGCACAATCCTCAAACTGGTCTGCTGCGGACTGATGACCGTAGCGCTGATACAAGCTATCTAACAAAAAACGCCCGCTCAGGCGTTTTTTTTATCGGATTAACTCGGAGATTATCGGAGATTATCAGAGTATATCCGAGTATATCCGAGTATATCCGAGGGTATCGGAAGGGCGTTATAGTGCTCTCCTGCCGTCGAGAGAGAAGAGTCCTCCGGGAGTAGAGACATAGAGCACGCCGTCTATCAGCACCTTTGTGCATTGTACATCGTCCCTTTGTACGTCTGTCAGCCCTTCGGGGTACGGTCTTTTATAGACGAAAATCGGCGGGTTGCCGTCATCGGCGTCGGAGGTGGTATAGAAAGTGCAGTCATCCAGCCAGCAGATAGCCTCACCCTGCCATTCATAGCTGTAGCAGGAGATATTTTCCGGATAGCGCTGCCGTTTGAGGGTCTCGGCTACCGACTCGCCTTCTTCGCGTGTCCAGAGCAGAATCCACGAATAAGCCGCCACGATGTTGTTATGGTTCTTGATGAGGATATACTTGCCGTCAGGGGAGATGTCCGCGCCTGTGACCAGATGGAAACCCTTGTAGGGCTGGTTCTTGTCGCTGGTGCCGAGGTCAGAGCGCACGCCGAGGTCGCACACATAGGTCAGGGTCTGCTGCTCATCGCCGTAATCGAGGCGGAAAGGCAGGCTGAAGACCTGACAGACATCATAATAGACCTTGGTGATGATATAGATGACTTGGTCCACATTGTCATACATCAGCGCTTCGGCATTATGTTTTCTGCCGTCCGGATAGACATATCGGATTTGCGAGGGCGTGACAGTCACCTCCGGCGCATTGACAGGGTCGATAGCCGGTTCCTCGAAATAGATGATTGAATACTCGCCATCCGTCTCTTCGTTATCGCCGAAAGCACCGATGAAGAGGTAGTCCGTGCCGTCATACACCCCGCCGGACATGTCCTCCCAGTCCCACCGGATGGACTTGGTGAACTTGACCTTGCAGGCACGTTGGGCACCTTTCTCGTCAGTGGCGATGATGTACTTGGAGGTCTCGTCACTCTGCATCCATATATACCCGGGCGTGACACGCGAACAGGCTATGCCGGAGACCTCGATGATGTTCTCCTTGATATCAAGCGTGCCGCACCGGGTCTTCTTGAACTCCTTGTTGAGCGGCAGGGTGTCGCCGTTGAAGACGATTGGACGCGCCGAGCAGAAGGACAAGGGGAGAAAGGACAGGAGTATTAGGATATTTCTCATTGTTGACAGTGTTATAGTGGACTAATCCTCTATTGGACTATTTATTTGGACAATGCGTACATGGCGAAGGCGGCGCAGCAGATACCGGCAATCTGCAAGGGATTGGGGATTACGCTGAGGATGATGAGCGAGAGCAGCACAGTCACCATCGGACTCAGTCCCTCCATCGGCGAGACGATAACCGCTTTGCCATAGCGATAAGCATAGACCAGCGTCAGGGCGCCAATCGAGTTAAGTATCTGGATGCCGAAACAGCCGAGACTCTTGGGCAGCACTTCCTCACCTGCGAAAAACGCTGCTGCATCGCCGTTCATGTAATAGGCTACGGGAATCAGGACAAGCGCAGAGAGTGCCATCCAAACGAAGATAGACTCCGCATCCATGGAGTTGTTGGCAAACTTCATGAAAAAGCCCTGAATACCCCATGCAAAGAGCACCAGAACAGCCAGCACTATCCACAGCCATCCGGACACAGGGCTTCCCTCCTGCCCTGTCTCAAGCGAAAGAAGCAGAATAGCAACGAGGGCTACCACAATACCTGCTATCTGCCAGCGCGAGGCTTTCTCCTTGAGGAACACAGCCGCCAGAGTAATGACAATAACAGGAGACATGGATATGAACGGATAGATGATATAGGACGGACCGAGTGTGAGGGCTTTGAAGAGCACCAGTTGTCCTCCTGCACCGAGCAGACCTACCGTACAGCCTAACAGGGCGGATTTGCCGTCGCGCATGAACTTGCCTTTGTTGATAACCAGAGCCACTATGGCGCAGGGTATCATCGACAGCGCCCAAAGGATATACACTACGGTATCAGGAATACCATTCTGGATCTGATAGCCGGAAAAAGCTCCCCATACACCCCATGTGACCACGGTGATGAGGATAAACACGAGCCAAAGTTTGTCTTTCATAAAGCTATTTACGATTTAATCATTTACCATTTTGTCATTTATTTGACTATTTGGTCATTTTACTTTTTCAAAGTACGGTAATCTCTCCAAGGGTACGGAGATGGTATAGGTCTTGCCGCCACGGTAGCGTTTGCCCAGTTCGTCACGCCAAGTGCCTTTGGGCAGGCGCACCTCGCGCTCCAGACGGTTGTCCACCACCGGTGCTACCAGATATCTGTCGCCGAGCATGAACTGGTCCTTCACCTGTTCCAGCCCTTGGTGCGGGAACTGGTATTCCATGCACCGGACGATGGGTTCGCCGGTCTTGGCAGCCTGACGGGCATAGTGCATGATGTAAGGAGCAAAGTCCGCATGGAGTTTCGCCATGCGCTGCACGATAGCGAGGTTCTCCTTGGAGAGGATGCGCCACGGAGCCACGGAGAACTGCATCATCGGCATGAGGGCGTGCACCTGTGCCGAACGGACGATGAGGGCTTGGTCAAACTCGTCCTCTTTTATGTTGAGGAACGAGGTGAACTGCCCTCCGCCAATCATGTCAGGACACGCGTAAGAGTAGCCTAACATACCCGCGACGCACATCTGCGGAATGAGGGACTGCACAGCCGCCCAACTGTAATCCTTGTCGCCCAGACGCTGCACGAGGGGCTGACCGCCCGTCTTCCAGCAGGCACGGTACTCATTGACGGGGAAAGAGAGACCTATCTTCGCCCACGAGGCAGTGTGGTCCACATTCGTGGCTGCGCGGTCGTAAGCAAGGTACGGTGCGGAGGCATAGCAGTTGTTGTCTCCGGCATCGAACTTAAATCCGTCAATACCGTACTCCGCCTGTGCCTGACGCAGGACAGCGATGAAATGTGCCGCTGCTGCGGGGTTGGTGAGGTCATAGCATGCCGAATAGCCGTTCCACCAGTTGAGCACCGCCGTACCGCCAGCAGGATTGCGGAGCAGATAGCCCTTCGCCTCCAGTTCGCGGAACTCGGGCGAGTCTGGGCTGACGAAAGGACATATCCACACCATGACCTTGAAACCCAAAGCATGGAGCTCGTCCATCATCGCCTTGGGGTCAGGGAAACGCTCCGCCTTGAAGGAGAAATTGCCGTAGTAGCGCTGCCAGTTGTCGTCAATCATCAGCACGCCGGCAGGGAAGCCGTTGTCGATGATAGCATGGGCATAGCGGAGGATGTCGGCTTGGTTCTGGTTATACATCAGCTCTATCCATGTGTTATACTGCGGCTTGGTAAAGAAGAGGGCGTCAGGCAACTGTCCGTTTGCCGGGAAATACTTCGCCTGCGCCGCCATATACGCGTCCCGTAGGGTTGTACCGGCTTTGACGCGCTCCATGGGCACGGAGGTCTCTATCCTGCCCTGCCGGGCGGAAAACACAAACGCTCCGTCCGTCCACATATATTCGCCCTCGGAGGAGAGGAAGAGGGGCACCAACTGGTTATTGGCATCCTGCACGTTGAGGTCAAAGGCAGGCAGGTCCGTATAGGGCTGCTCATGACCGAGACCGACAGACGCACCCCACCAGCTTTGTGCGGAAGAAGGAGTCAGGAATAAGGAATAAAGACTCAGGACAAAAATGCCTACTATACTCTTTTTCATACTATGCTTTTTTCTTTATGCAGCAAAGGCTGCGGTCTTTTATCTTTTAGCGAAGCGGTCTATTCTACATTGACCGTAGCGATGAAGTTATAGCCGGTGGCTTCATCCCACATATTCTTGTTCGCCAAGCGGATGGAGAAGTAGGGGTTGTCGTGGATGGAGGGGTACGGGTCCGGGAGGTTCAGATAGAGTTTGTATTGCCCCGGCTCCATGTCGCTGAGTGTGCAGGCGAGTGTGAACTTATGCAGTTCGCCCGGCAGCCAGAAGCGCGGGTCGGCAGCGGTCTGCGGGAAGACATGTTTCCTGCCGGAAGCGGCATTGACGAAGACCAGCTCAACGGAACGTTTGTTATTCGGTGCGGCAAAGCCTACGTTACGCAACTGGAAATATGCCTCAAAGGAATTGCCTGCCTTGGGTGCGGACGTGAGGATGGCTTTATCAAGCACAAAGCGGTAGCCGAGACGGTGCAGAATAGTGTCCATGGTACCGTCCGCGCGCCACATGCCGGTCACTTCCTCACGGTAATCACGGTTGAGGTAGGTCCAGTGGTATTTCTCCATTTCTTTGATGGCGCGTTCTCCTGCCGAGTACGGCATGGATTTCTCGCATGTCTCGCCACCCATGAACGTATATTTGGTATCGGCAGCCCAGAAGTTACGCTCTTTGTTACCGCCGTTGTAGGTGCCGACATCGTTGGAGGAGGAGACAAAGCAGTCATTATGTCCGCAGATACGTGCCTTGGGGGTGTTCTGATATGCTTCCTCGGCAGAGAGCGGTGTCATGGCTGTGTCGCCGTGCATCTTGAGGTAACGCATCTTATAGGCAGGGATACGGAGGGCGACCTGCCTGTCTTCGGGCACCGCACGCAGCATATGCTCCAGCACCTCCCAACGTGGCTCAAAGTCCGCATCTCTGGAAGGGTTGAATTTGAAACCGTTGTCCACATAATACCATTCCCCCCACGAGCCGAGCCAGCCGCATTGCACGCATAGGATGACATCGGCGTGTTTCTTCAGGTACGGGGCTACTTGGTCTATGTGGCGGTGGATCCACTCGGGAGTGGCATTCCACGGCTGGGCACTTGTGCCCATACTGGATTTATAGGAGAAGCGGAGTACGGCTTTGGCGCCGCCTTCGCGCAGGGCGTTCATGTTTGCTTCCAAGCGGTCGAGAAAGGCTTGGGGGATGTCGGACTCCATATAATCGGTCAGATAATAGGAGTGGAGATAGAGGGTCAGTAAGGCAGCAGTCTCGCGGTTCTTTCTGAAATTTGATGCATTCGCTTGTTTTGCAAGGTCGTCTGATGTATAATAGGACTGCACAAACAAACCGCGCTCCGGATTAGGGAATAACTCGTCCGACTCTTCAAATGTAACCGTTGTTCCTTCAGGTTCGGGGGGGTCAGGAGTGTCTATCGGTTCAGGGGAATTTGGGTTGCAGGAAGTCATTGCCATGCTGAACGCAAGGGCAATAATTGAGAATTGAGAATTGAGAATTGAGAATATTTTTTTCATAGCGGTGGGGCTATTAAATAAAAAACGGTACCGGTGTGGGGCGGTGTGCCTCCACACCGGCACCTTCAATCAACATTGATTAAGCTTAATTGTGTTGTTTTGTCAAGACTGACTAAGTTCCGGAAACTTATTTGTTAATCTTAACTTTCAGTTTAGCTGCATGACCTGCAGGGTTCTCGTCTGTAGCCGAAACACAAGGCAGGATACCTACAGAGCTCCAGTTTTGCTGGATGTCGAAGCCAATACCGAACTCGGTGTCGCTCATCTTAACAACAGAGCTGAGCAACTCACGGAGGAGCTGGATTTCAACCTTGCCGTTTACGAACTGGCTGTTGCCGACAGGAAGTTGACCTTCACCGATGATTGCACCCCAGAAGTTTGTCTCATCACCCGGGTTTTCAGGATCAGTCCAGTTCCAACCGGAGCCACCTACTTCACCCCACCATTTGAATACGGCAGGATTGTAAGCGTTAGCTGCTTGTGCAGGATCAACCTTAGCTGTATGGTTCGGGTCATCATCAGCATAAGTCCAAGCGAAGATACCAGACTCGCAAAGAAGGTCCGTGTTGGCATCCGTAAACTCGTCGCCATAACCACCGGTAGCATCGCTGTTATCAGCATCGATATACACGTGGAACGGAACCCATGCGAAATCGGTAATGTCCTCGAAGTTCGGCTCAGCGAGGATGCTGATGTACATGTCAGTAGCGTACACCTTAACACTCTTAAGACCTAACATAGCTGCATCGTTCGGGCATGTAGCCGAAACAACGTACTCAGCGGGCAGAGCATCCCAGTCAGCGATAGAGTTATCGTCAACTTTGATTTCAGGAATCTTGGTCTCGGTACCGGGCTTGTCACCGCCTTCATTACCACCTCCACCGCCTTGGGGTGTGTTTTTTTCCTTACATGCAACGAATGCAACCATTGCAAAGCACATCAATGCAATTTTCCAATTTGCTTTCATAATTTTTGTGTTTTTTAGGGTTAATAAATAATGTTGATTGGAATTCCTTTTTATAGTTGAAAGAAATACGTGTTACAACAAACTTAAATCTTTAAACTCGCCGACTTCTATAAACTTTTAACTATAAACTTTAAACTTTAAACTTTTGTATTAATATCCCGGGTTTTGAGGGATGCCGCTGACGGTCCACTCGTTATTGGGGATAGGATACTGGATATGGGGCTCGGTATAGGGCACTACCTTGAAGGGCTGTGCACCGGCATAACGGCGGTCCATATTCTGTTTGTTACGATAGACGTCGAACATACGGTGTCCCTCGAAAGCGAGTTCCATGCGGCGCTCGTCCATGACTACGTCAATGACATTGTCGTAGCCAAGGAGGTTGCCCGGCGCGAACATACCTTCTGCAGGGATGCCGGCACGTGTACGGATGACGTTGACATCGTCCAGCGCCTTTGCGTCCTGTCCGGAGCGTGCATATGCCTCGGCGCGGTTGAGGATGACCTCACCCCAGCGGCAGAGCACCGGCGAGGAGAGCATCGGGTTGCCTTCCTGATAACTGAACTTGTTGACGAAGATCATCGGGATGGTATAGCCTGTACGGAGTGTCACGTCGTCGTTGATGCGGCAGAGGCAGTCCTCGCCCATGTAGTTGGCATGATAGGTGAAGTACGGACCGGCAGCGGCTTTCTCACCCTCGCCGTTCACCATACGTTTCTCGATAGCGTAGGTCTTGCCGTCAGCACCCTTGAAGGAATAGTTGCCTGCACCGTCGTCAATGAGGTTGGTGACATACTTGATATGCGGAGCCTCAGGGTCGCCTTCCGAAGCAGGAATGGTGACATAGACTCTCTTGCCCGTCTTGCCGGAGAACTGCGGCATGAGGAAACCGGTGTAGCGGATGTCCGACGGGAAGCGCTCGTAGAGGTACATCAGCGGGTCAGAGGGATAAATCTCACCCCAGCCGATACCGTCTTTGAGGTACATAGAACCGATGGAAGACTGACCACGGTCGTCCGACATCTCATGAGCGATGCAGAAGAGTGTCTCCTGCGAGGTCTTGGCATTGGCGAAATAGCTTGCGAACGAAGCGGAGGGCTCCAGTTTGGAAGCAGGAGCGGCACCGTTGAGCGCCTCGTCCACCGTAGCGATACACTTGTCATAGTCCTCCATATAGAGGTACACGCGGCTGAGTACGCCGAGCGCTGCGTCATGGCTCGGGTAACCGGCATTGCCGCGTGACTTGCCCATCAGGTCAGCCGCCTTGCGGAGGTCGAGGACAATCTGGTCATAGACCTCACCCACTGAAGCACGCTGCTGCACATCCGGAGTAGCAGAAAGACGGAGAGGCACACCCATGTTGTCACGCCCCAAAGAATAGGGCTTCGCGTAGAGGGTGACCATATGGAGATGGAGCAGACCGCGCATGAAATACGCTTCACCGAGGAGCTGGTGGTTCTCGGGCTTGCTCTCATCGAGGGTGGAGATAACCGTGTTGGTCATATAAATGCCTTTATATGCCACCATCCAGAGCGTACCCACATTCTTCAGACCATCGTTCATCATATAGGCTGTAGCCTCATAAAGCGGGTCTGTGGTGTGGGCAGAGAGGCAGATGTTATCTGCGGGGAACTCCGCCATCTGGAAATAGTGACGTGCATAGCAGTTACCGGAAGCATATCCGAGGAACTCCACCTCGTCCTTCATGATCGCATAAACGCCATCCATGATATACTCCGCGCCTTTGGCATCTTGCAGCAGCAGGTCGCTATTCAACTCATCCGAAGGGAAGGTATCCAAGTTACAGCTGTTGAAACCCAAGGCTATGCCCATGTACAAAGGGACAATGTACAATGTACAAAGGATCTTGTTCACAATATTCGTTTTCATAATCGTCTTCATTTTTTTCGTTATTACGTTATCAGGTTATTACGTCATTACGAGTTGGTTAGAAAGAGATTTCTACGCCACCTTGGAAGGTACGACCGACAGGATAGTTCTCCGAATAGAATCCGGCGAGGCTGTAGGTGGATTTCTCCAATGTGATTTCCGGGTCCATACCCGAGAACTTGGTAGCCGTGAAGAGGTTGTCTGCCGTGAAGTAAATACGGCACTTGGTCATGTGCGCTTTCTTAATCAACTGCTGCGGGAAGTCATAACCGAGGGTGAGGTTCTTGATACGGAAGTAAGAACCATCCTCCAGATAACGGGAAGAAATCTGGTTAGCGGACTTGTTACCGTTGAGGGATGCCTTCGGGTGCGTAGCTACATCGCCCGGCTTCATCCAACGGCTCCAGCCGAGTTTGGAGTTCTCAACAGAGAGCTGGTTGTAGCCCAGATAAGCACCATCGGCATCCGAGGAGTGACGGGTATAGTTGTAAATCTTGTTACCGTACATGAAGTTGGAGTTGATATGCAGGAAGATACCGTTCCAGCTCAGCTGGGTATTGATACCACCGGAGAAGAGCGGCGTAGCCTTACCGACGATGCGCGCCTGTGTAGCGTTATAGTCATTGGTGGTCGTCTTGTTGCCGGCTGCATCAAGAACATAATTGCCGTCGGCATCCACTACGTACCAGAGCGGGTCACCGTTCTCGGTGTCCACACCAGCCCACTCTTTGAGGTACCAAGAGTAGATGTCCTCACCCTCTGTGATAATCTGGTTGACAGACGAAGCGGTCTGGAGGAAGGATTTGTGGTCCGGCAGGCTTATGACTTTGTTCTTGTTGAAGCCGATGTTGAAGCCGAGGTCCCAGCGCCATTTGCCGATATTGATGATATTGGCGTCAATGCGGTACTCGATACCACGGTTGCGTACGGCACCTTCGTTCTTCATGACCTGATAGAAACCGGTCTGCGGAGCAATAGGCTTGTAAATCAGAAGACCTGTGTTATCCGTCTGGTAAAGGTCAATAGACATATCCACGCGTTTGATGAAGGCGAGGTCTATACCGATAGCCGCCATGTTTGCGGTCTCCCAATGGAGGTCCGGGTTTGCCATTCGTTTCGGGCTGGCAGCCACTTTTTTCTGATAAAGTGCGCTAAGCGAATAGGTGGAGAGGTACTGGTAGGCAGGGATGTCACTATTACCCGTCACACCATAGGAAGCACGGAGTTTGAAGAAGGATACTACATCCTGCTCTTTCATGAAGTCCTCATTGGAGATGAGCCAGCTGGCAGCCACTGAGGGGAAGTGACCTACACGGTGCTGCGAACCGAAGTTGGAGCTACCCTCCGTACGGTAAGTGGCGGTGATGAAATAGCGCTTGTTCCAGTCATAGGAAGCCTGTACGAAGAATGACCAGTTCTTACCCGGCATGATATATCCGCTGTTGGCAAGAGGCGAACAGGAGTTGAGTGCGTCCACTCCGTTCGGCATACCCACGCCGGAAGCGGTGGTATATTCCGACTGCCAGAAGCTGTACTCCTGACCTATCATGGCGTTGAAGGAGTGCTTGTCCCACTGGTAACCGCCCTTGAGGATGTTGGTGGTACCGAAGGACTTGCTAATACCGGTGCCCTTGCTCAGATAACCGTTCTGGTAGGACGTGCTGTAGGTACGCGGGTCCACGTATTCCGATGAGAGCCAGTGACCGGCGCCAAAGGTATTGGTGGTGGAGAAGTGCAGCCAGTCGGTGAAATGTACGTTGAGCTGGAGCACACCTGCGAAGTCGAAGTTATCGGACTTGGAGTAGTTGTACTGCGTGCCATGGAGCGAGTTCCATGTCTCCTGACTCCACCACTTGGCGCCGTTATCCGGACGTTTGCCGTTATCAATCTTCACATACTGGTTGGTGAGGTTGCCGTTCTCGTCATAAGCGTAGGGGTTATCCCACGGCATCTTGAAGAAGGCGTCACCGAGCATTGTCCAAGAGGACGGATAGTCCACACTCGACTTGCTGAAGTCCAGTTTGACATTCATATCCAGCCATTTGGTAATGTCTGCTTTGAGGGAGGCGTGACCGGTCACTTTCTGCATGCCGGTGGTCTTCAGCGTACCCTGCTCACCGAAGTAGTCGAGCGAAACATAATATCCCACGTGCTCCGAACCGCCGTGAACAGCTACGTTATAGTTCTGGATGACACCGGTCTTGAAGAACTCGTTCTGCCAAATGCAATCCTGCTCAAGGAGCGACTCGGGATAGGTGAGTTTGAAGACAACGGGAGAGAAGAGCTGGCTATGGAAGTTATACAACTCCTGCGAACGCATCATTCGGAAGTTACCGAAGAGCGCCTGCTTGGCACCGGCGGTAGCCTTGAGATCCACGTGCACTTTGTCGCCTTTCTTACCGGACTTGGTGGTAACAACGATAACACCACCGGCACCCTGTGCACCGTAGATACCGGTAGAACCAGCGTCTTTGAGGACGGAGATGGTCTCCACGTCATTGGGGTTGAAAGCACCACCCATCACACCATCCACGACATAGATAGGTGCAGAACCGGCATTGATGGAACCTGTACCACGAATACGGATCTGTGCGGCGTCACCCGGCTGTCCACCGGCGTTGGTAACCGTCAGACCTGCCACTTTACCTTGCAGCATGTTACCGATATCACTTGTGGTGACGTCGGTCAACTGGTCAGCAGAGACCGTAACAACGGCAGAGGAAAGTTCGGCTTTCTTGACAGCCGAATAACCCAGCGAGACAACTTCCTGCAACTGCTGTGCGTCAGACTCCATGATAATCTGCATGTTGTCCACGGCGCGAATCTCAATGGTCTTGTAGCCGATGTAGGACAGTTGGAGAACTGCCTTGTCAGGAACTTTCATCTCGAAATTACCGTCAAAGTCGGTAACCGTACCGATAGCTGTTCCCTTGACGAGAATACTTACGCCGATCATCGGTTCCGAATTGTCGGCGTCAATCACTTTACCTTTCACGCTGATGTCGGCAAAAGCCGCTACTGTCAGCGTGAGACAGAGAAAGATTGTTTGTAGTCGTTTCATGGCGATTAAAATAATTAATAATTAACACTTAATAATTAATATTTTTTCGTTGTTGGTGTACTGCGGAGTAGTGTTCCAGTGTTACAGTGTTCTAGTATTCTAGTATAGTATTCTGGTGTTCCAGTTCTACTAGTCTTACTGGTTTTCTGTTAGTTTGAGCAGGTAACTGCGGTTGAAGCAGGCGGTTATCTTCGGGTTATTACCCTTCACCTCGAACTGACGGGGTTCGTCGGCTGCGTACTCGATGGCGGTATAGGTCTTGGCAGGATCCAGTCCGCGCAACTCCAGCGTGCCGTTGAAAGCAGGGTCGTCATCAATATAGAAGGCATAATACAATGCGCCGTTCTGGCGGATGACGTGCGCCTCGGGATAATCCACTCCCCATGCGTAGAGATTGAGGTACTCCCCACGGGCGAGGTTGTTCTCCTTATAAATCTTCATCCATTTGCGGATGAGTTGCTCCTTCTCCGGCGTGAGCAGATAGGACCGGTCGGGATTATAGGGATTGTCCTTGGGATAGGTGAACTTGGTACCTATGACCGCGCCCGTTCCTATCTGCGAGGCGAAGTCATTGCCGTTGTCGGTCAGCTCCACATGGTCGCCATAATAGGCGAGTTGCGGCGCCATAGCGGCATAGGCTTTGCGTTTCATCCGCACCTGCTTTGAGGACATCGGGTCAGAAGCGACGGCTTGGTTGATCTGCGGCACCAAGAAATAGTTCACCGCACAGCCGCATGGGCATACCTGAATGACTGCGTCGGGTTTATATTTGCGCGCCTCGTCATAAATCTTGCCGAAATACGAAGGCATCTGTTCCGGCGCATCCCACGGGTTGTCAAGATGCGACGCCTCGTTATAGTCCGGCATGCAGCAGTTGAGGTGCTGTCCGTCAATCTTGAGTCCGTCGAAGTTCCATGTCTGCAGGAACATCTTCAGGAGGTCGTTGGTATATTTGTCCGTCTCAGGGTTCACCGGAGAGAGGTACCAGCTGTCCCACCAAGTGATATATTCGCGCGCCCACTCCTCTGTACGCAGAAGCAGCTCGGGGTGCTCTTTCGCCAGTTTGGTGTCCGGGTCTGCAGCAAGCGGCGCCCACCACAGTTTGGCTTTCATGCCGCGTTTGTGAATCTCATCGGTCATGCGCCGCATATCTTTGTCCCCACCGGGGAAGCGGCTGTTGGTGTTCCAGTCACCTTCGGCAATCTGGTAACCGTCATCGACGTCCACCCATGTAAAGCCCAATTCCGCCACTTTGTCAAGCGTGCCGACCACTTCGTCAATGGTGAAGAGACGGTGATACCCCCACGCGCACCAGACAGGCTCGAACGCCTGCGGCTCGGAGGGTTTCATCTGGACGCCTTCGTGCGCCTGCATATAATCGGAGAAGACGCGGAGGGCATTGAAATAATCGCCTTCATGGCGCATGCGGAACGCCTTGAAACAACGCAGCGTGTCGCCTGTGTTGAGAAGAAGCGGCTCGGGCAGGTCGTAGCGCAATGCCATGGAGACCTTGTTATCAAAATACTTCCACTCCACGGGCATGGAAATCATGCGGAGGACAGGCTCAAAGAGTCCGATAGCCACACCGCCGTCTTTCTGCCATATATCCAACATCGGAATACCGCCTCCGTAGTCGGAGTTGTTCATGCCGAGGTAGTTGTCTTTTTGGAAGCCCTCTCTGACAGGCAGCACCCAGTCCATACGTGCTGATGAGCTGGAAGGCTGGAAGGACCAGACGATGCTGTCCTGCGGCTCCACGTCCGTGCGGCAGAGCTCATACGCCTTGACCGTGACCGGCTTGCCGTGATTGACGAAACAGGTCTCAATCACTTCCAGTCCGGGGAACTCGTCCGAGGGGGTGACAGTACGGTGCTTGGAGACTGCCAGTCCGTCAGCACGGTAGGGGAAGGAAGCCATGTCGGCTTCGGCACAGATGAGACGCTCGGAGTCCTGTTTGGGTGCACATCCGATAAGGAATAATGCTGCAAGAGCTATGTAAACATATTTGCCAGTCATAGTGAGGGTCCTTTATGGTTAGCCTAATCTATCGTATATCTATCGTGTATCTATCGTATATCTATCGTAGTTTAAAGCGGATTAACAAGGGCTTTTCCGTCAGGCGACAGCGAGAGATACACGGATAGCGGAAGGAAGGGATTAGCGGTATTCGTTGAGGATACGTGCGGCGTTGTCGTGATAGAGTTTCTTTAGCACCTCGTCCGGGAGGTTGAATCCCGAGAGCGCCCAATGGTAACCGTAGTCGGGGATGTAGAAATGCTCGTCGTTGGACTCCAAGACGCGGAAGATGTTACGGTACATCTGCGGGTCCATGCCATTATCGGTACCGAAGAGCACGCGGTCCTGATATTTGATAAGGAACTCGCGCGTAGCACGCGGCGTATGCGCGGACTCAGCCACGCGCGCAGCGATGTCGATATACATATTGGGGTACTTGTCCAGCATAGCGCCGAGACGCGGGAGGTCATGGTTCATGTTGAGGTAATGGCAGGCGATGAAGATGGTGTTGGGGTTATCACGCACCGCGTTCTCGAAGGTGTTGACCAAGGCGTTATAGCCCAAGCAGCCGGTGGTGTCCACATGCCATGTGACGGCATTGACGAGTCCGTCATTCGTCTCATCCATAGGCAGATACATCCAATACGGCTCGGCAATATGTATGCTAACCGGCATCCTGAGTTCAGCACATTTGGCGATGAGGGGTTTGATGCGCGGGTCGTCAATATGGATGTCTTTGCCTTCGACGGGGCGAGCATAGAGGTCACCCTCTCCCTTGTCGCCCAGCTCTCCGACACCTACGGCTCCGAGTTCGTCATGGTAACGCACCAAGAGTTCGCAGGCCTTCTGAATACCGGCTTCGGACATGTCGGAATAATCAAAGCAGCACCAGAAGCGGAAATGGTCTTTATAGGGCGCATATGCAGCCACGACCTCCTCAAAGGGGCGTCCGATCCATGAACAATGCATGACAGCGGTGTTGAGGACCCCGACCTCATCCATGGTCTTGCACCACTGTGCAATCTCCTCCTCCGTAGCGGCATAATCGTGCGCGTGCATGTCAATAATGTCAAACTTGGCGCGGTCCACCTTGGTGACCGGGATATTATTGACCACCAGAGGGCGGAAGTCCTTGAGAAGCACTTTGTCAGCAGGGGAGACATTCTCCTGCTGCGGAGCAGAACAAGCCGTCATGAGAAGAGCGGCAAAAAGCGAAACAAAGAGATTGAACTTTTTCATATTATATAGATTTAAAGATGTCGATAGTCGATAGTCGATAGTCGAAAGTCGAAAGTCAAAAGTCAAAAGCCGATGGTCAAAAGCCGATGGTCGAAAGCCGATGGTCGAAAGCCGAAAACCAAAGGCTATTCTTTTTCGGGTGCAAAATTACTACATTTTCTATAAATACGTGCGCGTAATAATATGCTAAAGAACATATTTTTTGGCAATATGCATATAAGACGCTTATTTTCACGCAATTAGGAAATTTATTCCTATTCTCAGTATGTTTCGTACTATTTCGAAAGTACCCAAACGAAACGTCTTTTATACTGTGCGCACCTCCACACCCGCGTTTTTGAGTTTCGAAATCATTCCGGTAGGTATCGCGCGGTCGGTGATGATACAGTCAATCTCTCCTGCGTCGGCAATGTGCATGTAACTGCGTTTGTTGAACTTGGAGGAATCAAAGACCGCGATGACCTGCGCCGCCTGCTGAATCATAATCTGGTTGAGCAGCGCCTCTTCCAGACTGGGAGTGGAGACTCCGTTCTCGATGGAGAAGGAGTCCACGCCCAAGAAGAGTTTATAACCGCTGAAATTACGCAGGAGCGAGAGCGCGAGCGGTCCGACCGTGGAATGGCTGTTGACGCGTACGTTACCGCCGAGCAGAATGACATCAAAATGCTTGTATGCCATCAGTTCCGTAGCGATATTCATGGCGTTGGTGACGATATGGAGGTCGTGGAACTTGCCCAGATGCCGCGCCACCTCGAGCGTCGTAGTGCCGGAGTCGAGCATGATAAAATCGCCCTCCTTAATCATCTTCGCCGCCTCCGCTCCGATGCGTTCTTTCTCCTTGAAGTTGAACATCTGCTTCTTGTCGATAGCGGTATCCTCGGCGAGGTTCTCGACGGGTCTGCGCATGGCTCCTCCGCGTGTCCGGACGAGCAGACGACGGTTCTGCAGGATGGTGAGGTCCTTGCGGATTGTGACTTCAGAGATGCCCGTCTCGCGGCTCAGCTCGCTGACTTGCACTTCTTCTTTCTGTTCGAGCAGTCGCAGGATAAGCGCCCTGCGTTCTTTGGCTGATGAGGAATTCATAAAATCATTTACCATTTGGTCATTTACCATGTACCATTTTTTTACCATTTGGTCATTTACCATGTACCATTTATTCGATGCGCTGTCCGAGGGCATTATAGGTCCTGCCGTCCCGACGGATGAACAATTGTCCGTTGCGGATGAATTTCTGTCCTTCCTTCGGTTCGGTCAGGGCAGGTCCGACACCCGAGGGTATGGCATGCGGGGTGTTGCGCACGACGCGCATGGTGTTGAACAACGTAGCATTGCCTTTGTCGTCCGCCGTATAAGAGTTGATTTCTATACCGCTGTCCTTGACGGTGAACTTGGTGAACGAGGGAGCTTTGGGCTGACCAAACATGCCCGTGAAGAGGTCAAAATAATTGGTTACCTTGTGGCTGTCGAAGTTCTTGTCCATCTCCGCGCGGCTGTAGGGATAGTATCGTTTGCGTCCGCAAGTGGCACCGATGAAATAGAGTGTTCCTTCGTCGGTGACGAACGTACCGCCGGACTTGCCGGACATGTTCGTCTCGGTGTTGACAGGAACGGTCTGTACCTCGGAGACTGCTCCTTCAACCACCGTGCGGGTGTCGGGATTGACCGGACCGATAACTTCATAGCAGTGGTCATGTCCCTGCAGGGCAAGGTCAATCTCACACTCCTTGAAGATAGGGAGCATAATCTCGCGGAACATGGGGGTCTCCGTATCCACGGAGTGTCCCGAACCGGAGAAGATATTCTTATGCGCAAGGGTGACGCGGTATTTGGTGTCAGGATGCGCCGCTACTTGGTCCAAGAACCAGTTCCTGAGGTCGGTAGAGAGGTATGACGAGCGCATGGAAGACTCACTGCTGCCGGATGCGCGCCACCAGTCTTGGAGCGAATAGACGAGGAAGAGCACATCGCCATAGACGAAGCTATAGGTGATACCGTCAAACTGCGGCTTGGTCTTCGCCACAACATTGAACTGACGGTCGGTGTTGAAGTGGTGGTTGTAGTTCAGGAGCGGCGTGTCATCGTGGTTACCGTCTGTGGGCACTATCGGCATCTGCATGATGACCGGTCTGATACTCTCTTCGAACCAGCGCTCCCACTCCCATTCGGAGTTCTGCTCTGTGCCGGTCTCGACGAAGTCACCGGGGAAGAGGCAGAAGCGTGCGTCTGGTACCGCCGCAGCGGCAGCGGTAGCGCACCAGCGGGCGTTGTCCACATACTCGCGGTCCATGATATGGCTGTCGGTCATGTAGATGAAGGAGAACTCGCCCTGCTCTGCATCGGCTGTGCGGAAGTGCCCTACGGGGCTCCAGTGACCGTAATAACCGACGCGGTAGGAGTAATCGGTACCGGGCTTGAGGTCGTCCGCCAGCGCCTTATGACTGACATAACGGAACTTTGTCTTGGCAGGCAGTTTCGCCTGTTTGAGTATATCGGAGGTAGAGACGGCATAGTTGAGTTCGGGCGTAGTGACCGACTCCGCCTGATAGAGCTTGCCACCGGCAGCGTCGAAGTCCTCCGCCGTAGCATCCGCCTTGGCAAGGAGCTGTACGCTGCCCTGCGTGACGCCATCGTTGGTGAACCAGCAGAACGCCATGCGTGTACGCGGGTCACCGTTGATATTCGCCACCATGTTATAGGGTTCCTCTCTGCCCACCAGTTGCGTTATGGCGGCATTCATCGCCTCTATACGTTCCGGTATGACGGTGAGGTCGTTGTCCGGGTTCAGGCTGTCGATACGCGCCGCCTCTTTGGCGATGAGGAAGGGGATGAAAGAAGGCACGGTGTAGTCCTCCATCTTATAGAGCTCGTCCGCAGCGACCACTTCGTCCGGGTATTTGACAGGCGGTACAGGGAGGACAACGACTACGGCGAAATCCTTGAAAGCACCGTCCTGCGTCTCGACACGCGCCACGGTGGTGTCCACCGCTACGCCCGTGACGGCACCGTTATGAATCGTAGCGACTGCCTCATCATCGATGGTCCATGTGACGCGTTTGTTAGAGGCGTCGGCAGGCTGTACGATGACCGAGAGCGTGCCGGTCCCGCCTTGGATAACACGGATTGTATCCTGCACAATGTCCACTCCCGTGACTGGCACCGTCTTGGCGTCCGGGTCGAACTCATATGCACCGACATCCACGCCGGAGCCTTTCGGACGGGCGACACCGTCGATGTCCTTGTCCGGAGCCTGTGCGTCCGTGCCTTTGTCGAGCAGCGGAGCGGAGGCGTCCGTGAGCGAGAAGTCCGCATTGCGCATCGCTGCTATCTCGCCGTCGTTGGCAGGCAGTCCGACAAAAGAAGTCGGGTTCCTGAAGTTCGGTCCGTTCTCCGCATTGTTCTCCGCCGCCAGCTTGGTGGAGACGAATGCCGAGCCCTTGCCGAAGCCTTGGTCCGCCACATTATGCGAGGAGGCAGCGCCGTTGATATAGTTCGCGGGGTCTCCGAAACCCTCCTGCGAGAGGTTGCCCCAGAAGACCGAGTTGATGACATCGCCCTCAGAGTGGATGCCGGCATACTTGTCGCCGTAGTTATTGCAGACGGTGCAGTTGATGACCGAAGCCCCGGAGAGGTTATAGATACCTCCCGAGTCGGGCCATCCGCTGACGGTAGCCGCATTGTTATGGAGGACACAGTTACGGACGATGCCTTTGTCGTTGCGTATGGTACCGTACTTGCCTTGGCATCCACGGATGATACAGTTCTCTATCAAACCGCCGTTGTTGCGGATAGCTCCACCGGAACTGGTGGCGGAGCAGAGCTCGATGATACAGTTACGAACCACCGGTTGCACGCCCGAGGCACCCATTGCTACATTGATACCACCTCCGTTGGACCCCGAGCAGTTACGGATGATACAATGACTGATGGTCATGTTTCCGCGCAGGAAGACGGCTCCGCCTTCATTGCCATGCTCGGCATTCTGCAAGGTGAGTCCGTCAATAACGACCGGTTCCTTGGGGTCGGCGTCGTACTTGACGATAATCCATTTGCCCTTGTCCTTTCCGTCAATGACGGTCTCGTACAGTTCGGGGTTACGTTCTCCCGTGGCAGGGTTATACCCGCCGAGAATCGTTCCTCCGTCGCCTACGGAGAAGACTTGGTCATACTTGCCCTCGGCGATGAAGACAGTGTCTCCCGCCGGGCAGTTCCAGACGGCATTCTGTATGGTGGCAAACGCCGTAGCCCATGACTTGCCGTCCTGTGTGTCGTCACCGGAAGGGGTGACGTACTTGTTGGATGCAGACGCGCACAGCACTGCCGTGCAGACCGTCAGAATGAGAAGAGAACGTTTCATAATTTATAATACAGAAAAATTAGACATTATACAAAGGTATTGCATAGGTGATGCATAGGTGTTGCATACGTGACGCTTACGTTTCTGAAAAAGAACATTTTAGAGACTCGGCAGTCCGTGCGGCTTCGTGCGGACAATACGCATGGTGTTGAGCAGGGACACATTGCCTGCATCGTCATCCGCCGTATAAGAGTTGAGCTCTATACAGTCGTCTTTCACCGTCACCTTGGTGAAACACGGTGCCTCGGGCTGACCGAACATGCCGGTGAAGAGGTCGAAGTAATTCTTCACGTTATGGTGTTTGTCATCCTGCAGTCCTTTAGGGTCATCGGTATAGTCCCTCTCCATGCGTTCACGTGTGTGCGGATAGTAACGTTTGTGCCCGCAAGTGGCTCCGATGAAATAGAACGTACCGTCATCGGTGCAGTAGGTACCGCCCTTGTAACCGGTCATGTTCTTATTCGAGCCACCGGGTACCTCTTCGCGGTCGGAGATAGCAGAGAGGATAGGCGTACAGTCGTCGGGGTTCACCGGTCCGATGACCTCATAGGTATGGTCATGTCCTTGCAGCGCCACGTCTATCTCGCAGTCCTTGAAGACCGGCAGCATGCATGCACGGAAGACAGGCGGCTCTTTGTCCGTCGAGTGGTCCGAACCGGAGAAGAGGTTGAAATGCGCGAGCGAAATACGGTATTTCGTGTCGGGGTGCGCCAGTGTCCGGCTACGGAACCACGAGCCGAGGTGGTCGGTCAGATAGACAGAGGTCCAGTCAATATAACTATGCGTCTCGCGCCAGAAGTCCTGCATCGAGAAGACATAGAAGAGCGCGTCTCCATAAACGAAACTATAGACGATACCCTCAAACTGGGGAGCAGAGGTTACTTTCTCGTTGAACTCCTTGTCGGTATTGAAATGGTAGGTATAGTTGATATTCGGACTGTCGTCATGGTTGCCGTCCGTAGGCACGAGGGGCATCGCTTTGATGACGGGCTCCATCGCTTCTTCGAACCAACGCTCCCATTCCCATTCGCTGTTAGCAATAGTACCATCCTCCACGAAGTCTCCGGGGAAGCAGCAGAAGCGTGCCTCCGGCACGGTCTTCACCGCCGCGAGGGCGCAACGGCGCGCCTCATTGATATAGGTCTGGTTCATGATATGACTATCGCTCATGACGATGAATGAGTACTCGCCTTGTGCGGCATCCTCCGTATGGAAGTGCCCTATATCGCTCCAGTGCCCCTCATAGCCCACACGCCAAGAGTAGGCGGTACCGGGTGTGAGTCCGGTAGCCAGTGCCTTGTGGCTGATATACTTGTATTTAGTTCCTGCACTCAAACCAGATGCCTTGATGATATACGAACATATACCGGCGTAACGCAATGCCTTCTTGGTCTGCGTAGGCGTGGCAGGGAAAGAGCGTGCGTTTTGGAAATCCGCCTCCGTAGCATCCTCCTTATCGACTATCTGCACCTCTCCGTCCGTGATACCGTCATTGGTGAACCAGCAGAAACCCATCTGTGTCTGCGGGTCGCCGTTGAGAGTAGCCACCATACAGTACGGTTCCTCTTTGGGCACCAGTTCCTTGATGCGGTCACGCATAGCCTGCAGGTTCTCCTCGCTGGGGTTGGCAGCACATGCCGTGACAGCAATCTTGAACATTGTATGACTGGGCACGGTATAATCCTGCACCGTGTACATCGAATCGGCTATTTCCCACTCCGTTTTCTCATGCACCGTGGTGGTGTCCTTGGGTTCCTCCGGTTCCTCGGGATTGACCGGATTGTTGCAGGCAGCGAAAGCGAAACAGCAAGCCGCCAACAAAAGTCGAAAGTCGATAGTCAAAAGTCGAAAGCGATAAGTAGTTTTCATATCAGTGTATTATTTTAAGGGTGTTGAACAATTCTGTTTTTCCGTCCGGGAGCACCTTGAAGGACTGCAGCAGGAGATGGTCTCTGCGCACCGTGACACGCGTATAGCTGGGTGCACCGGGTTGCCCGAACATGCCGGTGAAGAGGTCGAAGTAATTCTCGATTTTATGGATGCGTTTCGAGGCATCCATCTCTTCCCTCGTGAGGGGCGTATAGCGTTTGGCTCCGCAGGTGGCGCCGATGAAATAGAGGGTACCTTCGGACACGTCATAGGTACCGTTGCGGAAGCCTGTGAGGTTCGCCGTGCTGTCCACGGGCACCTGCTCCAGACCGTAAATGGCAGTGCGTACAGGCGTACGGGTGTCCGGGTCCACGGGTCCGATGACCTCGTAGGTATGGTCATGCCCCTGCAAGACAAGGTCCATGCGGTTCTTCTTCATCACGGGCAGCAGTGTCGCCCTCAGCAGCGGTGTCTCTTTGTCGCGCTGGTGGTCCGAGCCGGAGAAGAGGTTCTTATGCACCAATCCCACGCGCCATTTAGCCTTCGGAGCCGCAGCCACCTGCCGTCCGAACCACGCGCCCAAGTCACGCTCCAGATACTCCGACGTGAGGGCTTCGTAGTCGTATTCTCCGCGCCAGAAATCCTGTTCGGAGAAGGCAATGAGCAGGAGGTCTCCATAGACGAACGAGTAGTTGATGCCGGCAAACTGCGGACGGACGAGGGTCGTGCTGTTGAATGACGTGTCGGCATTGAAGTGATAGGTATAGTTCAGCAGCGGACTGTCGTCATGATTGCCGTCGGTAGGCACCAGCGGCATCTGTCTGAGCACCGGTTTGAGCGCCTCCTCGAACCAGCGCTCCCACTCCCATTCGGAGTTATTGGCTGTGCCCGTGTCCACGAAATCACCGGGGAAAACACAGAAACGGGCGTCTTTCTCATTCTCCGCCACCGCCTGCGCGCACAGTTTCGCCGCGTCGATATATTCCTGATTCTGGATATGGCTGTCGGTCATGTAGATGAACGAGAACTCCTTCTCTTCCTCACCGGCAGTGCGGAAGTGTCCGTAGTCGCTCCAATGCCCGTCAAAGCCCACCCTGTAGCGGTACTCGGTGCCGGGTTGCAGGTCCTCCACAACGGCTTTATGCGCCACGTAGCGGAAGGCGGTGTTCTCGTCCAACCGCGCCGCCGTCAGGACACCCGAAGTGGAGATGGCGTAGTGCAGCGGAGGTGTCGTAAGGGTATAGCAAGGGTATAGCAAGGGTATACGATTCAGAGTGTCGTCCGCAAGGGTAATCTCGACCATTCCGTCCGTCACGCCCTCGTTGGTAAACCAATTGAATGCCATCCGTTTCTTGGGGTCTCCGTTGATGGTCGCCACCACGCAGTACGGGTCCTCCTTGGGCATCAGCGGCGCCGTCGAGTCGATACGGTGCGCGATATACGAAGGGATGGTGTATTCACAGGTATCAGGCACCGGTTCTGTCACCGGAGCATAGTCCCTCGGCGAAGCAGGCGGCATGGAGGCAATGACATGCGCAGGCTCGCCTACCGTGTAATCCGCCGCTAACAGGATAGCTTCCTCCGCGTCCGTCACGGGCACACCGGCGAACGTACACGGGTCCCGGAAATGCGGACCTCCGGCTGCCTCGTTCCCCTGTGCCAGCCACGGCTTGACGAAGAAATGTTCCTCAAAGCCCTCGTCGGCACGGCTCAAGCCGGAGACACTCTCGTCGGAGATATAATTGGCAGGGTCCACAAAGCCGTATTCGGACCTGTTGCCCCACATCGTGCAGTCGTACACGGAGCTCTCCGAATGGATGCCACCGTAGCGGTCGCCGTAGTTATTGGCAATCGTGCAATGAGTGAGTGTACCGTCGAAATTCGCCACTCCTCCTGCATCGGGCCAGTCATGCCCCGTGGCGGAGCAGTTATGTATGACACAGTCCTCCAAGCGTGCGCCCAAGGCAGAGGCTTCGGGCAGGTCACCTTTGATGAGCACCCCGCCGCATTGCAGCCCGCTGCAGCCGCGGATGACACAATGCCTCATCGTCACCCTGCCGCGCAGCCACGCCCCTCCGCCGCGTTCGCCGTGACGGGCGTTCTGCAGGATGAGGTGCTCGACGTGCGTGGGCATGTGACAGTCGGCATCACACGTCACCAAGCGCGTGCCCAGACCAGTGCCGTCAAGGATGGTCTTGCCCGGCACGCCGATGACCGTCACGCCGTCTTTGAGCGTGAAGCCTTCATAATACAGCCCTTCACCCACGAACAGGGTATCCCCTGCACGGCAGTTATCCATGCCCAGACGTATCGTTGCCTGCGCAGTCTCCGGCGTCCTGCCGTCATTGCCGTCCAGACCGTCTGCGCGGACATACCAGCAGGCGGCGGACATCTCCATCGCCAGTGCGGCGAACAGGCACTCTATGAAAAAGAATCTCTTTGCCATCGTGTCATGTACCATTTGGTCATTTACCATGTACCATTTATTCGGGCATTGGGTCATTTACCATTTTACTCCCATCCGAAGCGTTCGCGCCCGATGCGCTCCACGTCCTCACGGCAGGTGAACGCCGTCGTACCGCCTGCAGCGGTCGTGTTCACGGCTCCTGTCATGTTGCCGTACTGCTGGCACTTGTCCAGTCCGTCTCCGGCAGCCAGACGGGTGATGAAACCGCTGTTGAAGGAGTCTCCGGCTCCGATGCAGTCCACCACGTTCTTGTTCAGGAGGGCAGCCTGCAAGCGGTCGGGCTGACCTTTGCGCATCAACAGACTGCCACGGCTGCCGCATTTGATGACGGCGGCATTGGCGTACGGGCGGATTTTCTCCACCGCTTCTTCCAGCGTCTCACTGTGCGTCAGGAACTTCAGCTCCGTCTCGTTAGGCATGAACACCGTCAGCAACGGCAGTACGGACTTATAGTCGAGGTCCCACTGCTCCACGGGGTCCCACTGCGTGTCCAGCGATGTCGTCACGCCGTTGACTTGGCAGAGCTCCAGAATCTTCATCAGGTCGCGTTTGATGCCGCTCTGCATGAAGATGGAAGAGATGTGGATATGCTTCGTTTCCCGGAACACCTCGGGGTTGATGTCCGCCAGCGACATATAATCCATCGCGCCCTGATAGGTCAGGTTCGCGCGGTCCTCGTCATAACTCATGCAGATGGTGGCGCCCGTGGCGTACTTGTCCTGCCGTATCAGATAGCGCGTGTCCACGCCTTTCTGCTGCAGCGAGGTCTCCACGAGGTCACCGAAACTGTCATTGCCAATCATGCCGCAGAAAGCCACCCGTGCGCCTAACGCAGCGGCATTGGCGGCAAAGATAGCGGTCGAGCTGCCCAAGGTCAGGGTCATCTGTTTGGCAAACTTCTCTTTGCCTATCTCCGGCTCGCCTTCTATCTGATTGAGAATCAGGTCCACATTCAACTCGCCCAGCGCGATAATATCAAACTGTTTCATGGTTAATTATGAATTAAAAATTACGAATTACATATATTTCTTGAAGAACGCCATCGGGTTCCATCCTTTGGGGTAGTCGTGCCCCATCTCCGGACCGAAGACATACTGCTTGTCCGCCTCGGGTGTCCTGAGGTTGTTGAAGGGCACCACGTTGGTTCTCGGCGGACATACGCCGTCCTGCAGCCCGCTGCTTGCCATCACGGCACAGGAGATACGGGTGGCGAGGTTTTTCGTGTCGAAATACGACAGGAAAGCCAGCATCTCTTCGTTGCTCATCGAGCCTTTGTTCGCTTTGGCTATCTCCATCGCCATGCCGCCTACTGTGAGCGCATCGGCGAAGTCGCCAAGGAACGCCACATTAGGCGCAATAGCCGTGAAGGGATAGTCACTCAGCGCAGCCGCCGCATAACTGAGCGCACCGCCCTGACTCGACCCCTCCGCGAACAGATGCGTCATGTCGCTCGTCTCACGCGTAGCCATGAAACGCACCGCCTGCACCACATCCATGAACGCACCGCGATAGTAATAGCTGTCCTTGTCGCCGAAATGGTAGGCGAACCAGTCGCCGTAGATGTTCTTCAACTCACCCAGTCCGTCCGGCTCACGCGAGGACTCCGGTCTGTTGTTGATATACTGTCCGCGGTGCGAGAGATAGAACTCCGCATACGGGGAGGCATTGCCGTTCGGGCACTCCACCTTCGTCGTAACATTCTGATAGTCATAGCCGTAGAAGTGCATGACCACCGGATGCTTCTGTCCGTCCTGCGGCTCGCAATAATAGCCGCGAACGACCACCGGCTCACCCGTCAGACCGTCCGGCACGGAGTTCAGCTCCACCAGATAGACCTTGCGTTTGCCGGTGCTTTTGTTCGGCAGCTCTATCAGACGCGGGTTCATGTCTATCGCCGCCAACTGGTCCTTTGCCGCCTGCCAGAAAGCGTCATAGTCCGGCTGTTTGTCCGGCAGAGAGACAATCTGGAAGGGGTCGATGCCGAAGATGAACGAACGGACGTTCTTGTCATTCACGAAACAGACGGCGCGGTAGAAGCCCGGCTCCAACTCAGCGGTCGTGCTCATCGTGAAATCCTGCTTGCCGTTGCCCGCCACATCCACGCTGTCAGCCACCTCTTCCACCAGTTTCTTGCTGTCCGTGCTGATGCGGATTTTCACGCCCATCTTCACGGCTCCGGCATTCGGGTTCTCGATATGAATGGTGATCTGCGGCTTGCCGCTCCACACCCAGTCATTCGTCACTGGCACCGATGCGGTCACCAAGGACAGGTCCGGCTGCTCCACGGGCTCGTTGCCGTCCGGTCCGTTTTGCCCTTTGTTCTCACACCCGCACGCACACAGGAACATCAATAAGGATATGATATATAATCTGTATTTCATGGCGTTTGGCTTTTTGCTTTCGACTTTCGACTTTTGTCTTTTTGCTTTCGACTTTCGACTTTTGTCTTTTTGCTTTCGACTTTCGACTTTCGACTTTCGACTATTTCAAATAGTCATTCAGGTTGACGATGTTGAAGGCGTTGTAGTACTTGTCCATGTTATGCTCGATGCGCATCAGCACCACCTCCTCGGCATGGATGCCCAGATGCTCCAAGTTGTCATACAGCATCTGCCGTGCCACCAGTGCCTCCGGCTTCTGCCAGATGTAGCGGCAGCCGGTCTTCACCAGCCATAACTGACGCTCAGGCGTGCAGTCTTTGAGGTCTTTGCCGACCTCGTCGCCGTGCAGCCATTTCTTCCAGCGGTTGGACTCATAGACGCATTGCCATAGCACATCGGTCATATGACTCAGCTGCGCCACCTTGCCCTCTGCATGCAGTTTCTTCTCCTCTTCCTCCAGCTCTGCCAGCGCGTCGTATTCGTTCATCGTGAACTCCGGACCCACGTTCGCAGCGCCCATGCCTGCCTTCGGATAGTCCTCGGGGTTGTCCACGTCGTCGGAATAGTGACCCTTGATATAACTGCCGTACGGACGTACCTTAGCCGTCAGCTTGCGGGCTACCTCGGCGTCAAAGAACGTGGTGTGCAGGTCGGTGCCCACCTTGCCCACGATGAAGCATGGCCAGATGTCATCCAGACCGACCTCATGCAGACCGGCTTTCAGCCCCTCAAGGAAGGTGTCAAACGTCTTCTCGTCTGCCAGACCGCCGTGAACCTCTTCCGTGCCCACCTCGTAACTGATGGGAGCGATGCCATGCGCCTTGCGGAAGTCCTCGGCATGCTTGATCAGCTCTACCGTGCGTTTTACCACCACATGGATGTCGATGATCTGACCTTTCGGCAGGAAGATATCCACTGTCGGGTCCACGTGAATGAGGTCATAACCGGCGAGGATAGCCGCCTCGTAACTCTTCTTCACGCCGTCCATGGCACGCTCGGTGTCCCAGCGCTCGATCGACTGTTTGTCTTTGAGCCACGGACCGCCGTGGTCGATTGCCACTACGTACGGACCCGTATAATGAACAGCTGCCGCCTCACGGGCAAGAATCTTCGTGAACTCTTCCTGCGTCATGCCGGTGTAACCGCCGTCGCAATCGACTTGGTTAAGCGTCGTCGCGAAATAGATCGGCGAGTTGTTACGTTTCGCGGCACGGAACGATGCTTTGATGACTGACAAGGAGTTCGGGCACGCTGCAAACAGCGTCATCGGTACTCCGGTTGCTTTTTTACGCTCCTCCATCACGCGGAGGATATTTTCTGTCTTTGCCATAATATATATTGTTTTTGTTTGTCTTTGTTTTATCCGCCAAGTTTGGCGGATTTCCTTCGTACATCGTACATTTGTCCTTCATACATTCATTTACGATTGACGGTCGATGTCAATCGTATATGGTCACGCCTTCCACCACACGGTGGATGTTGTCGCTCACGCTCGGGGCATCGGGTGTCAGACCGTGTGCCAACGACGCGTAGAAGCCCAACAGCTGTCCCACCAGCACGTACGGCACGATACCGTAGAAGTCCGTCTCCGCCTTGCCGAACGGCATCTGCACGAGCAGGTCGGCGTTCACGCCTTCCAATGCCGGCTTGGCGCCTGCCGCCACGATAATCTGCGCCACGGGTTTGTTGTTGCCGTCCACCTGACGCACCAAGTCACGCTCGTAACGCTGCACTTTCTCGTCGTCCGTCACCAGATACACCACAATCGACTTGTCGTTCACCACCGCTTTCGGACCGTGACGGAAACCTAAGAAACTATCGAATTTGCATACCACGGCGCCGTCCGTCAGCTCTTGCAGCTTCAGGTGGCACTCCTCCGCGATACCCTTCAGCGCACCGGACCCGAGGAACACACCACGCTCGAACGGACGCTCTGCGATAGCCTTCAGCGGCTCTTCATACCGCTCTATCACCGCCTCGGCGTTCTTAACCGCTTTCTCTATCATCTCTGCATCATCCTCAAGCGTGTCTATATGCCCTAACATCAGACAGGTCAACAGCATCGTGGAGAAACTGCTGGTCATCGCCAGACTCTTGTCGTCCGTATCCTCCGGAAACTTCAACAGCAGAATATTGCTTTCTTCTTTCGACTTTTGACTTTCGACTGCTTGCTGAGCCAGTTTGCCGTTCTTGTTGCAAGTGATATACACATGTGCAACATTCTTGCAGATTTTATTCGCCAGATTGACCGCTCCCACGCTCTCGGGACTGTTGCCAGAACGGGCGAAACTGATTAACAGCAGCGGACGGTCTGCCTCCAGCAGATACTCGGCATGCGTGATGAGGTCGGTCGTCGGAACGGAACGGACGTTATGCCACATCCCGCGCATTACCGGACAAATGGCATCGCCGATGAAGGCGGACGTACCGGCTCCGGTCAGAACGATATCCGTTTCAGGGGTGAGGTACTTGTGCATGAACGCACTAATCGCTGCTTTCGATTGCAGTAACGCCTCCAGCTCCTTGCGCCACATCGCCGGTTGCTGATGGATTTCGTTGTAAGTGAATGAATTTTTCATAACTATATCTGATTTAAGAATGTTTGTTCAACTCGGGTTTATCTTGGTTTGCAACTCTTTCCTTTTCTTCCCTTTTAGGGGAATCGAGGGGCTTGTTTTTTATGTGCCCACTTGGCGGTCTTTGAGTGCTTTTTACTCGTCAAAGGGTTTATCTTGGTTTTGTTTCTTTTTTTCACTACTGTCCCATTAAAATATCGCAAATGAGCTATAAATAATTGATATTAAGCTAATTATGCTGACATTATGAGCGAACGGATTTGATTTGAAAATGTTTTTTGGGTTTATGTCTTTGTGTGCTTTGTACTCGTAGAGTTGTACTAATTGACAGTAAAAGCTGTCTGGAAACTTGTTTACAAGCAGGTTTTAGTGGCAATTTGTACAAGGAGCAACGGCTCCTAAAGCACGCAAAGGGTTTTGTTGGTTTTTGTTTATTTTTAATGGGACATTACTGTCTTTTTTTAGCAAAGTATCGACCTTTGCAGACCGATTACCGAACGCGATGCAAAATTACAATATTTTTTCCTGTTTACGCACGCGCAAAATATGTTTTTGAGCACATATTCGAAACAATAATTCATAACTCGCTGTAGATATGCATGTTTATTGTTTCGTTTTTACTTTCATAACGTTTCGATTATTCTTTCGCATCTTCTATTACCGATCCGCTTTCCGTGCGTCTGTTTCAGAGGGTGTGTCAAAACGATTGGCACACCCTCTTTTTAATCAATAATTGTTGATAATTATCTTTAATTCTTATCTCGCTTTGCTCGAACGATCTATGGTTGGTTGACCTATATAAATAATTTTTGGATAATTTTTGATAAT